>JADFLG010000002.1 GCA_022564545.1 Chloroflexota bacterium | reverse complement strand
CCCGTCTCCCTTCGAGGGAGAAGGAAATGATCACGTGGTCCGACACTTGTGAGACAGGTTCCAAAGGTCGGGACGAGGGCTACTGGCTGGTGCCAATCACCCACACCCGCGCCCAGAGGGCACCCGTCTCCCTGCGAGGGAGAAGGAAATGATCACGTGGTCCGACACTTGTGAGACAGGCTCCAAAGGTCGGGACGAGGGCTACTGGCTGGTGCCAACCACCCACACCCGCGCCCGGAGGGCACCCGTCTCCCTGCGAGGGAGAGGGGACTGGCCTGTTGAGGATATTACCCACCCTCTAACTCCCTCCCTGGCAGGGAGGGAGGACTGGCTGTGCTAGCCGCGCGAGTAGACCTGCGGTTCGGGGTTGAACTCAACGTCGTCGTCGAGCGGGAACATCGGTCGGGCGCAAATTGTGTGACCGAGTGACGGCAGGTCGGCGCTGGTCGAGCCGGGAGCGTCGACGTTCAGGTTGATTTCGACCCAGTCGTCGAAGAATTCAGGCTCGCAGTGCGGCGACTTCACGATGATCGAATGGAAGTCTTTTGGGTCGAGTCCATTGGCGTAGAACAGGGCGCGGTCGACCAGGTTGACCGCCCGCGAAAGCACGACAAACGTGATGTTCCCGGCTTCCAGCACGGCGGTGGGGCCGGCATGCTCGGTAGAAGGCCATTTTTCGAGCGGGAAGGTCCCATCGGAGATAGACACAACCGTAGCTTCCATCTCGATCGGCGTGAACCGCCGGTCCAGCGATCCGCCGAGTCTGGCGGTGATTCTGCCGCCAACTCCCTTCTCGACCGCTCGCACGACAGCTGACGCATCCACGATTGGCGCAAGTACCGTGTGCGGGTAGCCGGTGCGAACCATTTCGGCCACGATCGCATTGCTATCGCCTGATGCACCAGAACTTGGCGCATCGGCTGCGTCGGTAAACACGATCGGCCCCTTCATGCCGCGCGCCTGCTCTATCGCCTCTTCGAGCCCGATCAGTTCGACGTGCATTTCCAGCCGGTTGCCCCAGAACTCGTTCGCAGCCTTCAGGGCGACTTCGCGAGCAAACTCTTCATCGTTGTCGGTCACTACGATTACCTGACTGCAGAGTTCGGGCACGTCGGTGAACGGGTTGCCGATCTGGAACCCGGCATTCAGGATGCGCGGGTCGTCGTGCAATCCTTTCAAATACCTGACTTGATTTCCAAAAAGCCCGGATTCCGTTATTAGCTGATTGCCGCGCACCAGCGCCGGAATCTGGACACGGACCGTGACCGGCTTTGTGCTTTTGGCGTTGAGCATTCGCAGGAGTTGACGCGCAGCACGTTCGCCTGTGCCGGCAAAATCGACATGTGGGTAGGTGTGATAAACCGCCACACCATCGATGTGCTGCAGCATCTTCGCGGTGACTATGCCGTGGATATCCTGCGAGATCGTGATCGGAATTTCTTCGCCGAGAATCTTCCGCGTTTCTTCGAGTAAATATCCTTCGGGGTCGAGTTCACCTTCCGCGCACATCGAGCCGTGCAGGGAGAAGAAAGCACCATCGATCTCGCCGGCAAACGGCCGTAGCGCGCCGAGAAACTCCCCTGAAAGTCGCTCCCATGAGCCGCGTTCGAGCGGACCCGCACTTGTGGCGCCCGCAGAGTACGAAGCGACGACTTCTACGTCACCATCGGCACGGAGCAAATTCACCGCACCGGCAATCTCGGAATTCTTGCCCGCGTTGTGCTCGATCACCTCATCGCCCCGAAAGACGCTGAAGTCTTCGTACATGCTCGGCACCGGGTTGAACGTCGAGACCTCCTGGGCACACCCGGCGATCAAAATCCGCTTCGCCAAATTGTTTCTCCACTATAGACTTCGGCACTTCATAGCGGCCCAATGATATTGCGGACGATGGAAATTGCCCCGTCGTCCACAGCCGTTTAGCTGTCAAACGCTGCCTGATCCGGCGTGCCCCGCGCGGCTTGTTCCGCGACTAACGCCCGGAGCTAACACCCAAGCCCTGGCGTGCCCCGCGGAGCTGCATATGCGACCAAGTCCCGATTGGATCGGGATGCCCGGAGCTAACGACCAACGCCCGGAGCTAACGCCGCCTCGCTCCACAGTCTTTCCGACCGGAGCGGAGGAATCTCACGTCATCTTGCTGTGGACCACCGTCCTCAAGCCTCGACGGATTCCGTTCGACTGCTGGTGACTGCTAAGACCTGTCCAGATCCCTCCGGCAAGAGCCTGTCTCATAAGTCGGACACCCCACCGAAATACGTAATGGAAGTCAAATATCAGTAGTACTCCGTAATCGTACAGGTCATTACCACCGGATTCCGTTGTGGTATTCCGAGAATCGTCGCCGGGATGGCTTTATGAGACGGTCTCGCAAGGTCGGGATGACAGATAAATCTGCCTTGACTACGCAATACCCATCCGCGTCCGGCGATTAGACTCTCGCAGATAACATGCCGCCAACAGGCCCTGGCGTGCTTCGCGGAGCCAGCCGCCGCTTTCGCCCTAGCTGTTTGCCCCGTTGAACGCTGCGGCCTGGCGTGACATCCGGCCGTCGTGCTCATCTGCAAACCGCTTCACGGCGTTAAAGATTGAATCTTCGTCAAGGTGGGCCTCCTTGATGACATCTTCTTGAGTACCGCCCGTCAGCCACTGGTTGTCCCAGTCCGACGTAAGTGAATACTCGTCGGTCAGTGGCCCAACGCCTGTGACCGGCCAAACGCGGCGGGTCCCGGTGGTGACCACCATCATGTCGAACTTGGCCGTTTCGGGTAAAACGCTGTCCCGGTACGACTGCGGCTGCCGGTCGAACAGCTCTTCGCTGATCGCTGAGACCACCTTAACGTTCACTCCGGTCTCTTCGAGCTTCGGCAGGACGGCACAGAGGTTCACGGTCGAGCTGGAACCCTGCACAACGATAACGCCATGCTTCGGCCTGTCGGGATCGAAGTCTCGTATTACGTAAAAGCCCTTGGCCGCTGCATACGGGTCCGTGTCGGCGAACTTTGATCGGTCGGCAACTGCGAAGTCAGGCCTTGCGACCTCCATAACGATGATGCCGACTTTCGGGTCACGCGCTGCAATCTCGGCTGCCGCGAAGTAGCCCGCGGCCACGTCGTTGTAGTCCCAGAAGCTGAGCACGATCACCTGCCCCTTTGGGAACAATTTCCATACCTGTGGCGAGAAGATTCCGAAGTGGGTACGGGCGTCGGCGGCCGTCTCAGGGCCAGAGTGTCCGGCCAGGATGTGTGCAACGCCGAGGCGGAACGGACTGTCCTGGTTCTGCTGGCTCCAGACACGGAGCGGCAGGTACATCAGTGGCGTAAAGGCGCCGTATGAACCTGAGAGTGACCAGACTCCAACATGTTTATCGGGGTCCTTCGAAAGAGATTGACTGGTGAAACCGACCGCGGTTGACGCGTTACCGGCTTCCTGGATAGGAGCTTTCAAGCGGTTGCCGACGATATTGTCGACCGGATCGTAATGCCCCCACAGTGAGCCGCTGTCGACATTTATCGATTCGAACAGGTCGGCGGCTACGATCACGAAACGATTTTCCGTAACGTAGTTGATCCACTTGATAATTTCGGAAATTGCCCGGCGAGTGCCCTTCACCGCACCGGGCTGCTCGAAGAGAGTGATGTTCACATCCTTCTTTTCACCGGTAATCGGGTGCACGGCCGTAACGGTCGTGGCCTCAGTCGGCAGGTTCTTCAAGAGGAGCCGCTCGTCGAGGAACGGGTCCCTGTCGGGGTCGACCCGCAGGGGAAGGTTGTCGTTGACCTGGTCGCCGATCTCCACGAGACGCTCGGAAAGCCAGTCGCCGAGACCGTCCTTATCGAGTACCGAAAGTGCAATGTCGATATTGGTCTTCAGCTGTAAGAGCTTCTCCCGCGTGTCGGTAACCGCACCGTCGCGGATCCCCTCGAATGTGACACCGTACTTCTGCTCGAACGACTCGGCCAGGGCGATGAAGTACTCACCATTCATCGGCATTCCGTAAGCGTGGCTCGCATTGCTGATGACCTGCTTCACGCCACCCGGCAGCATGCCGTCCTTCGCCCCGGGCCAGAAACCCTTTACCGTCTTGCCAACAACGATCATCGGCCGGCGGTCGGCAGGGTCCCAGTCCTCCATCGTCTTGAGCGCCGCCACGACCTGGTCGTAGTTATTGGCGTCGTCAAGTGTAATTACGTTCCACCCGTACGAAGACCACTGTTCCTGGATCCTGTACGTGTCTTCCTTCACGACGCTACCGACCAGCTCATCGTCGATGCCGGCGTTGTTGTACGAAAGGAGCACCCGGAGTCGCTTGCCGACACGCTGTGCAACGGCCTGCGTCTTGAACTCCTGGGAATGGCCCGAGGTAAGGGCGAACTCACCCTCGATTGCGATGATTTTGAGCGAAGGGTCGGCGCCCATCATGTCCCAGAAGGCGGCCTTACCTGCGGCAGTCGCGATTCCGATACCGGACGGACCGCCATTTACGTCGTTGGTCAGGTCGGTGGATTCCGCGTGTCCGGCCAGCGCACGAATTCCACGTATCCTGGCCTGCGCCATTATGGGGTGATCGGCAAGGTCGTTATCTTCAAGAATTGTCTTCAGTGCGCCAGCACCGCGACGGAACCCGAGTGCGTCAATGGCAAGCATTGACGTCTTCGGGTCGGCCCTGTAGCGGTCGTCGCCTGTTGCTCTGTGCTTTCGGTCAAGCGCCTCGCCCATGATTATCCATAGTGCGTACATCACTGGAACGTTGTGTCCACCGGCAAGCATGAATCTGTCTGCGAACGGGTGCTTGGGTCGGCGGTAATCGTAAGTCAGGCCGCCGTTTTCGGGGCCTGCCAGGTGGCACGCAACCGTGTACGGCGCATAGGCCGTCGGGCCGCCGAAATGGCCGGTCTGATGATAGTTGCCAAGTAACACAAGCGTCATCGACGTCAGGAAGCCAATGTCCTCCAGACGCTCCCGGTCATACTCAGGCAGCTGTACGGACCGGTCCGTGATTGCCGGGATCGTCTTTGCCGAGTGGATGGTGACGGTTGAACTACCGTTGGGTGACATACGCTTGATTTCTCCAGTCGAATCACAAAACAATTGCGCAGCGTGGCGAGCCGGGCGCGCCCGGGCGCCGCGCACCCGGGCAACTAACTTTACGCCGCGCTCGCGGGCGTCAGAATATCTGTGAAACGTCTCTCACGCCAGCCCGTAATGACCTTATCCGGGTACTATCCCTACGGGAAAATCACCCTGGCCCAGCGGGAAATTCCCAGATATTCGGGCCGGCTGGAAGCGACAACCCGTACATATCTCTGTCGGAGGCAAATAAACATGACGGAAAACCGGACCTCCCGAACGTATCAGAACTATATCGGCGGTGTGTGGTGCGACTCCGTTTCCGGACAGCTATATCCCGTGGTGAACCCTGCCCACAACACGCAGGTGATCGGCCAGTTCCAGGCCAGCCTTCCTCAAGACGCCGACAACGCAATCGCAGCTGCTGGCGATGCCGCCAGCGGATGGGCCAGCACTCCCGCACCGCAGCGGGGGGCGATTCTATACCGGGCGCTCGACATCATGGCCCGGCGAGCTGAAGAACTTGCCAGGGCGATAACGCTCGAAGAGGGCAAGCCGATTGCCGATGCCGCCGGCGAAGTGAAGCGTGCGATGAACATCATCGAGTACGCCGCTGGCGAGGGACGCCGGCTGTTCGGCTACACGACGCCTTCCGAACTGCCCGACACGGTCGCCTATACCGTGAAACGACCGATCGGTGTCGTGGCAATTATCACTCCCTGGAATTTTCCACTGGCGATCCCGGCATGGAAGATCGCCCCTGCCCTGGTCTGCGGCAACACACTGGTTTACAAACCTGCCTCCGCCACGCCGCTTTCTGCGGTGAAGCTGGTCGAAATCTTCGAGGAGGCGGGACTTCCAGCTGGCGTGCTGAACCTGGTGACAGGACCGGGTGCTTCGGTCGGCAACACGCTGGTGGAAGATGAGCGGGTTGGTGGAATTTCGTTTACCGGTTCGACCGAAATAGGCACCGCGATCACCGCACGTGGATCTGAACTGCTGAAAAAAGTTCAGTGCGAAATGGGTGGTAAAAACGCGGCGATCATCCTGAACGACGCCGATCTCGATAAGGCAGTCCCGGGTGTGGTGCAGGGCGCTTTCGGTTCGACCGGACAACGTTGCACTGCGACTTCGCGGGCGATCGTCGAAGACGGGATCTACAACGAGTTCATGGAAAGCCTGATGGCCCAGACGAAGGCATTGACGATTGGCGATGGGATGGACGCTTCAAAGGACGTGGCACCGCTTGCAAGCAGGGACCAGCTCGATACGGTTCTCGAATACATCGGAATCGGTACCGAAGAGGGTGCGCGACTGACGTTCGGCGGTCACCAGTTGCGGGGCGGCGAGTTCGACGAGGGCTACTACGTCGAGCCGACGATTTTCACCGAGGTGAAGACAGATATGCGCATCGCCCGGGAAGAGATTTTCGGACCGGTGCTGTGCGTGTTCCGTGCGTCGGACCTGCAGGAAGCGGTACGCATTTCCAACGATGTCGACTTCGGTCTTTCGTCATCGGTCTACACGCGCGATCTGGTCCAGGCCCACGAGTACATCAACACCGCAAAAACGGGGATGGTCCATGTCAACGCGCCGACGCTCGGCGGCGAGGTGCACATGCCGTTCGGAGGCCTGGGAGCTTCCGGCACGGGCCAGCGCGAACAGGGCACGGAAGGGTTCGACTTCTTCACCGAAACCATCAGCGTCTACATCGACCACTCGGCAGGCGCAAAGGAACGATCGAGGTTCATCTGAACGAATTATTTAGCGCGGCCCAGTCGGCACAGTATTAGCCGAACAGAGGCGTTCGCCCGCCAACACCGTATTCATGAACCCGAAGTGCAAACCGGTCGCATTCGCCACCCGCACCCTCAGGTGGGAACCGTATTTGGCGAGTTTCGCCTGGACGATTATCAACGAAAACGCTGCCGAACTTGGCGATGATGCCGCTTCGATGATCGTTCCAGCTTCGGCGGTCGTTCCCGCTCCGACGATCCCTCCGGGTGAAGCCAGCCCTTCATGATCTTTTCTTGCTGGCGCGCCCGGCCGATACCGCATCCATATGGTCAAGGTGATAGTAATCCCATACATAAGAACGCTTGACCACAACGTCTTTGACAATTCCATAGTTAAATATTTGAAGCATTTCTTTACTATGGGACATCTCGGGCAAGCCATAGTTAAACGCGCTTATCGATCTCTCTGGGGAGAATCAAGCACCGCCGATCGTCTCCTACTGGCGCGGCTGACCGATGGATCGAGGCGTTCGGCACTTCATCCCGGCGCGATCTCAACTTAGAATGAATGTCACGCCCCTGTAGCTCAGTGGATAGAGCAGTGGTTTCCTAAACCACGTGCCGCGTGTTCGATTCACGCCAGGGGTACCACGAAATCGCGAACGGCCCCGAACAGCAACCGGGGGCGCTTTTATTTTCAATCCTCGCCCACCGATACCCTGCTTTCAGCACGAAACGCCCGTTGTAGCACATCCGTACCATTGCGATCAGGGCATTCGTTCCTTTTGCCGCCCGGTGCAATCCCGCCTGATTTAGTCATCGGCAAACAACTGTAGATAGGGTTCAAACCGAAATTTCCTGTTCCGCCGAAATCCAGTTATTTCTGTCAGTACACCCGACTGCTCAAACTTGCTTACCAACGAGTTTGCCGTCGGCAGAGACACGCCGAGGCGGCTCTTCACGAATTGAACGTTTATTATCGGAGTCTCGAAAAGCAAATCGAGCAGATCAAGCTGGTTTTGCCCGCCGTTCACCTCCCTGACACCATTACGAAGCTCCTGGCGTAATTCGATGATCGTTTGGGCGGTATTCGCTGCCTCTTTCGCTGTGAGTTCGACTCCTTTGAGGAAGAATTTCAGCCAGCCTTCCCAGTCACCATTCGTTCGAATTGCCATGAGGCGGTCGTAGTATTCGAGCCGATTGCTTTTCAAGTAGTAGCTCAGGTAGAGCAAGGGACGGTGGAGCATTCCATTGGTCACAAGTAAGAACGTGATCAACAAGCGCCCGACGCGTCCATTGCCATCGAGGAACGGGTGAATGGATTCGAATTGGGCGTGAGCTATTCCGATTTTTACAAGGGTTTCCAAGCCGTGATCTGCATGCAGAAATGACTCGAAGTCGGTCAACGCGCTATTCATGTCTGGAACCGATGGCGGCACAAAAATCGCTTCTTCGATCGGTCGGCCTTCTGGACCAATCCAATTTTGAGACCGACGAAACTCTCCAGGAGTTTTTGTAGCTCCTCTTCCACCTGTCATTAACTCAGAATGTATCTCCCTGAGAAGGCGCAGCGAAAGCGGAAGCGTGCTCAATCTATCGAGACCCGAATTCATCGCTCGCACATAGTTCACAATCTCACCGACATCGCTCGGAAGTCCGGAAACGTCAGGGTCAAGTTCGTACGAAAGCACGTCATCCAATGTGCTCTGAGTACCCTCGATTTGCGAACTCAACACCGCCTCTCGCCGAACGTACATAGCGACGAATAAGTCTGGATCCGGGACCTGCGGCGTAAAACTGTCCAGCTGCCCAACCGCCAACGCGGCCGACTCGACCAGCTGCCTGAACTCTCCGTCCCGTTTCAGCTCAGGGGGAGGGTTCAGTGAGACAGGTGCAAATGACTTGAATCCCTGCGATTGGGTGATAAATGTTCCGGCCCGATCGTTAGCTATGACCGTTTTCCCTGATTAGGAGCGCTTTACTACGCCCGCTCAAATTATCCCATAATAAAATATTTCTTGTACTACTTTATTATAGAATTCGTCGGCGAGACACGATTAGGCGCGATTGTCGATGTATGCGGCGCTTCCGGGAGTTATCGCAAATCTGGCCGAGTGCCCATCGTTCGCCACTTCATCCCGGCGCGATCTCAACTTAGAATGAATGGCACGCCCCTGTAGCTCAGTGGATAGAGCAGTGGTTTCCTAAACCACGTGCCGCGTGTTCGATTCACGCCAGGGGTACCACTGAAATCACGAGCGTCCCGATTTTATCGGGACGTTTTCATTATCAAGAGTCGCACAACGACACACTGCTGATCGCCACGAAAAGCAGCGCTCGGTAACTATCCCAAAACTCCCTCTTCTCAGGGAGACGGGCGCCCCGATGCAATCGGGGCGCGGGTGAGAGGGAAGCTGTTCTGTAGAAAATACCGTTCGAAAGCATCTACACCGCGGTCGAAAACATTCCCCTCAACCGCGCCCACCAGTGGGCACCCGTCTCCCCGGGGAGAAGGA
This sequence comes from Chloroflexota bacterium, assembly GCA_022564545.1. Taxonomy (GTDB): domain Bacteria; phylum Chloroflexota; class Dehalococcoidia; order Lucifugimonadales; family Lucifugimonadaceae; genus Lucifugimonas. Next base: position 58,909 of record JADFLG010000002.1, on the reverse strand, counting down.
ATTTCGCTTCGCCTATTAATGTGTTTTGGGATAGTTCCTTAGTACATCCGTACTAGCCCGATTAGTACATTCGTTCCTTTTGCCGTCCGGTGCAATCCTGCATGATTTGGTGATTGGCAAATGACGCAGCAAACTTCTGCGGTAGCCCGGATGGGTGATACCTGTAATCCGGCAATCCAGCTGGCAACCGCGTCCTCTTTGCCGCTTTCTATTCAACGAATACGTAACTGCACCCGGGCAACGAACCAGCCCATACGCGGCAACAGTAGCGAACGCGTAACGGTGTTCCAGTATGGTTTTAACACATGACGGAACAGACTCCAGATAGCGATTCCGGTCCAATCACCGACCGGTCCGATGCCCAGGCCAGCGGACGGCACCGCTGGCTGACGGGCAGGATCGGCCAGTGGCGGGAATCCGGTCTGATCACCGACGAACAGTCCCGGGCCATACTCGATTTCGAGTCGGTTGGCCCGCCGCGGTTCCGGCTCGGACTCCGGTTCAACAGGCTGATCGTCGTGCTGTCCACACTCGGGGCCGTCCTGATAGGCGCCGGACTGATCTCTTTCGTCGCATCCAACTGGGACGGCATCCCGGCGATGGCGAAGCTATTCCTGCTGCTCGCGGGTCAAATCACCACGTTCTGGGCCGCATACCAGCTCCAGTTCGTCCGCGGCTACCCACGCGTCGGCGGGGCGATCATGTTCGCAGGCGCGGCATGGTTTGGCGCAAACGTGTTCCTGGTGGCACAGAGCTATCACCTCGCCACCGACAACCCCGACCTTTTGATCTGGTGGTTCCTCGGCATACTGCCGCTCGCCTATATCACCCGGTCGAAGCCGATCACGGTCATGGCCGTCGGCATCTTCACGGTCGGGATTTCGTGGAAGGCTGCGTCACAGACCGACGACGCCGATAGTGCACTTCTGGTCATAGGGACCCTGATCCTCACAGCCGCCGCGATATATGCCATCGGGATGCTGCACCTGCGCCGAGAAAATCTCAAATTCTATGCAGGGCCATACCTGATCGGTGGCGCACTCCTGGCCATCGGACTGACCTATTTGCTCACATTCGATGGGGTGTTCAACGAACTGCAAAGCAGTCGCAGCCCGGCGCTGACCGGCCCGTACCTGGCACTGGCCGCAATAGTCTCCGGAATCTCTATTGCCGCTATCGTGGTCAACGTTTGGAACTCGGTCCGCTCCGGCGAAAAACTCGTTTCGAGGTTCGCCGAGCCGGGTGTTGTCGCTCTCGTTATAGGGTCTGGCTGGCTGATCGCAACGATGCCGTTCAGCTCGCCCGGGCCTTACGTGATCGGCTTTAACCTGCTCCTGGTACTCCTCATTTTCGGGTCAATCGTGCTTGGAATCGTGAACAAGCGCGAAGCACTGGTAAACGTAGGAATCGTCTTCTTCGTGATCGATCTATCAACGCGATATATCGAACTCACCGTGGACATGCTCGACACGTCGCTGGCGTTCATCGTTGGCGGCCTGCTCCTGCTCGGAATCGGTTACGCCATGGAACGGGGCAGGCGGCGGTTGCTGCGTCAGTTCGGAATGATGGAGGTGACCAGTGACGCCTAAGGTCAAACGCCTCTTCATTGTCGTGATAGCTCTGCAGGTCGTTTTCTTGCTCGGCATTGTCGGGTACAGGGAGACGATCCTTACCCTGGGCAGGACCGCCGTGTTGCAGACAGTCCCCGTAGACCCGCGCGATCTGTTCCGCGGCGAGTTCGTGGTGTTGCGTTACGAGATCACCACGCTTGGCACTGCTGAAAACGTTCCGCCTGGAGAAGGCCGACCGGTTCCGCCGGAGGGTGGCGAAAACGACACTCCCGCGGACGGCGAAATCAGACCGCCTCCCAGGATCGAAATCGTTCCAACCTCAAAGACACATCTCTTACTGGGCGAAATAAATGAAGGCGACACCGTGTACGTTGGCCTGCCAGGCGACGACGATGACGGGATCAAGATGCTGTTCGTGCAAACAGGCGGGCCTTCACCCGAAACCGACCTGTTTATCAAGGGCCGCGTGACCCAAAAACGAGGCAACACGATCACGGTCGAATACGGCATCGAGCAGTATTTCGTGCCGGAAGGCGAGGGCCTCGCAATCGAGCGTGCCGACGATGTCAAGGTCAGGGTCTCGATCAACCGCTCCGGAACAGCCGCCATCAAGGAACTCATCGTCGATGGCGAAGTCTGGGTGCGTTAGTCGCCGGGCGTGCCGAGGCCGCACTTGGGCGACATCAGGAAGCTCCGCGGGGCACGTCAGGGCCGGGGCGTAAGTCGGCATCATGACAGGCCGAGACGATGGCTTTCCCCGAGCCATGTCGATCGCCATTTCCGTGGAGCCACTACCCCATTTCTGCGACAGTCACTTCTCGATGCTCTTCCCCGCTCAAAATTGCCGCCCTCTGGAATGACAACACCGCTCGGGCAAGTTCCGCCGACATATCGACCTGGCCACCGTTCGCAATCGCGTCGGTGAACTCCTCGCCACCAACGCGGAACGAATCGCCCCAGTCCACTTCCATGTCCTCAAAATGCCGGGTTTTGCCGTCCCGCAACAGGCTCACAGGGGGCGCGTCCAGAAGCTTCGCGGAACACCGGTTGATCCAGACGATGCCCCGCGTGCCGACAATCTCGATCATCTCGTCATCGGGGTAATAGTCAGTCGGAATCTCCAACTCCGGGGCATGTGTCATGGCCCACGATCCGAACCGCTGTGCTCCGTCGGACTTTCCCTCGAATTCGAAAGTGATCATTGCTGGCGATCCATGGAACAGACTACCCCGGTTAATATCGAGGTCGCTGAAGGTGTGAACACGTTCTACGGGGCCCATGAAGAAATAGATGGACGCCGCCATGTGTGCGCCAAGGTCCAGAATCGCTGGAGTCCCGCCGCTCTGAGCCGGGATGGCGCGCCACAAATCGGCCTCGTCGTGCACTTCCCACCCGCCTACGCCCTTCCCGGTCACAACATTTATTCGAAACGTGAGCGGGTCGCCGATCTCGCCTTCATCGATCAGTTTCTTCGCCACCCGGTACGGCTCATAACTTAAAAAATTATCAAACACCCGGAAGACCACGTTTGCCTTAGATGCAGCTTCACAAATGGCGTCCGCTTCATGCAGATTCACACCCATTGGCTTCTGCAAAGAGACATGCTTCCCCGCCTCCAGCGCCGAAATCGCGACCTCTCTGTGCAGGAAGTGAGGCAGAAGAATCTCGACCGCGTCTACATCGGGGTCGGCCAGCATCTCTCGATAGTCCTCATATGACCGGTCGGCGTGCCACTCAGTCGCTCGCGTTTCGGCCCGGCCAGGCGACGAATCGGCCACCGCGAACAACGTTCCCGTCGGATTATTTGCGTATCCCCGAGCATGAAGGTCCGCAATACGACCGGCCCCGATAAATCCAACTCTGACCTTTGACATTCAGTTTCCCCCAAAATTTCCGAGTTGCGAAAGACGCGAGGAGGTCGGGCACGATGCTGAGCGGCCATCAAGGGACTCATCGTCGATGGCGAAATCTGGCGACCCTGGTATCGGTTGTGGTTCCCAAATACTTCACGGGCAAACGAACAGGATCCTCGTCGTTGATTGTCGTTGCGAGGAGTTCTTAGCCTCCCCTGGCCGGGCCTGACTCACGCCTGGCCCACCTTTGGCAGCACTTCCTTCGCCAGCGCTGACATCGATTCGTACCACGCCTCGTATGGGTCCCACTCGTGGCCCATTGCGAGCAGCGTCCCGAACCCGCCAAGTTCGCCGTTCAGGTCGTTCAGCTTCTGTGTCACCTCATCCGCGCTGCCGACGATAAACACGTTGTCGATCAGGTAGTCGATAGTAACGTCCGAGTCCGGCATGTCGGGGTCGTTCTTCATGATCGCCAACCTTTCGACTTTCGTCAGCATCGGCACGAAGTATTCCTCGAAATCACGTCCCATCGTCCCCTCGTGCACTGATCGGCGTGCCTCGGCAGTCGTGTCGGCAATGAAGACCTCTCTCGCTACCCGCCACAACGATCGGTCAGGTACTTTGCCAGCCTCGAGCGCGCCCTCTTCGATCGAGGCCCAGTGCGTGCTGATCTGATTTGGAGGAGCAAGGTTAATGCTCATCGGAATCCAGCCAAATTTGCCTGCCATCTTCAGCGTTGGCGAATTCGGAGAAACACCGGCTACTCCAATCGGTGGGTGAGGCTTCTGATACGGCGTGATATGCGCTCGCATCCCGATAACGGCGTCTGGTTCTGGAATCCTGAACTTCCACCATTTTGACTCATACAGGCCCGGCTCCGGGTTGTCCCAGATCTTCAAGATCGTCTGGAGTGCCTCACGTGTAAACTCGCTGGCGTCCACGCCGCCGTCTTCGTCATACCCGAAGACCTGCGTGTCTCCAGGAAAACTTCCCGTTCCGATACCCCAGTTGAACCGGCCCTCTGCCATGTGATCCAGCTGTGCGATCCGGTGCGCGAGAACGAACGGGTCGTGGTTCGGCATGCACGTCACGCCCGTGCCGAGCCTGATGTTCTTCGTCACGCCTATCGCCTGGGCAATGAACAGTTCCGGCGATGGGATGTTTTCCCACTCGGCAGTGAAGTGCTCGCCTATCCACGCCTCTGTGTAGCCCAGCTCGTCCAGCTTGACGATCTGGTCGAGATCGGACTTCAGCGTCTCTGTCAAATTGGCGCCCGGCGGGTGCAGGGGCATTGTGAAAAACCCAGGTTTCATTTTGCTGTCCAGAAAATGCTTCGGTGATTATCGGTGGTGATCTCTGGGACCACTGGGGCGGAAGCGTACAGTCGAAACCTTGATAACTCAATACTCGAGATCTGTAGAACGGCCTAGCCCGTACCGCCGAGATCTACCAATGTCATTGCGGGGAGTCCGACGACGTGGCAATCACCTGCAACGAGCGGACACACTTCCCAGGGTCGCGTTATCTTCAGGGTGGCGGATACCCGTCTCTAGTCCCCCCGGCAGGGCATGGACACAGGCAGCGGGGGTGAAGAAATTGATATGGAGCAGGCCGAATCGCGTGGCAATCACCTTTGTGAGCTGATTGCCACGTCGTCGGACTCCTCGTAATGGGCTTAATTGGCCATTAAGCCCGAAATGAAGAACTCGTTCCCGATTGAAATACGCGAACGCCAGCACCAGTACTAAAAGAACGCCTCTTCGCACTTCGATTCGGTTCAAGTGGCTCGAGTAGTTTCAATCGTTTCTTCTTCTGCCGTCATTCTGGTCTTCCTGCACCAACAGATTGTTTGAGAACTCCAGCAACCTTGCTGTGCGGCGTTCCGTGAAATACAGCCTGGCAATCAAAAACCGGTCTGATGTTTGAATCTCTATTCGATCTGTCAGGTATGCCCAAGTTCGCTCAGGTTTCGCCAGATAGCTGGTAGATACAGCGACCTCGAATCGAGCCAGCAATCGTTCGACGTTTTCCTCTGCACTCGACGAAGAATCGTGCAAAATGGCTAATCCCGTGAACATTCGGTTACCGTCATACCCAACACTGGTTGCAACTAATTCCATCGGCAGAAGCAGCGGCACACCACCAACGATCTCCTCTTCACTTTCCTGCCCTCGGAAGCCTTCAAAAGTTTGTTTGAGGGTGAATCCAAAGTCGCGAACAACGATTTCGCTGGTGAGACCCAGAGACGACACAAGTTGTACTGCGATCACAATGTCTTCGACATCAGCGAGCGACGATTTCTTGCCTTGAATCACGTCGACGTGCTCGTCGATCACGCCATCACGTATCGAGTAGTACGCCTCACCGTCGAGCACAAGCAGATGCGGACCACGGCCTATGTGGTCGAACATCGGTCTTTTGTGGCGTTCTCGAAGCTCACCAATGCCATCGCCTTCGCCCCAGGCGTAGTACTCCACTCCTGAGTACTCACGAATTTCTGGCTGTTCACAGTCACATGCAGCAATGGCGGCTAAAGTTGCTGAACCGCTGAAATCCCCAAGTGCGACGTCATATGACGTGAACGGGCGTTCGCCACCGAAAAACCGAAACTGACTATTCGAATGGGCGAACTGCTCAACACTATTCCCGTTGAAAGCCAGATCTGGATACCAGTTGTAACTGCCTACGTAATCTCGAGCTTCTATGGGCCACTGCCACCACGGCGGATAAAAATCGTCCGTATCGAGCCTCGCGCGGATATTTAAAATTTCTTCACCCGATTCGTCTTGTGCTAAAGGCGACAACCCGAGTGCGTCGATCACGCCAGCCACATCGCCCATACGTGTGTACGCCCGAGTGACTTCGTTATCAGGCATCTTCGATAGCAGAGTTTCGAAAACCGAACCGACAAGAGGTTCAACGTCCAAATCGTGAACGGTGAAATTACTTGTGGGCTCTCTTCTTGTTGGATCGGGCGGTGTTGGAGTGCTCTCAGGATCAGGAGTCGACAGGACGAGACGTGTGGAAGTCTCTACAACTATTGCCGATCGCTCCGGCGTGCTCGTTGGTTCCGGCACGAACAAATTACGTTCTCTTGTTGCCTCGGGTTCGGTCGTAACTTCCACAATCACAACTTCAACTGGAATCTCGTTGTCATTACTGGGCGCAGCCACTCGGGAGCCCGAGCCACAGGCACTAACAAGAAGTGCAATCAGTGAAAGCGCCACAGCGATCATCGCAGTCGATATTTTTCTGATTCGAACCAACGAGGTAACCCCCGATCGAACTCTGCAACTCATCTTGATGCCTGTTCCCGCTGAGACCTACTCATGCACCAGCAACGTGTTTGGAGGCAGCAACGAACCCAGACCACCGGTCTGAGTAAAGTAGATGCGCGCGATAAGAAACTTCCCGTCAGCCTCGATATCTACTCGATCGATCAGGCCAGTCCACGGCATGAACCGCCCCGGCCCCTGCCTGCGGGCAACTCCGTTGAAGAGACGCGTCAGGATTCTGTCAGACAGAAAGACAGAAGTTGTTCCCGATTGCGAGTTCCAACCCACTCCCTAACCCTTGTATGTTGAACCGGTGTATTCCGGTCGTGAGTGGTGGACCGGCAACCTCGGGCCCGACCAACGCCTTATTTCCCGTGTGTTTTCTTCCACTCTTCGTATTCGGGACGGGCCTCGTCCGTAAGCGGGTAGTAGCGGCGCAGATCGCCACCCTGTTCCAGCTTCTCGCGGCTGAACTCTTCCCACTCGGCATGTACCTGGCCCTTCTCGGCCAGTTCTTCGGCAAGCTGAATCGGCACGACGACCGCACCGTCGTCATCGGCGATGATAATGTCGCCGGGTTTCACAAACGTCCCCGAACAGTTGATCGGAACGTTAACGGCGAAGGGCATCATCTCCGTTTGAGTGTGGAAGTTTGGCGTAACGCCCTTCAACCAGAGTCCCGGGCCGATGTCCTTGCTCTCAGGGTAGTCCCGGATGCAGCCGTCGATAATCGCGCCGATGCCGCCCTGCCCATGGAAGTAAGTGAGCATCATGTTGCCAAACACGCCGCTGGTCATGCTGCCGAGCGCATCGACAACTATCAGGTCGCCCGGCTGCGTGTTGTACAGGGCGTGGCGGTGCAGTTGGGTTTCTGGCTCAACGTACTCGCCCTCCGGGTACACGTCTTCACGCTTTGGCATGAACTGCAGCGTCAGCGCAGGACCAACGACTTTCTTACCGGGCGTGAACGGCAAGGGTCCCTGGATAAACGCGTTCCTGATCCCCATCTTGTTGAGATCGCCCGCAGCGGTAGCTGCACTGATGTGCTCGAACTTTGCGATCAGCTCTTTTGAGGGTCGCTCAATGTCGTTCGTTTGAACCATTTCACTCCTTTGCAAACACTGTTTTCAGGCGCAAGCACCGTTTTCTGTGCCCGTTGGTCCACATAAAACCGCTGCCTGTTGGCCGTTTTTATGGACAGATCGAACGACTGTCCAGAAAGTTACCGTCTGATCTGGCATGCGGAATCGCTAAGAAACTATCTCAAAACCCCGTCTCTCCAAGGAGAAGGAATTGTCCACGCATGCCCGTCTATCTAATAACTCGATCCGTAACGTGTTTTGGGATAGTTACTAAAACGCAAATGTTAAGCCGGAAACGCCATGCATGAACCGTAATGACCGTTTCGTCTGGCCGCAAGCCATTGGCCGCAAGCCGTTGGTCGCAACTCACCGGCCGCAAACCACTCGCGAACACATTCATACGCGGACCCGGAAGACGAAGGTGATGAAGTTATCGACGGTCTCATGCCCGCACGACAGAGGTTTTCCGCCGCTATTCGTTGGTAACGACCGCCAAGTAACCAGCACTTCTGCTCTAATTTCCTGTACAAAAGCCGGGCTCTGGTGAATAAACACCCCAAAGTCGCGAAACTAAGTTTATTCTTGGAGATGCGCTCGGTCGGTGCATCGCGAAACTGCATCACCTGGATGATGTTTTGCGGTGCAAGTTACGGAAGGGCGCGAAAACGGAACGTGGGACGATAACCGTACGGAACGGTACTAGGACATGTTCAACTGTGAACATTGGATGGGATTCCCACGAACGAGGCTTGATTTATGGGTAAGAAGTTATTTGTTGGTAGCCTGGCCTGGGCGACGGATTCCGCCGGCCTCCGAACAGCTTTCGAGCGGTTCGGCGATATTGAAGAGGCACAGGTGATCAGCGACCGCGAGACTGGAAGGTCACGTGGATTCGGTTTTGTAACCTTCAACGATGAAGGTTCAGCACAACAGGCTGTTTCAGAAATGAACGGCACTGAACTTGACGGCCGGCCAATCGTTGTAAACGAGGCCCGGGACCAGGCTCCTCGTGGTGGTGGAGGTGGATACCGCGGCGGCGGCGGCGGTGGTGGTGGCGGTCATCGAGAACGCTGGTAAGCCAGCGAAAGTAGTTCAAACACTAACTACCAGGCAAAACCAACAACGGGTGCGGTCATTCGGCTGCACCCGTTGTGTTTAACCCGTCAAACACTGCTTTAACCATTCCGATTCCAACGTTCCCGGGCGCATACCATCGAAAGGGTGTGCGCCGGTTTCTGAGAAACCAAAAACGGTCACTCTCAGGGGCATGAGAGTGACCGTTTTTTTTCAGAAGACCTGGAAACCAGGAGCCGGACGGGGGGGGCAATCCCGAACCTGGGACCAAATCAGTCGGTCATCACTTCAAATCCATGATCGCATCGAGTCGAGCGGGCAGCGTCCTCGCAACGGTCAACACCGCGCCTGACGGGGGTGCCAGGGTGAGCGTGAACTTATCGTTCTTGTCAAGAAGCGTCCCAGACGAAAGAATGCCATGTGCACCGTTGCCGTCGGCAGTCCAGTAACTGGTGGCCGTGCCAGAGCCGATTGCCTGGGTTGTATCACGAATCAACAGCCAGACGCTGATCTCGGCCTTCTCGCCGACCTCGAGCAAACTATCGCCGTTGTCGTTGCCAAGCCAGTTCACGCTCCAGGGGACGTCAGCCATGAACTGGTTCTGATCGTTGTATGAGATAACTGTCCTGTACTCGGCACCACTCGAAATATCCGGGTCCGTTGCGGCTCCATCGGCCGTGTACGGGGGAGTCAGGTCGACAGGCTCGCCGTCAATTGCGTTCGAAACGATGAACGAAACCTTGTAGACAGTGTCGGTGCCGCCACGGTTGGCCTTGTAAGCCACAGTCGCACCCCGCGGTTCGAGGGAACTTTTTGCCTCCTGGAGACCCGCAAATACCGTTTCTTTCGACCTCTCTGAAGCGAAAATACCGGTCGACAGCACTGTGAACGCAAACACTGAAGCGACGACAACAAATGCTATTAAGATGATCGCCGTTTCAAGCCCGGTAATACCGCGCTCCGACGCATCTCGGTTCACTGTCCTGAACACCTGGCCTGGTCTCCTCAATCCAAACCGGGTTCACATTCGAGTGGCGAACCCGTGTCTGGAACCTGTTCGGTATGGCGAATCACCCACTGGTCAGCCATCTGTCAGACGCCTCGCAGGCTTCCGGCAGGCAGGGGCAACGGCCATATATCTACAGTTATCACCTGGCCATTCCATCTATTGAGCCCCAAGGAATCGCCAACTCGCTCCAAATGGTTCACTCACCATGTGGGTAGTCACGCGCGCGCCTCTGGCGGGCAGCCCGCGGATTGGCATGCCACTCAGAGTGATCCGCACCCATTCGATGCCAACGGGTCAGTTTTCGGCGTTCCGAGGTTGTGCCTGAACGTGACGTTTCGGGCAACCGGGATTTGTGTCCCAGGCTGCTACCAACCGGGCTCGATCTCGCACCCGAGTTGAAGCAGCCGGAAAGCTGCCCGATACCCCTCAGCCCGTTCTCGACCGCACACGGTCACCACGCCCTGGCCCGTGTTGTGTGCTTCGAGCGTGATCAGCGTGGCCTCGGTCTCCGTAAGTTCTGGCACAGTCTTTAGCAATGCCCAGATCACGTAGCCAACGGAATGGTGGTCGTCGTTGATCAACACGACCGACCACCGGTCTGATCTTCCTGAAGATGTCTCACGGACCTCCGCAGGCGCAGCGGTCCGCGTTGTTTCGGTTTCGGCCAAATCGATTATTCGACTCGTGCTCGAACCGGTCACGGGCAGTCTGGTATTGACACTGCTTGCTGCCAGGAACAGGCTTGCTCGGCAAACAAACCTCGTCTGCGCTGTCATCCCTGGGCCTGGCCCCGCCAACATACGCAAAGGTCGTCCATAAATGCGAATTACTGACATCAAGGCATTTCCAGTATGGGTCGGTACCCGGAACCAGATGCTGGTCAAAGTGGAAACTGATGAAGGCATTTACGGTTGGGGTGAATCTGGCGTGTCGAGCCGGGAACTCGCAGTAAAGGGTGTCGTCGAACACTACAGAGAGTGGCTTATTGGCAGAGACCCGATGCAACGGGGCGCACTGTGGCAAGAAATGTACCGCAGTCAATATTTCGAGGGCGGACGAGTCCTGACCGGCGCAATCTCTGCAATCGATATCGCCCTTTACGATATTGCCGGCAAGAAGCTCGGCGTACCAGTTTACGAACTGCTCGGCGGAAAACACCGCGACTGGGTCCCAACATTCGCCACTGGCAGTGGGAATACGCCTGAAGAAATGATCGATGTCGCGCGGCGAATAATCGCGGCCGGATTCGACTGTTTCCGCCTTCACCGCAATTACGAGCCCGAGGAAGAAAACGTTTACGAGCCCCGCGAGGCGATCGCACTGTCAGCAGAAGGCCTGATCAAAGCGCGCGAGGCGCTCGGGACAAGGCCGGTTATAGGCTACGATTTTCACCACAGGTTATCTGTTGCTGAAGCCGCGTCGTTCTGCCAGATGATGCCATCGCATACCCTCGATTTCCTCGAAGAACCGATCCGCGACGAGACGCCGGCTGCGTACGAAGCATTGCGTGGCATGACGCAGATACCCTTCGCGATCGGTGAAGAGTTCGCCTCGAAATGGCAGTTCCTGCCGTACATCGAAATGGGTCTGACCAACTACGTCCGGATAGACATTTGCAACGTTGGTGGACTGACCGAAGCGATGAAGGTCGTCGGCTGGGCCGAGGCGCACTATATCGACCTGATGCCCCACAACCCGCTCGGCCCGATCTGTGTTGCGGCTACATCGCACATGGCGATGGCGGCGGCGAATTTCTCATGGCTTGAGATTCGGGAATCCCCGGGTGAAGAACTTGATTTCTACTCGAAAGAAGTCTTCCCGGTGCAACCGGAAATCGCCCCCGGACGGGTAACCGTCCTGGACCAGCCGGGGCTTGGAGTCGAGGTCGATGAAGCATCCCTCACCGAGCCGTTCCGCCATTCAGAAATGCCCCACCTGAAACGCAATGATGGTTCCCACACCAACTGGTAGCCAGTTGTTCCCGACCGGTCGAGCCAATAAACACCACGACACGAAAGAACTGCATGAAAATCACAGACATCAGACCGTACGCCGTATGGGTCGGCACCCGTAACCAGATGCTCGTCAAGGTGGAGACCGACGAGGGAATTTACGGATGGGGAGAGTCGGGTTTCTCCGGTCGCGAACTCGCGGTCAAAGGAATAGTCGAGCACTACCGCGAGTTTCTTGTCGGTCGAGACCCGATGAAACGCGGAGCGCTCTGGCAGGAGATGTACCGCAGCCAGTACTTCGAGGGTGGGCGCACGCTTACCGCAGCAATCTCGGCAATAGACATCGCGCTGCACGATATCGCAGGCAAGAAGCTGGGCGTCCCCGTTTACGAACTGCTCGGCGGCAGGCACCGTCACTCAATCCCGGTGTTCGCTACGACGGCGGGCCCCTACGGGCCCAAAATGATCGAGCAGGCAAAGGAATTCATGGGCAGGGGCATCAACGCTTTCCGTCTTTCCTACGACAATATGGATGTTCAGAACAACGGATTGTTCGAGCCGCGCGAGTCGATTGCAAACTCGGCAGAGTGGCTCATCACGGCACGCGAGGAACTCGGCAACCAGGCGATCATGGGTATCGACTACCACCACAGGTTGTCGGTCGCCGAGACCGCCTCGTTCTGCCAGATGATGCCGTCGCACACACTCGACTTCCTTGAAGAGCCGATCCGTGATGAAACGCCGGAAGCCTACGAGGTCCTGCGGAAGCTTACCGACGTCCCGTTTGCCGTCGGTGAAGAGTTCGCCTCGAAATGGCAGTTCCTGCCTTACATAGAACGGGGAATCACGAACTACGTCAGGGTCGACATTTGCAACGTCGGCGGCTTCACAGAGTCGATGAAGATCGCGGGCTGGGCCGAGGCGCACTACATCGACCTGATGCCCCACAACCCCCTCGGCCCGATTTGCACCGCTGCGTCTGTGCACCTCGGTGCGGCCGTGCCGAACTTTGCGTGGCTCGAGGTCAACATGGAAAGAGCAGAAAATCCGAACTTCGAAATCTTCCCCGAGCAGGTGGTGTTTGAAGGCAACGGATACAGGGTTCCAGACAAACCGGGGCTTGGTGTAGACGTGGACGAGAGCAAGCTGAACGAGCCGTTCAGGTTCTGGGAAGCGTCGCATCCGCACCGTTCTGACGGTTCACACACCAACTGGTAACTGCCAGTTCCTTCCGGCAGACCTGGTATTGAGGTTGCCGGATAACAGTCAGGTCGACCGCCAGCTATTAGTATCTGGCTGGTACATTTGGTGATCGCGGCGTCGCCCTACTTAAATGGCTCGTCCGGCTTTCGGTGTCACACGACTTAATCGTGCCACCGCACAACACATTGAAAAGCGAAGCGAAGGCAATGGCTGTTTCGATCGATCTCACCGGAAAGCGCGGCGTTGTGTTCGGCGTTGCGAACCAGCGCAGCATCGCATGGGCTATTTCCGAACGCCTGGCAGAAGCCGGGGCCGAACTGGCGTTCACCTACCAGAACGAGCGTCTCAGGGCCCCTGTCGAGAAAGCTACGTCGGCGCTTGGCAGCCCCGTCCTCATCGAGTGCGATGCTACAGACGACGATCAGGTCCAGGCCGTTTACGACCGCATAAAGAGCGAGTGGGACGAGATCGATTTCGTAGTCCACTGCATCGCGTACGCCGAGCGTGACGACCTCGGCGGCGACTTCTCTGCTACGAATTTGCAGGGGTTCCGGACTGCGCTGGAAGTAAGCGCCTACACACTGATGCCGGTCGTAGGCCGTGCCGCACCGCTCTTCGGCGAGTCGGGTGGCTCGGTGGTCACGCTCACCTTCGACGCTTCGCAGCGCGTGTATCCCGGTTACAACATCATGGGTACGGCAAAGGCTGCGCTCGAAAACGAGATGCGTCAGCTTGCCGTCGAATTTGGAAACCGCAACATAAGGGTGAACGCCATTTCGGCAGGCCCACTGCCGACCCTTGCTGCCCGGAGCATCCCTGGATACAGCGACATGACCCGCGCACACCGTGAACGTTCCCCGCTGGGCCGCAATATCAAACACGGTGAGGTTGCCGACACCGCACTGTTCCTGCTCAGCGATATGGCCAGCGGGATCACGGGCGCCATCATCCCGGTCGATGCCGGATACGGGATCGTCGCTCTGTAGTCATGCCAGAAATCACGACCGGCCTTACGGCTACCAGGCACCTGGTTGTTGAAGGCGCCGCGCTGTACAGTCCCACGGGCCAGTCTGAACACTCCGTGCTGTCCAGCCCCGCGATGATCATGGAGATGGAACAGGCATCGGTCGATGCCGTGCGCGACCAGTTGTCGGACGGTGAAACTACGGTCGGTTTTCACGTCGACGTGAAACACATCGCCCCTGCCCCTGCCGGAAAACAGGTCGTAACAACGGCCACCCTTATAGAAATCACCGGGAAGAAACTAAAGTTCCAGGTCGATACACATTGCGGAGACGTGCTTGTTGGGACCGGTTTCCACCGGCGAGCAATCATCCGGCTTTAGCCAATCTTCGTTGATCCGGCAACTGGCACCGGGCTTTGCCGCATCCCAGTTACGGCAAACCCGCATAAAAGCATCTGGCAGCCGCCCTAACGGTTCCGTGTACGGTGATCAAGTTGCACACGTTGCCAGCGCATCGCAACAGATCGATTCATCCCAGAGAAAATTCGCTACAACCGTTGTGAGCCACCGCCAGGAACGCACAAGCGACCGTTCGCCAATTTCGCCAGGAATGCGGGATTCGCCCAGCAATCCTGTGTCACAGGACGACGAGAATTCTTTCCCGCCAACTGCCCCTGCGCAACGGACCTCGCTAACCGTCTCGCAACTGGCGGCACTGGGCGCGTCGAACAACTCGACCCCCGTGTTCCAGCAGAACGCAGCACATACTCTTCGGACAGAGCTTGACGCCGATGCGGTACTGATAGTCGACTACACAGACGCGTTCGGCACCAAGGCGGTGCGCGCAATATCTGGCGTGGACTTAGCACTCGTTGGTTCGGAAATCTGGCTCCCCGACTGGCTGACCCCGGCCGACGTGGACGCTCCGGCAATAGTGATCGACACCGATCCCGCCCGGCTTTCGGCAATAACGGCTTTCGCCTCAGGAATCGAGTACAGGTCAGCCCTGGCCGTTGCCGTGCCCGGAACAACGGGAGCCTCGGGCATGATCGTCGCCCTGGTGGAACGCGGAGTCGGTTTTGACGATTCACAAGTCGAGGCCGCAAGGACCGTTGCCAGCCTGATCAGCCTGTCTGCCTCTCGTTCGGCCGCCCTCGCCACCGTTCAGCGAGACGAAGCCCAGAGCATCGCGGCACGTTCCATTGCCCGCACTGCCAGCAACGGTCCTGGAGATCATTCTCGGAGGCTGGAAAAAATTGCCGTACTGTTAGCCCAATTCTTCGAGTTCGACGTAATTGTGCACCGTGCTCGGGTCGACGGTGAATTCGTGACCCAGGGCCTGCTGACGGGCGCTCGGGACCAGTCCTATACCATGTCAGACCCGGATTTTGAATCGGTTGAATCCCACGCAGCAGCCCTGCGAACCGCCGTTTCGAACACCACACTCGATACCGAATTCCCTTCACGCTCGAACCAGTACCCTGCCTGGAAATCTGCGGGGATCGCTTCGGTCCTGGCAATCCCGGTTAATGGCTCGGCAACTCAGGTCCTGATACTCGGCTCGGCTCGGAACGGGGCATTCAAATCTGAAGCGGTTGCAACCGCAAACAGACTTGTCCCCGCACTGAGGGCGGCATTCGCGAACGATAATTCCGACCGCTTCCTGACGGACGGGCCGGGTCAGGCACGGCCGTACATTCCGGGTTATCTGGAGTCGATCGCATCGGCAACCGAGCTAATGTCGGCCTGCGGAGTGATTGCGACTCAGGTCAGGAACCGCAGTGGAGCTTCAAGAGTGCAGGTCGGTTTCATCGACGAAGAGACCGGGCGATCAAAGCTCGAGTTCGATACCGAATCGTCCGAAGACATTCTCGATTTCACCTGGGTCAATCCCGATGAAGTCGAGCAGTTGACCTCCGTAATTTCTGGAAATTCTGGCATTGCGGACGGCACAGCGGATCCGATCGCGTTGTACAGCGGCGTGAGAGTTCCACTCAAAGTGACAGACCGGGTGATCGGGTTTGTCGAGGCGACGCGAGACGACGCAGGATTCAAGGAAGCTGACGTTGCCGAGATCAGAAGAATTTCTTCCGCTTGCGCACCGGTCCTGGCAAACCTCAGACAACTTGAGCAATCAAATAACACCTTGAAAAAGCTCGAGATGCTAAATCGTGTTTGCGACCAGATCCGTCTCGACGATTCTGGCGACCCACTGCGGAGCCCCCGGCTCGCCTCACTTATCAGGAACCTTTTCGACGCCGATTGGCTCTACTTCGGGAGAGTCGACCACACGAACGATCACTCGACAACTGAAATCACAGACGGCCTCGACGTTCCCGAACTGGCACCCGGCGTTCGTGTGTCGAGGCGCTCGTTGCTAATCCCATCGACAACTGCGGTAACCAGTCCGGTAACTGTCGACCTTGATTCGGTAGCGCCGGGCCAGCGCGCATCAGGACGCTGGATGTTCCGGGCCGGCCTGCGCTCAGCCGTATGCGCTCCACTCCGCCTGAACGGCATTGTCGCAGCCATGTTCATGTGCGCGTCACGCAAGCCAACGGCCTTTGGCTCGCTGGAAAAGAAGCTGGCCGCAAGAATCGTTACCGAGCTGGAAACCTCGCTTGAAAAGGCGAGCACGGTCGTAGTCTCACGCGATGGCAACACCGGCACTGCCCAAATAGTGTTGGAAAGGCTGGGGCCAAACCTGCAGGCAATTCTGAACAACACTTCCGTGATCGTACTGACGATCGATAGCAAGGGGATCGTCACCGATGTCGCCGGGCGCGGAATAGAAGAGTTGCAGCTCGTACCGGAACGACTGCTCGGCCGCAATTTTGTCGCGTATTCCAGAAAGATCAACGGACTCAAAGATGCGTTGAAAAGCGCACTTGGCGGCCACACAAATCGGATCGAGATCGAGATATTCGGAATAATCCTCGACGTCTGGATGGAGCCGATAATTTCTCCAGGAGGAGTCACGGATGCCGTAACGATCGTGGTTTCTGACATTACCGACAGAGTCAGCGCGTCGAGGGCCGAATCGGCACTCGAGAGCCTGCGGGAAGAAAAGGAACGCACCAGTGAATTCATTGCGTGGCTTTCACACGAAATGAAGTCTCCGCTTACAACGGTTGTCACACTTTCCGACCTGCTTGGCATGAACGAGCGGGGTAATCTGCACCCCGATCAACTCGAAGACCTCAACGTCATTCAGCAAAACGCCGATCGCTTGACGTTACTCGTCGACGATTTTTTGAAAATCTCGAAGATGAAGGCGGCAACGTTCGAGATCAAACCCGCGAAGTTCCGGATCGCTGAACTTGCGCGCGATATTGAGACCTCGTTCGCACCAGTCGCAAAGGGGCGAGATCAGGAACTATCAGTCACTGCGCCCGATGAACAACAGTTCGCCGTCGCAGACCGCGAACTGCTCAGGCAGGCGATTCTCAACCTGCTCTCAAACGCCAGCAAGTACTCGCCGGTCAACACGACCGTGTCCCTCGATATCTGGATAGACTCGTACGACCTGAGAATAACCGTCACCGACGAGGGACCGGGTATCCCGCACGAAGACCGGGACAGGGTGTTCGAACCGTACCGTCAGCTGGAAAAACTAGACGTCCCCGGGACCGGGATGGGCCTGGCAATCGTCAGGCAGATCGTCGAGCTGCACAAAGGCACAGTGTGGGTCGAAGACAGTGTCGGCGGTGGAACGTCGCTTGCCATCTGGCTGCCCGATTCGGTAGTCAAGCCCTAGCCCTGTCTCTGGCGAGCCGGCTTGCCGACCATGCTGGCCGATTAGCTTCGATAACTGGCTGGCCCGCCAGCAGACAGACCAGGCGCCAAAAGTTTATGCACTATCGGCTGCCGAGCTGAACTCGATCATTTTGGCGAGGATGTCCTGCCTTGTGACGATGCCGACCACGGATCCGGCGTCTATCACAACCAGCTGAATCACACGGTGCTTGTCCATCGTTCGCAGTCCGTCTCGGGCAGTTTCATTTGCCGAGATCACTCGCAAACTGCCCGGATCCACCATCCGACCAAGGACAACGTCATTTTGACGCTCCAGAGGCACTTCGTTCAGTTCTTGCGCTGTGATGAACCCGACGAGCTCGCCTTTTCTGGCAACGGGAACCGACACCTGCGAACCGGCCAGGTACCCACCAGTCCGCACCTCCAAAACCGTCATGCCCTCTTCAGCCATCCTGGGCATAGGACGCGTTGCGACGCCAATGCTGAAGTCAAGTTCGCGTCGCCCGGCTGCACCCGCTGCAGCATTTTGTGCTGCACGTTCACCGCGTGCCGCGTTCAACAGGAACCAACCGACGAACACGACCCAAATGCCACCTACGAGATCGCCGTTGAGGATTCTCCAACCACCCCAGGCAATTAGCAGGTAGAAAACACCGCGTCCAACGACGAACGCTACCCGTGAAGCCAGATGCATGTCACCGGTAAATCCCCACACCATAGACCGCAGCACTCGTCCACCATCAAGCGGGTAACCGGGCAGTAAGTTGAACACAGCTACGAGGATGTTCATCCACCCGGTGAAAAAGAGCACTCCATGCAGCGGCGTGATCTGGTTCGGGCGTTCCGGGCCAAATGCGATCCACCAACCCAGAAGAGTCACACCGATGATCAATGAAACCACGGGACCTGCGAACGCGATGAAAAACTCGTTCCGCGGGCGAGATGCATCGCCTTCGATCCTCGAAACCCCGCCAAACAACAACAGCGTAATGCCGCGCACGCGGAGGCCCTGGGACAGGGCGACGAAAGAGTGGCCCAGTTCGTGCGCAAGCACCGAGGTGAACAGCAATAGAGTCGTCACAACGCCGGCAAGCCAGTACTGCTGCGTCGACCAGAGTCTGAACACACCGGGGAACGCGGCAGTCGAGAAGCTCCAGGTGATGAGGGCGAACGCGATCAACCACGACGCATTTATATCGACCGGTATTCCACGGACTGTAAATAGTTTGAGCGATGCACCCAATTGATTCGCTACCGCCTTCGCCTGGTCCTCAAAGTAACCCCTGTTCTCAACCCTATACGCCCCGTTCCTGCGCTGTGTGTAGATATATCGCATTTCTGCAGACATCGCCGAACGTTAATTCGACGTTTTTTTAGTACCCCTGCGCCGGACTATCATTCCCTCATCCGTCCTTAGCCACCCCTGCGGCGGTCTCCAGAGGGCCTGGCCATCACAATTCTTTCGCTGAACAAACAAATCGAAAAAACCCGATGAAATCCTTCAAACAACCGTTCTACGGGTGGTGGATCGTGGGAGCGGGTGGAATTGTTCAGTGGTACACGTCGGCCGTCTTCTGGCGCGGTTTCCAGGCGTTTGTTCCTCAAATACTCGGCACGTTCGGATGGAGCCACGGAGCCACGGCGGCTGCAATCTCGCTCCAGCGCAGCGAAAGTGGATTGATCTCCCCGTTTGTCGGGGTGCTATTGGACAAGTACGGTCCCCGCAAGGCAATGGCTTTCGGTGTGTTTGTTACCGGCGGCGGCTTCATTTTTATGAGCCAGATGCAGACACTCTGGCATTTTTACCTGGCGATCACCCTCTTGACCCTCGGGATGTCGTTCGGCACGTTCATTGTTTTCGTCGTGACAGTTGCAAACTGGTTCGTCCGGAAGCGCGCACGGGCGCTCGCAACGCTAATGTCGTTTTCCGCGCTCGGCGGCCTGACTCTTCCCCTGCTCGTGGCTTCGATAGATCGTTTCGGCTGGCGAGAAATGCTGTTCGCCGCGGGAATCGGATTCTGGATAATCGGCTTTCCCGCAACGCTCGTAATGAGGCGTCGCCCCGAAGAGTACGGAATGCAACCGGACGGTGGCCCAGAAAACATTAACGAGAACACCAGCGGCCACGGATCAATGGATCGGGAAATCCCCCGTACCTCACGAATCAGAGAGCCGACGATTACGATGCGCCAGGCAGTCAAGCTGCGGTTCTTCTGGCAACTCGCGATCGTTACAAGCCTGGGACAACTCGTCAGCTCCACTAATTTGTTCCACTTTGCGGCTCTGCTGGAATATGGAATGACGACGGCGCTGGCAGCATCGGCGGCGGGAGCAGTCGCCATCGGAGACCTGGGCGGCAGAGTTGGCATGGCCGTGATTGGCGATAAATTCGACAAGCGAAAGATGCTCACTATTGCCATGTTGATGCAGACGGTCGGTGTTGCCGGTCTTGCGGGCATCAACGCCACGGTTGCCGGCGTCGATCTGGGGTTGTGGCCCCTGCCGTTCTTCGTGGTGTTCTTCGGGCTTGGGTTCGGATCGTCGATCCCGCTGCGACTTTCGATTCTCGGCGACTACTTCGGCAGGGCCAGCTACGGCTCGATAGTAGGGCTAACCAGTTCGGTGAACGCCCTTTTCGGGGCCGCGGGTCCAGCCTTGATCGGGCTGGTGCACGATATTGAAGGCACATACAGGCTCGGCTTCACTATCGTCGGCGCAGCACTGGTGATCGCAATACCGCTAACGCTAACGCTTGAACCCGCCGGGCGCGTCGCCGCCAAGGCCAGGACATTGACTCGCAGGTCGTACCAGGTCCGTGGCCGGTCCGGAGATTCCGGCTAGCCCTTACCGGAACTCGATCAGGTACAGCGGGTGCGTCGAATCGTCGGTGTAGCGCTCCAGGATCCGGTTGCCGGCAAGCTGCGCAGCCTGGCGAGGGCCAACAACACCCGACAACTCGGAACGCCTGACAAGGGTGACCTTAAACCGAGATTCCAGGTCCGCCGTCCCCCTGAGCAGCACAGAGGTAATGACGCTGCTCGGAACAATCACTATGTTGTCGCCCAGACGAGCCACAGGTCCGTCAGTCTCGTCGAGACCGCCCGCAAATCGTTTGACGATTTCGCCGATCCCGGGCGGCAGGCTGCCACTGATTTCAGGGGATCGCGCAGTGTCATCGGGTTCCGGCGGGTCATCCAAATTTCTTGCCGGTCGCAACACTTCAAGCCCCGCGGCACGCCACAGCCCATCCGCAGTCCGCCTGACCTTGACACGTACGAATGCGCCAACCCTGAGCTGGTCAAGGTCTACTTCGACCTCGTCTCCGATGATTACCTGCACGGTTTCGACGACGATCCCGCGGCCGTTGAGCCGGGTGATCTCGCCGCGCAATTCAAAGAAATTCGGGCCACCATTAGCCGCTCCGGCCCCGCCTTTCGAGCCGGTGCTGTCGGGTCGAACGTCGATCGGCCTGCGGGTAGGCGATACATCGGGACGACCCGCCACGCTCACGGCCTGTGCCACAAGCATCCTTCCCGGCCTGCTGATCAGGGCTGCCTTGGCTACCAGTCCGACTTCTGGGTCTTCACCAAGAAACTCGGTGCTGTCATCGACGAAGAAAACATGACCGTCGATTACCCATGTCTGGCCGTGAATTGCCTCGATCACTCCGGAGATAATAACTTCGACCACCGGATTATCGGCATTGCCGCTTCCCCCAACTCGACCGGAGTCCACTTTTATCTGGATTTGCACCGAAATAATGACGCCCTGGTCAGAGTCCAGAGAATCTCTAATGAACAACGCTTCGGGGACCAGGGCAACGACATCCGCGCCTGCGGTTCCTGAAATGGTCAGCAGGTCTGCAACAGCCGAAAGAGACCGGACGCGACGGCCGTTTAGCTTAACGACAGATTCAGGGCCGACCCACAGTTCGAACACATCGCCATTGGAGAGTTCCACCACTACAAACCGCAAATTTGAAGAAACTTCCAGCAGCGTCCCGCGCGAACGGATGAAGTTATCGGAAACCACCGACAGTTCTTTGACCAGTCCTGTCTCGATTACATAAACAACTATGTCGATGCGGTCGCCCCGTTGGACGTCCCGCAAAGACTCAATTGGGAGACCGTCCTTCTGCAAACTGTCGGCACGGGGCAGTTCAGGCAAATGCAGCCGCAGGAGTCGGGTCTCGATCGATTTGCCCGACAATACGGTCAGCGACCCCGCCAACACGTTGACATTGGTGATAATTCCAGTTGCCCGGCCAACCTTCGGAGACTCGACAGAAACGATAACCGCCACGTTGTAGAACGCACCGCTTCGCCCGGCGACCGAGTAGACGCCGTTTACAACTCTCAGACCGGCCACGAGGTGATCGAAATCAACTCGACGACCGTCGAGGACGAGCCACGTATCCGCGGTCACCAGCACGTTGATAGACCGTCCGTTTTCACCGGTCACAAGCAACCGGGCGGGTTCTTGTCCGATACCTGTGATCGTCCCTGCAAAGTTCACATTTGTGCGAGCGACGGTGACCAGTCTGGTCAACGTTTCCGTTACCGGGTCGAACCGCGTGGCGTCTATCACAAGATCGCCCTCGCTGATATCAGCCAGTCGAACCGGCCGACCGTTTCGAACCGTTGGCACCCGTTCACCGACCTTCAGCACAATTGGAGAACCGTCGATCGGTCTGATCGTGATTGCCGATGCTTCAACGTCGACCGATTCCACGATTCCGGAAATATGCTTTTCCGCAACGGGGGTCGATGTGCGTGCCCGAATCGCCAGGGCCCGCAAAGTAACCCTCGACGCAGTGATATCAGAAAGCGAACTGAGGTCCGACGACTCGAATTGGATGTCGACTGCCTGGCCTGTTGCAAGCGAAGAAATATCCGAAGTTTCACCGTCGAGCGTAACCTCAGTTTCCTCCGTGACCTTCGCCGCCACCTTGATGCCCTGGCTTTCATTTGCAGCGATAACGATCCCGATTGCGCCTTCCAGGGAATCGTCGATCTCGACCAGCGTTACGACACCGTGGAACGCTCGGTGGGCTTCGTTATTGATAACCGCTTCGAGCTCCTCATACAGCCTCGGAGGACGAACCACGACCGACACTGCCGACCTCTTCCCGTCTTCAATCGAATACTTCACATCGAGTTCACTGCCAGGGCTAATCAGCCGGCTCACATCGGCCAGTAAAAGCGGGCGTTCAGCGTCGACGAGTGTCAAACCAGGCCAGTCATCAGGAATCGACACCGTGGTGACCTCTGGATCGAACAAGAATTTCACCGAGAACGGGTCGGCGTCCTGTTCACCTCTCGGGACGATCGTGAAAGGGGCCTCGCCAATTTCCTCTACCAGGGCACCTGAAAGGGTCAGAAGGGGCAACTCTTCATTGCGTTCGAGAGCGGCACGGTCATAAATGCGCTTTAGCTCGATGAACCGTCGCTGAATTTTGTCAATCCTGCTCGCAGCACGATCGAGCGCCGCACGGTCGACACGTCCGGCATCGATCACCCGCTGGAGGGCACGCGCCGCGTCGTCCAGAGCACTCAGATGTTTGCTTCGAGCGTCGATTGCGATCAGCGAAAGGCGCTCTTTTTCTGCCTGGTCAGCGGCACGGTCCCGCGCATCTTCGAGGCGTTCGACAGTCTTGCTTGTCAATTCGAACCCACGTGCCGTCAGCACTCCGCTCGACCGGTCGAGCCGTGCCACCAGCGTTATTCCATCGCCAACGCTTGGTGCATCGACGCCTGCTGAGATCAGGACCAGCACCACGTCGCCATTTCGGGTTTGGATTGAGAGCTCGTCATCCGTGGCGTCGGTCACCACACCGACAATATGCTTCGTAATCGACTGAGAATTTGCTATCTGGATGATAGTTCTCAGAGCGATCAGGTCGCCTGCGGCGTTGC
This sequence comes from Chloroflexota bacterium, assembly GCA_022564545.1. Lineage (GTDB taxonomy): Bacteria > Chloroflexota > Dehalococcoidia > Lucifugimonadales > Lucifugimonadaceae > Lucifugimonas. The sequence goes on along the minus strand of JADFLG010000002.1, from coordinate 35,255 downwards.
GCCTGGCAGTGGATATGACTCTATCGCCTTCGACGACATCTGCGACCGAGGCGACATTCGAACCGATTTTTAACTCTGACAGGTCATCGAAATTCAGAGTCAGCAGACCTGCACTGGTCGCCACGACGATTGCATCGGGCGGCCTCACCTCGACTGCGGTCCCGAAAACGGCCTCGATGCCAGCCGAACCGGGAGCCGAGCCAGCATCGGCGTTGGCCGCTTCGGCGCCCAGCGCACCGGAAATAACGACGAACGCGAAAAGACCGGCCACCAGTAGGCGCACCAACCTGTTCGTTCGGGTCCGAAGTTGTCTGAACATACCCTGATTCAGTCGAATGCGTTGAGATTGATCCCAACTGTTAAACAGTGAGGTAATCGTCGTTACGATTGTGTTACTACGATTCCACGTAAAATGCCCTGCTCGCCCATCTCGATTCATCATGGAGAGTCCTCAGGAATCGAGATGATCGCCAGGGACGAACTTACCGAGTTGCCGTCAAGGTCGCTGGCCACTATCTCGATCAGGTTCGGCCCGGGATCAAGCGCCAGCGTCAGTTCGAACGTTCCATCGGCCTGAACTGGGATAATCACACCGTTCACGCTGACAATCGCGTCAGGGGTGGTGCGTCCTCGCAGCAGGACCGTGTCGCTGCGGACTACGCTTTCATCGCCAATTCCCTCAAAGTCGAGCGCCAGGTTAAAAGTCACTGACCGCGGCGTAGAAGTTGGAGTGGGCTCGGGAGTCGGCGTCGCGGTCGGTACAGGAGTCACTGTTGCGGTCGGCAACGGTGTGGCAGTTGGAACGGGAGCCGGAGTTGCGGTCACAGTCGGCACGACAGGAACTGCGGTCGCAGTCGCAATCGACGTTGGGGGCACGGGGGTTTGCCGGGCACGACTTTCTACGCAGCCGGTAACCACGGGTACGATCAGTGCCAACACCAACACTGCGAAGCCGGTTCTAAAAAATCCCATGCTCGCTTGTGACCTGCATCGCACCGCTATCATTTGGCAGCTGCAGGCCGATTGTCGAGAGGCAGCGACAGAGTGAATGCCGTGTGGTGGTCGTTCGCTTCATCGCCGGTCGACTGCCTCGATTCGACCAGGAGGTCGCCTCCGCAGCGCTCGGAAAGCGAACTGGCTATGAACAGCCCCAATCCTGAGCTCTGCTTCTCTCTTCTGGCCGAAAGCTCCGGAGTCCAGCCGCGGTCGAATACGTGCACCAGGTGCGACTCGGCAATGCCCGGGCCATCGTCCCAAACCCTTACGAGGAAGTGAGCATCGTTGCGGGTCAATCGAATCTCAATCTGCCCGTCGGCGAACTTGGTCGCGTTATCGACGAGGTTTGTCACTACATGGTCGAGGGCAGAAGCATCGGTGTAAACCAGTCCAAACTCGCCCGGCTCACACCACCACACCAGGTCCAGACCGCGTTCCCGCGCAATGGGCAAGTAGCGGTCTGCGATGTTGAGGATAACCGCGGCCGCATCAACCGGCTCAACCGCGGGCTGCGCATACTCGTCTTCGAGGTCGACAAGCACACGCACGTTCTCAATCATCAACCTGAAGTTAGGTGCCTGCTGCTCGATCTCGTCAAGCAGTTCTGTAACCATCCTGGGAGTGGTCTCACCGGTTTCGTTGAGCAGGGCCCGGACCTCGCGCTGCTTGCCCAGGATCCTCCGCAGCGGACGACCCATGTCATGGGCGAATGTGTCGAAGTAGTCTTGCGTGACCTGGCTCCAGCTACGGTCGTCTGCGCCGTGCTTTTCTCGGCGTGATGCCAGCTGAATTGATACAAACGAAGCGATCGCACCGAGAAAAAATACCCCGGCGCCAACGTATGCAACTGGCTCAATCCACCAGAGCGATCCGGGAGAAATTGGCTCCCCGATCACAGGCGAGAGCAAGACAAGCACCAGGCCAATCGCGGCCAGTGACGCCCCACCAATCCTCAATAATTTCGATGAGCGGTCGCTCAATAGTTCAGTCCAGATTGCCCACGGGGCCTGATCAGCCCAGGAGATCGCGTACTTGCATCGTTAGTCGACTGGCTGTACCAGTCGATATCCACGGTTTCGAACGTTGATTATCAGCTCGGTCGCCCCGAATTCCCGAGAAACTGCATTCCCGAGTGCAACTTTAAGTTCGCGGATCCTCACCCTGAGGGATGCGCGCGAGTCTTCACCTTCGGAGAACCGCTCAAGTCGGGAGAACGGAACGAGTTCGCCTTCAGACCGAAAGAAGGCCGCCGCCAGTTCGTTAAGTATTTCGAGTTTCATGCCCTGAATTTCTCGAATCAGATCGCGCCTGCCATTGTCGATCGCGTATACGGCAGCATTTTGTGCGTCGATCTCGAACAGCGACCCGATCTTAATGGTCTCCGGTGCACTCCCGATCAGCCGACGCAGCCGCAGCACAACCTCTTCCGGACTCGCCAGCTTGTCGATGAAATCTACCGATGAACTCACGTTCAGGCTCGCCATGACGGCGGTATCTCTGTACGGCCCATGCGTGTACTGGGTGAACATCAGCACCGGCATGCTGCTGTCGCGGTCCACGATCTTCTTCAGTATCGACAGTCCCTTAAACCGGTCGGTGTCATACTCGCCGAACCTCACGTCGAGCAGGACCGCCGCAGGCCGCTCGTCTTCCATCGCGAACAACGCCTGTGCCTCGTAATCGTCGCCACTCACGTGGGGACCCTCAGGTGCGACAACTATCGGTCTGAACCCGTCTGACTCGAGGCGGCGCAGCACCGAACGCATCAGGTCGGACATGTGCTCATCGTCAACCACGAGTATTTTTTGGCCGTTGCCAACGCCTTTTGAAGTCAACTCTTTCCCCTGCGGTCGCCTGCCGACAGTTCGCAGCCGTTGTGCAACAGCCGGATGTGGATATCAACCCATTTCGACTCTATCACCGACAGAACGAAGACTCATTCGAATGGAAAACGTTTGACGGGGGCAATCCGTTCTATTTTGGCATCCGATCGGGGTGTCACCGGTCGATCGAGATCGGCCTGAAATAGTCTATCTTTGTCGGCGTAAATCCATAATCGGACTCGACTCGATACTGAGGGAACGCTATGCTCCGATGACCGTTCAAAAACCCCGCCAAAATTCCCGAAATAACTGCCTGTGACCGATCAGTTCGTCCACCTACACAACCACTCCGAGTATTCACTGCTCGACGGTTTCAGCAGACTGGGCGACATGGTTAATCGGGTGGTGGAGCTGGGGCAGCCCGCCATTGCCCTGACCGACCACGGCAACCTCCACGGCGCAATCGAGTTTTACCAGTTGGCCAAGAAGGCCGGGATCAACCCGATTGTGGGCGTCGAAGGTTATGTTGCCGATGGCCCCCACGACGAGCGAAACCCCGCGAAACGCTTCCCGTTCCACATTACGGTGCTCGCCCAGAACAGGACGGGCTACCAGAACCTGTTGAAGCTGGTCACGGCCTCGCACCTCGAAGGATTTTACTATCGCCCGAGGATGGACCGGGACCTTCTGGAAAAATACTCGGAAGGCCTGATCGTCCTCTCCGGTTGCCCTTCAGGCGAGCTGGCACGCTACATCAAGGCGAGCGATCTCGATGCTGCACGCGAGACACTCGAGTGGTATGGAAACGTGTTCCAGGACCGCTACTACCTCGAGCTGATGATGCACGAACATGTACCGGGGCAGGCCGAGGTCAATGACGCCATCGTCGAGTTGAGCAAACAGACCGGTCTCCCGTTGGTCGTCACCAACGATTCGCACTACGTCCGCCGGGACGACCACGAGGCGCAGGACATTCTCACCTGCATCCAGACAAACTCGAATGTGAAGGACCCCAAACGGCTTCGCATGGAAGCCACCACGTACTACCTGCGCAGTGCGGACGAGATGCGCGCAGACTGGTCGCACATCCCGGAAGCCCTCGAAAACACGGTGAAGATAGCCGAGTCGTGCGAGTTGGAGCTGGAGTTCGGTCGCAACCTCGCGATGCGCTTCCCGACCCCGCAGAACAGACCGTCGATGGAATACCTGCGAGAACTCTGCTCCGCGGGCCTCAAGAAACGGTTCGAAAATCCCAGTGAGGAAGTTCAAGAGCGACTTGAGTACGAGCTTGGGATCATCGAGGAGACCAAATTCTCGGACTACTTCCTCGTTTGCTGGGACATCTTCAACTTCGTCAACGAGCGTGGAATTCTCTCGGCTGTCCGTGGCTCCGCCGCTTCCAGCCTGGTCCTGTACTGCCTTGAAGTCACACAGATCGACCCGGTTGCGGCCGATCTGTTCTTCGAGCGGTTCCTGAACGTCGAGCGGCGGGAAATGCCAGACATCGACATGGACTTTGCCGACGACCGCCGTGAAGAAGTGATCAAGTACTGCATCGATCACTACGGTCGTGACCACGTCGCGCAAATAGTTACGTTCGGGACCCTCGGGGCCAAAGCCGCCATCCGCGACACTGCGCGCGCGCTGGCATTGCCGCTTGAACTGAGCGACAAACTCGCCCGCATGGTACCGAACACCCTCAACATCAAGCTGAAGGACGCAATCGCAGAATCTGCCGAAATGCAGAGCGAGATCCGCCGCAACCGAGACGCCCGGGACCTGATCGAGATGGCGCAGCGTGTCGAAGGTTCAGTCCGTCATGCCAGCACACACGCCGCCGCTGTGGTCATTTCCGAAAACCCACTGACCGATTACGTGCCGCTACAGCGGTCGACAAGCGGCAAGGAAGGTTCCAGCCCAACGACCCAGTATTCGATGAACCCGGTTGCAGACGTCGGATTGCTCAAAATGGATTTCCTGGGCCTCGCAAACCTGTCGATCCTCGACCGTTGCGTGAAGCTGATAGCCGAAACGACTGGCGAGTACGTAGGCGTCTACGATGTTCCGATCGATGATGAAAAGACGTTCCGTCTGCTGGGCGAGGGCGAGACGTTCGGAGTCTTCCAGTTGGAGTCGGCCGGAATGCGCCGCTACGTCAAGGAACTGAAGCCGACCACGATCGACGACCTCGCAGCCATGATCGCCCTGTACCGGCCCGGGCCAATGGAACATATTGGTACGTTCATCGACGCCAAACACGGTCGGGCCGAGATCACTTACCCTCACGACGACCTGCGAGAGCTCCTGGAGCCGACTTACGGCGTGATCGTGTACCAGGACCAGGTCATGCTGATAGCGCAGGCCTTCGGTGGGTACACGCTGGGTGAAGCCGACATTCTCCGAAAGGCGATGGGTAAGAAAATCCCGTCGGTAATGGACGCAGAACACGAAAAATTCGTCACCGGCGCCCTGAAAAAAGGCTACACAAAAGAACAGGCCGACATCGTGTTCGACCTCATGGTGCCGTTTGCCGGGTACGGCTTCAACAAGGCGCACGCCGTTTCGTACGCATATATCGCATACTGGACCGCCTACTTCAAAGCGAACAACCCGACCGAGTACATCACGGCAGTCCTCGATTCGGCGTCCAGCAACCCGGAAAAGGTCGGCGAGGCCGTCCAGGAAGCTATTCGGCTCGGGATTACGGTAAAACCACCGAGCATCAACTACTCCCGGGCCGGTTTCACGATCGAACGAGACTCCGATGGCAACGACGCGATCAGGTTCGGGCTCGCCGCAGTCAAGAATGTCGGGGCGGCCGCGATCGACCCGATAGTGGAGGCCCGCGAGGCCGCGGGACTGTTTAAAGACATCGAAGACATTTGCCGACGCGTCGATTCCAGGTCGCTCAACCGCCGTACCCTGGAAAGCCTGATACGGGTCGGCGCGTTCGATCAGTTCGGGGGACGCAGCAACCTGCTCGAGTCGGTCGACCGAATAATCGCGGCGGTCCAGAGGCAGACCAGGCTGCGCGAGTCAGGGCAAACCTCGATGTTCGACATGCTCGGCGAGTCCGTTCCCGTGCCGATGGTCGAGATCGGGGTTGCCAGCCATGATGACACTACCGATCAGGAACGAGTCATCTGGGAACGCGACCTCCTTGGAGTCGAATTGACCCAGAGTCCTTTCACACGAGAAATGCGGCAGCAGCCCGGCAATATCGTCGTGTTCGCTTCGGATATCACCGCAAAAATAAGCGGACAGAAACGAGCCGCCCTCGGGCAGGTGAACGACATACGGGAGCTGACCACCAAGCGGGGCGAAAAGTTCCTGTCGTTGAACCTCACACTTCTTGACGGCAATATCGAAATGGTCGTCTGGCCCAATGTCCTGGAACGAACTGCAAGTCTCTGGGAGAATGGCAGCTTCGTCTCGGTCACGGGCGAGGTGCGCGAACGGATGGGGCGCGTGTCACTTTCGGTAGAAGAGGCCCACGAGTATCAACTGAAGGCCCAAGGACAGGTCGAATCGGATGCCGAAGCCGCAAAAAACGAGCCCGCGCCGGTTACCCGGGCCGGGTTCAACGAAGCAAGCGAACCACGCCCGGTACTGAACGACCCGGTACAGTCGATGCCGGACGACCCGACTCGGCACCGGGTAAGCGAAGGCAGATCAGTATTAGATCGCCCGAGCGCTACGGATCATCAGAATCGCACAGACCAAAGGGAAGCCATACTGACAACCGAATCCGCGGCAACGGCCGAAACCAGCCGTGGCGAAGCCATTGCCGGGGGCGACGCCGTCTCTGGTGGCGGCCCCATGCAGGTGCGCGTAAAAGAAACCGGCGACGCTGCCGACGACCGATACCGGTTGGAAGATATCGTAAAGCTGTTCATGGAGTTCCCTGGCCCTGACGCCGCGGTACTGGAAATAGAGACTGGCAATAAAATCGTCCGGCTCGACATGCCGTTCAGTGTTCAGGCAGGCGCACGACTCACAGGCCGTCTTCACGAACTGCTCGGCAATGGGACTGTTCGGATGACCACGGCATGATCCCGGGCGTAATTGAGGGCACTGGAAAGACGGAGGGCAGCCCCGTTTCGGGGTCAGTTTCGGGGGAGACAACCGGCGTTTCGCGGGACACGATGGAGCGGTGAGCCATGGGCTGGAAAGTGTTCGCAACAGCGCCCGATCAACTGATCGGTGAATCCTGGTGCGGTCTCGTTGAAGCCGCAGGGATCAACTGTAAGCTGCAGCCCGGCGATGTAATCGGGTTCATGGGCGTATCGATGTTTCCGGTGAGGCTCATGACGCGGTCAGAAGACGTGGAACGAGCGCGTTCCGTTCTCGAATCCTACGTCGGCGAAGACGAACAGCCACCCGATACCGAAAACGATATTCAATAGGCCTGGAAAGCCCGGCAATCCAGTATGCCTCTTACCGGTCAGATTCCATCGCCAGCAGACGCGATTTGAGCGGAAGTCCAGCGCCGCCAAACCCGTGAAGGTCGCCGCTCGATCCGACCACCCTGTGACACGGCACCAGCAATGCGAGTTTGTTACGGGCCATTGCCTGCCCCGCGCCCCTTGCTGCCCTGATGTTGCCCGCCCGTTCCGCAAGCCACCGATAACTGCGAGTTTCGCCGGCGGGGATTGACCGGCATGCCTCCCACGCCTTTTTGAAAAACGGTGAAACTCCCCTGGTGTCGATCGGAATATCGGCCAAATCCACCGCTTCGCCGGCGCAAAAAGCTGTAATGAGCATGCGCGAATCAGCGTGCTGCTCAGGCGCGTGCGCAGCCGTTCCAATCTCGGGCTGCACGGCGTCGAGGGCCGAACCGGGAGAAGTTTCGGGAAGGCTGGCCCGAATTATCCCGTGATCGCCACCGACGATGGCCACCCAGCCCATGTCGGTTTCGAAAACGTCATATGTCGTATCTTCTTGAACGGTCATGCCGAAAACCTCAACCTTCACCGAGTTCGGGGCCAAGTCGGCCCAGCCGTCTGACACGGTGTGCTACCAGTGCCCTCGCCACTCTTCGCCACGCCCCTTCCAACCGCCTTGACGTTTCCATGTCGATATCAGAGTAACCGGACGGGCCTGCGTATACACGTCGCTGGAACTCGTCGGCAATTAGTGAAGCGTGTTCCCGGGCAGCGAATGTCTGGCTGCCGAGGTTGGCTGCGAACTCCTTGGCTGTTTCGTTCGACCGCCGCTGCATGCCCATCAAAGCGGCGATTCGGCTCATGCGTGCGTAGGCCCTCGTCGGAGCGTCCATTCCCCGCAAACTCAGCCACCATGCGAATACCATGAGCAGCACCGAGCCCGCAACGCCCCCGGCCCACGCAATCGGGCGCCACGGGAATACAAATCGGTCTGAATCGGCGGCATTCGAACCCTCCAAATTTGCCGCCGCGTCCGCACGGGCCTGGCGCGCCAGGCGTTCAAGGTCAGCTATATCGCTGAGGAAGGCCAGTTCGTCTTCAGCCGACCCGATGGCACCTGCAGCGAACACATTGCCACCACCAGTCACCGGAGCGAGCTGCCCGCGCCCCGTCACCGTCTGTCCCGGTGTGGTTTCGTAGTCGATCCAGCCATATCCGGGAAAGTAGACCTGGCTCCACCCGTGCCTGTCCTCATCGCGAATCAGGAACAGGCCCGCTTCGGGGACGTACTCGCCAGCGGCCCAGCCGGCCACAAAACGAGCAGGAACGCCGACGGCTCGGAGCAGCACGGCCGCTGATGACCCGAAATACTGGCTGTAACCCTTGATTTTCGACGGATCGCAACTCTCATCATCGACCGGACAGGGTTCAGCCGGAGTCTGGAACAGGAAATAGAAAATACCGTCGACGCCAAACTCGGGACCAGCGATTCTGAGGGAGTACTCCTGGTCGATAAGGAACTCTCTGATCGCCTCGGCCTTCTCGAACGGAGTCACAGCGCCGGCATCCCCAACAATCTCAGAGGCTTTCTCTCTGACCTCATCAGGCAACGAGGGGGGCAACTGGAGGTAACGGTCGGTGATCCAGGTCGGATAATTCGTGCCGGCGTCGTTCAACTGCGCATCAGTTGCAAGTGAAACGAACGTTTGGACCGAGAACGCGTCGTCCTTGGAAACGTCCCTTGCGAGTTCGACGCCCACCTGCTCAATTGGGGCAGCCCGCTCGATATCCAGCAGCATCGCGAGCCCTGAATCCCTATCCGTGCTGATGTCGATCGTGATTTCGTCCCAATTGAGACCCTGTGAACCGACACGGCGTGGGAGGAGCACAGCTTGGAGCTTTGTTTGGGCCTGGGCCCGGTTTCCGCTTGAATCTACCGTGGTTATCGAAACCGTTTGCTCCTCCCCGGTTTCCGTGGCAGTCCGGAGCGCCTGTATTACCTCGTCTACAAGTTCTCGCGTTGCCGGCTGCTGGTTGCTCAAGCGGGCCGGTTGGCCCGTTGCGGAGACAGGAAGCAGGTCGCGGAGTGCGAACCTGATCGCAAATGCCATATCGCGGAGATCCTGCGGCAATTCGCTCAACCGCCCGACCGAACCGGTCAGAGGCACCTGCCATTGCATTGGGTCCAGGACCTGCACAACGGCCTTGCGGTCGACCGAGAAGACTCCGCCCGCCGGCATGACGGCCCTGGTGGCAACCAACGGCACGTACACCAGCGCTACACGCTCGCGCTCCAGTTCGCCGGGTGCGAGTGTCAGTGCCGTCCGTGGATCGGCCTTGACCTTCGTGTTCGAGTCAGTCAACCACCCTTCCGATGTATATTCCTGGTACACCCGGCCGGCATATGTGACGATATATTTCGACCTGACCCACATTAGCGGCTCATCTGTAAGCTCCAGTGGACCGCTAAATGCCATGGTCTGGGAGGGTATGGCCAGCATCTTGCCCTTGACCGGGCCGTCGATCCCTGCGAGCAACCTGTTCGCCGGTTCCCTCAACGCATAAAACGGCGCCCGGAAAATATCCCAGACCTCGTTCAACTGTTCCGATCTCGGTTCCCATATCGGCAGTAATGCACTCAACAGCACGATCGGGAGTGCAAAGAGCAGGCCGTCCTGCACAGTCACCCATCCAAGGAACCGCGAATACTCGATTCCCTCCGACCGCCACTTCTCGATTCGACGCACCGTCGTCAAATGGGCGAACAAAACGATTCCACCCACCAGGAACAAGAAAAACGTAACCTCGTGTTCACCGTGCCTGTAGCTGAGGTTCGTGAGGATGACCAGTGAAAGGAGTACGGTCGGAAGCCACGGCGATTTGAACCGGAACGTGAGGGCGGTCACCCCGTAACCGACGATCCACGACGATGCCATGAACATGATTGCGAATGGCACCGTGTCGGTACTGATCCCGCCCGACCGGGCGGTTTCTATCCACACCCCTAACCGCACGAACGAGTCGACTGATCTGGAGACCGGATCGTCCCCCGAAGCCTGCGCAGCCCCTTGCCAGAACACCACGAAAAACCCCAGGCCGACCGCGTAGACAACCGTCAGATACCATCTGAAATTCAACTTCGAAACAACGAACGCGGCAGTCGACCCAAGCAGCAGAGTTGGGATGATGGACGGGAGATCACCCCATCCAGCAAGTTGGACCGACCACCCGACAGTGACCATCATCCAGATCAGGATGAGAAGACTGACCCAGTCGTAAATCGGAGCGAACCAGAGTAGCCGATCGCCGATCGCCCCGACCCGGCTCTGCTGGGCCTCGATCTCATCGCTGGACGGCGGTCCCGGAACGTTCTTCAGAAAATCGGTGGCTGTGCTCATCAGTCGCCGCCTGCAGATTCCGCCAGGCCCGCCAGTTCCAAACGCGCCCGGACCGTCGCCTGGCGAAGACCTTCGCGCACACCGCCTACCGGGTTCAGCAAGGCGTTGGAAATAGAGTCACCGCGCGCCAGTGGATACGTCGATTCGCCAATGAGAGTCAGGTGTTCCAATGCATCGGCGTTCGAATCCCCACCAAATGAGGCCCTGTCGATAAGGACGGTGTTGACCCGGACGCCGCGCTTCGAAAGCCCCCCGAGCGCCTCGATCCACGATCCGTCGTTGGCTGCCGTTATTACAACAAGTGATGTGTTCTGACCGAGGTCTCGCTCCAGTTCCGTCAGCGAATCGAGAATCGCGACCTCGCCCAGCGGCCTGCTGGCGGCAATGTGCCGCATGATCTGCTCGCGCTGAAACATCGATCGGTCGGGCATTGCCATAAGCGACTGGCTGCCGTGCGCCAAATATCCAACCGGGAGCGAACCGCGGTAGTACCGGTCGATGACCGAGGCGGCGACGGTCGCCGCAATCTCGTCGGTCGATTCGTCCCCATCGGCAACCTGTGAGTCTTTATGCTGATCGAAAAGGACCCACATTTGACTCGACGATCCCTGGTCAAACTGCTTGACCATCAGCTCGCCAGTCTTCGCAGTCGACAGCCAGTGAATCCTGCTAAGCGCATCGCCTGGTTCGTACTCTCGTACCGAAGCGACATCTGTGCTCAAGACCCGCGCCCGCTGCGTGCGGGAATTGTCACCGACCAGGTGGATCGAGGGGGAAGCGAAGTCCGGGATGCTAACGATTTTTGGGTAGACGAGAACAGTCTCTTCACCACCGAACGTCACCTCTTGCGGAAACATGCTGAACGGGTCGGACGTACGGGCGACCAGCGGTCCGATCGTGTACTCGCCCCGCCTCGTGAGGGTCCCGGACATATCGAGGCGGTCGAACGCGACCAACAATCCAAGACTGGCAACACACTTGAACTTGATTCCGGGCAGGTCGGTATAGTCTTCAACCTCGACCCATGCCTTGGGCGTCCCTCCGGCGTTACGCAGGATGACAGTTTCCGAGATCGTTTCGCCGACGGTGAACGGTCCTTTCGATCGTTTCACCTCTGCTGTCATTCGCTCGGAACTGCTGCGGGCCCAGAGCCAACCAGCGAGTAGAAGGATCCCAAGGGAATAGTAAAGCCTCACCGACAAATCGAACCCGGTGGCCATACCTGACATGAATTCGAGCACCATCACGGCCACGATTCCATACAGGATGGGGTGGCGCTGCAGCCGCCGCACAACGCGTCTGCGACCACTGCTGACTACAGGTGGAATTGGGCTCTGGATGTTCGGTGACTTGAAATTGCGGAGCATGTGTCCGGGTTAAGGTTGAGGTTGTCTTTTTTCGGGGCGGGTTGTTTACGATCTGCGGACACTGGCACCGGGCACTGAGACCTGGTCAAGCACGTCTGCGATAACCGTTTCTTGTGTTACTTCGCGCATCCTGGCCGACGGCGTGAGAAGGATACGGTGTGCAAGCGTTGCGGTGGCAATTGCTTTGATGTCGTCGGGAATGACGTAGTCGCGGTTGTGCAGCATCGCCAGGGCCTTGCCACCCTTCATGAGGTTGATCGAGGCCCTTGGAGAAACGCCCAGCGCTGCCTCGGGGTGCTGGCGGGTCGTGTTGGCCAGTTCGACAATGTACTGCTTCACCAGGACATCAATGTAAACATCGTCTGCGCGGGCCTGAAGGTTGGTGATGTCATCGGGAGTGCAGACCGGCTGCAACTCATCGATCGGGTCGACGTGCTCACGCCGTTCCATGATCGCCACTTCCTGCTCTGCGTCCGGGTATCCAAGGGATATCCGCATAAAGAAACGGTCGAGCTGCGCCTCGGGAAGTGGGAATGTGCCTTCGTACTCGATGGGGTTCTGCGTAGCCAGCACCATGAAAGGGTTTGGCAACTTACGGGTAATGCCCTCAACAGTGACCTGCTGTTCGCCCATCGCTTCGAGCAACGCCGACTGCGTCTTCGGAGTCGCCCGGTTGATCTCGTCGGCGAGCACGATCTGCGCCATGATCGGACCGGGCCTGAACTCGAAGTCGCCTGTCTTCTGGTTGAAGACCGAGGCGCCGGTCACGTCGCTCGGAAGCAGGTCCGGTGTGAACTGCATGCGGCGGTAATCACACCCGGTCGATGTCGCGATCGACCTGACGAGCATGGTCTTGCCAACGCCCGGAACATCTTCGATAAGCACGTGGCCTCCGCTGATAAGTGCCACCAGCGCCAGTTCCACGGTTTCGCGCTTGCCGACGATTACCCTGCCGATATTTTCGATCAGCAAGTCGGCAAGAGTTTGTGAATCTACCGTTAAAGTCACCGAATCTCCTTTGTTCGCCGTACTGCGCCCGCACCCCTCTCAAAATCGAAAAATACGGGTTCAGGCCGATATGATACGCGGCACCGCGTTAGCAACACATTTTAAAGAAGTTTGGTGGGCGATGGGGGACTCGAACCTCCGACCCCCTGCTTGTAAGGCAGGTGCTCTAACCAACTGAGCTAATCGCCCAAACGCGCCAGAATCAGAAGTCGTCGCCATCACCCCACCGTCGTTACGTCGGTGTAGCTGATGCGGATTCAACCGCCCAGGCTGAACACCCGACTCGGAATGCTTCAACATCCAGACCCTTTCGCAAGTTCTCCATTCCCAAATCCAGCCAGAAGTTAAGACCTCCTGTAATAACGAGCGCCGATTCTACACGGCACATGTGATCGGCGATTGGCCCCACTCCCTGGCGTGCCCCGCGGAACTTCCTGTGAACCCAGGTGGCCTCCCGATGCGATCGGGAGGACCGGGACACGCCCGGCGACTAACGCGAAAGTAATGGCGCGCTTGGCGGGATTCGAACCCACGACCTCAGCCTTCGCAGGGCTGCGCTCTATCCAGCTGAGCTACAAGCGCACTGTGCGGAAATCCGCCCGGCCGGGCGCTGGACCGACCGTAAAATATTTGGTGCCGAGGGCGAGAGTCGAACTCGCACGCCCTTGCGGGCACTACGCCCTGAACGTAGCGCGTCTGCCATTTCGCCACCCCGGCACGATGTTTCCAGGGGTATCACGACTGTTGGTGGGCGATGGGGGACTCGAACCTCCGACCTCTTGCGTGTGAAGCAAGCGCTCTAACCAACTGAGCTAATCGCCCGGATATGCAATTGTACCTGCGCCAAGCGGTATTTTTTTGTCCACAAGCGGTTCTTCTGGCCGCGTGCAGGGTTTATGGCCTCGAGCGAAACCACGAGATGGTGTGTGGTGGCGATGGGGGGACTTGAACCCACGACCTCACGCTTATGAAGCGCGCGCTCTAACCGGCTGAGCTACATCGCCGCGCCACCCCGCTGCAACCTGCGAACCGAATCACAAACTGCAACCATTCATGGTAGCCACGGGCCAATCGCCGGTCAACGAACTGCGGGGACACCCGGCCCACGGCCGGCCGCCCTCACAGCCGCCCGACGCAGATTTGTCATCCCGGACCGGGTCCGGGATCTAGGTCCAACGCGATTGAGGTCCGGCGATTCGGCCAGCGCCGGCCCAGCCGTCACCGTTCGGCCAGATAGTCGCCGCTCTTTCCACCACTCTTGCTCAACAGCCTGAGCCTGTCGATCTGAATAGCGCGGTCGACTGCCTTGCACATGTCGTAAACCGTGAGCGCCGCAATGCTCGCTGCGGTCAGGGCTTCCATCTCTACGCCGGTCTTCCACGTCGTGCGGGCAGTGCTGGTGACAGACAGGCCGGTTCCAGTATCAAGATCGTCAAAATCAATCGTCACCTGGGTCAGGGCGATGGGGTGGCACAGCGGTATCAGGTCGGAGGTCTTCTTTGCGGCCATCACGCCGGCAACCCGGGCCACGCCAAGCACATCGCCCTTGTCGAAACCCCCCGATTTGATGAGATCGAGAGTCGACTGCTGCATATGGATCTCGCAGCCAGCCACGGCCACTCGCTCGGTGATTTCTTTTGAACCGACATCCACCATCCGGGCCTTACCTGACTCGTCTATGTGGCTGAGTTTGCCGGAAGATTCGGTCACTTTTGCAACTAACCTCCAGCCTCGACAAAAACGTTGTCTACGATTAAATCGCCGCCCCGAGCCGCACCGTTCGCCAGCTCGTCGCACCGTTCGTTTTCAGGGTGGCCCATGTGGCCCCGAACCCACTTAAAGCTTACGTCGTGGCGATCGACCGCCTGTAACAGCCGTTCCCACAGGTCGGGGTTGAGTGCCGGCCCCGTCTTCCGCCTCCAGCCGTTCGCACGCCACTTCTTCGCCCAGCCCTTCTCAATCCCGTTGATCACGTACTGAGAATCGGTCGTCAGCACCACTCGCTGACGCTCTTTAAGGCTTTCTAGCGCCATGATCGCGCCCATCAGCTCCATGCGATTGTTCGTGGTGTGCACATAGCCCTGGCTGAGCTCCTTCAGATTGTCGCCGTACTTCAGCACAACTCCGTAGCCACCAGGGCCCGGGTTTCCGATGGCCGATCCATCTGAGAAAGCGTAAACGGTGTTGTCATTATCTTTTGCCATTGCACTTAAGATACCCGCGACCCACAATCAGGCACAGCCCGGAACTTCTCCAAGAGCCGTTTACGCCACCGATATCGACCAATATGACAGAACGTTTCGAGACTCCAATCCTCACCGCCGGTGACTCTCTCGTACTTCGTCCGGCCGAACTTGATGATGCCGAGCGCTTCCTGAGTCTGGCGGCCGACAATATCGAACGGCTATCTCACGCACTCGGCGTATGGGACCCACCCAAAACGGTTGAAGACCGCCGAAAGCTGATGGCGGAAGACCTGATATCCGTCCAAAACGGCGACCGTCACTGGTGGATGATCGAATCGGGCGGTCAGCTGGCCGGGGCGATCGACATTCACAGGATCCATCATCGTGCCCGGCAGGGATTCGTGGGCTACTGGCTTGGCAGTGAGTTCACCGGCCAGGGAATAATGACCCGCAGCCTACGAGCAGTGATCGACTGGGCATTCACCCGGCGGAAACTTATCAGGATTGAAATCCAGAGCTCAATCGAAAACCGGGCCAGCTGTGCGGTCCCGGAACGCCTTGGTATCAGGCGAGAATCAATCAGACGGCAATCTCACGTCATCAAAGACCGTGATTACGACATGGCGAGCTACGCGGCATTTGCAGACAACTGGCCGCCGAA
This sequence comes from Chloroflexota bacterium, assembly GCA_022564545.1. Lineage (GTDB taxonomy): Bacteria > Chloroflexota > Dehalococcoidia > Lucifugimonadales > Lucifugimonadaceae > Lucifugimonas. Next base: position 19,431 of record JADFLG010000002.1, on the reverse strand, counting down.
ACCACCCGAAAAGCCGCTCCCGGTCGGCATCCTGACTATCGATAACGAGCTTCGGCTACGCCCTTTTTCTGACGACGACCAGAGGCCAATGTGGGAGGCGATCGACGAAGCCCGCGATTACCTGGGCGAGTTTCTGCCCTGGGTCGATCAACAGACGTCGTTTGAACGGCACTCCTCTGAGTTCAGGAAGCGACAACTTGAGCGCGATGTTTTCGGGCGTGAGGCGACATATATCGTCGAGTACCAGGGCAAGCTGGCCGGCACGGTCGGATTGCACAGGCCAAGCCCCCAGAACTCAGCAGAAATCGGCTACTGGCTGCGCAAGGACCTGCAGGGCCGGGGGATCATGACCAGGTCTGTCGGCGCGGTCATCGAAATGGCGATCGTCCAAATGGGCATGCACCGAATAGTGATCCGCGCAGGGACATCCAACCTGCGATCGCGCGAGATCCCGGAACGGCTGGGATTTAAGCATGAAGGCACACTGCGCGATGCGGCGCTGGTCAGGGGCGAGTATTCCGACCTCGAGGTTTACTCAATACTCGATCGCGAGTGGCTGGCGCGCTCCAGCAACACCTGACCGTACCCGGTCCGGCTCGGCCCTCCTGGCACGATTTGACCTTATCCTGGAACGCACTGTTCACCACCGACACGCCGACCCGTACGAATGTGATCAGCCACCGATGTAATACATTTCGACCCTGTCACCCGCCGCGTCCGCGAACTCGGTAACTTTGGAACGCAGCTCCGAGTAGCGGTCGTCGCGCTTCCTCCATACCCTGCCGATAATCTCGGCAAGCTCAGCGTCGCTCGCACCGTCCCGCATTGGCGTTTTCAGGTCGGTCCCGCTGGAAGCGAACAGGCATGTGAACAGCTTCCCGTCGGTCGAAAGGCGCGCCCTTGAGCAATCTCCGCAGAACGGCACCGACACCGACGAGATGATCCCGATCTCTCCTTCGCCGTCCGTGTACCTGTACCTGCTCGCGACCTCGCCGCGGTAGTTGGGGCTGACCGGCTCGATTGGGAACTCCGCACCGATCAATTCGAGAATCTCGCTGGCCGTAACGACCTTCGAAAGCTCCCAGCCGTTCCTGGTCCCAACGTCCATGAACTCGATGAAACGGACGATCGCTCCAGTGCCCCTGAAGTGCCGGGCTGTGTCCACCAGGGTGTGCTCGTTCATGCCCCGCTGCACCACGACATTGATCTTGATCGGTGAAAAACCCAGTTCGGACGCCACCCTGATGCCTTCAAGGGTCTTTTCTGGCCCCTGTGGTCGACCGGACATTTTTTTGAAGACTTCTTCGTCAAGGGAATCAAGAGATATCGTCAGACGGTTCAGGCCCGCGTCCTTCAGAGCCGCCGCATGCTGGGCCAGCAGATATCCATTTGTGGTCAGCGTGAGATCGTCGACGCCATCGATTGCCGACAGTTTCGAGATCAGCTCTGGAAGGTCGGCCCGGACCAGCGGTTCGCCGCCAGTGACCCGTATCTTTGAAACCCCGGCCGCGACGAAGAGCCTCGCCAACCGTTCAATTTCCTCGAAGGTGAGGATGTGTGGCCGGGGGAGGAATTCGTACTTCTCGCCGAATATCTCGGCTGGCATGCAGTACGGGCACCTGAAATTGCAGCGGTCCGTTACAGAAATACGCAGGTCGCGAACAGGCCGGCCGAACTTATCGGCAATTTCTCGAACAGGTGGGAATTCAGGTGATTGCGACATATGAGCCAGTCGGGGCGGGGATCGAACCCGCTCGTTTCAATAATACCGGGGAAACACTCCGGTCACAGGTTCGCTGGCGCTGATTCGCCCTCAACGCTTACTGACCGTTTCGAGTGTCTCCAGCAGTCCACGGAGTGCCGCACCACGGTGGCTAATTGCATCTTTCTCAGGTCCAGTGAGCTGTGCCGTCGTTTTCGTGCGGGAAGCCAGCCAGAAGACCGGGTCATATCCGAATCCGTTGGCACCGATAGGCTGGTGGGCAATTGCGCCCTCAAGGACACCCTCGCTCGTCACGAGCCCCCCTTGCACGCCCGGTATCTCTGGCGGCCCCTGTAACTCGGCACCAGCCAACGCCAGGACCGCCACGAACCTCGCAGTCCTATCCCAACCGGGGACCCCCTTCATATTGTCGAGCAGCAGTTGTACTCGCCCCTCGTCGTTAAGTTTGGCCCCGCCGTAGCGAGCGGAATTTACACCCGGAGCCCCGTCCAGGGCATCGACCACCAGTCCGGAATCGTCGGCAAGTGTCAGCACGCCCGAAGCCGCAGCGTAAGCCCTGGCTTTGAGGACAGAGTTCTCTTCGAACGTGGTGCCTGCCTCTTCGACATCAAGATCAATGCCGAGGTCGTCCAGTCCCACGATCTCGAAGGCCACGTCGAAGCCCATTGCCGACAGCATGCGCGAGAACTCACGTACCTTGCCCGAATTGTGGGTCGCGACCAGCAGTTTTTTAATCATCGACACAAACCTACCGCGTGTGTCCGGTGTCGGGCCAGCCCCGTTGAAAAAAAAGGTGATAGAAAAAGGTCAGCTATTCGTCAATCATTGACCGTTGCGGGGGCAAAAGGCGAGTGTTACGCTTTTCAGGACTTTTATGCCAATTTGCCGATCATTGAGGTCGGCGTTTTTTTGCCCCGAAACGGTCAACAGCCAGACTTTCACGTCACTGCTCCCAGATGTTCCGAGTTTCCAAGTCTTTCTTCCCATTGCCTTCGGCCCGGATGGGCACGGCGGCCCTGCTGCTGGCCCCGGTCGCCATAGCCCTGCTGGCAGCGTGCACACCCGACAATGCACAGTCCACGTTCGGCACTGCCGGTCCGATAGCTGAAGACCAGGCGAACCTGTTCAAGTTCATTTTCTGGATTGCGGCCGTTGTGTTTGTTCTCGTCGAAGGCGCGGTGATTTATGCGGCCATTCGATACCGGCGCCGCTCCGATTCCGACAAGCTCCCTTACCAGACCCACGGAAACACCAAGCTTGAGATCACCTGGACGATCGTCCCGGCCATAATTCTCATCGGAGTCGCCATCCCCACGCTGGCCCAAATCTGGGGTCAGCAGAGCGGTGTACCCGACGACCTGGGTGAGGTTCTGAATGTAGAGGCGATCGGGCACCAGTGGTGGTTCGAATTTCGATACCCCGACCACGAAGTCATTACCGCGAACGAACTGCATATCCCTGTCGGTCGGCCTATCTCGTTCAAGATTGTGTCTCAAGACGTCGTCCACAGCTTCTGGGTACCGAAGATCGCCGGCAAGGTCGACATGGTCCCGCTCAACGACAACTTCATGTGGATGATCGGCTCGGAAGTGGGCACGTTCTACGGCCAGTGTGCGGAGTTCTGCGGTATCGCCCACGCGCACATGCGCTTCCGCGTAATCGTCCAGACTGAGGAGGATTTCCAGGCGTGGCTTGATGGCATGCATACCGCACCCGACGCACCTGCCCCCGGTTCGCCTGAAGCCGCAGGTCAACAGTTGTTCGCAGCCAACTGTTCGACCTGCCACACAAATAACTCCACCAGCCCGGGCTCATACGCCCAGGAAATCAATACTCAACAGGCCCGCTGGAATGGATGGATTTCAGATACCGAAAATTCATTGATCGTTTCAGCACCTAACCTGACTAACTTTGGCGACCACATTACCCTTGGTGCGGGCCTCAAGGACCTTAACCAGGACTCGCTGGTCGCTTGGATTACAGACCCGTCTTCCATCAAGATCGGAACCCGCATGCAGAAACACGCTGCGATCTATCGCACGCCCGATGGCGAGCTCAGACCCGATGGCAAGCCGGGGTTGAGCGAAAGTGAAATTTCCGACATCGCCACGTACCTGCTCTCGCTCAAGCCGGGTTCTGGGTCGGGCGATGACACGGCAGATTCTCCGGACAGCGGTAGCGTTGATGGAGCAGCCGTGTTCGCAACGAATTGCACGGGCTGCCACTCAACTGGCGATGACACGAAGATCGGCCCGGGGCTTGCCGGGGTAGGTGAGCGGGCTGCGTCCAGAGTTCAGGGCCTGAGCGCAGACGAGTACATCGAGCAGTCGATTAGAGAGCCCGGTGCCTCTATCGTTCCCGGGTTCAATAATCTGATGCCTCCCTGGGGACATCTCGGCGATGACAAGATCGATGCCCTTGTAACCTATCTGAAGACACTGAAGTAACCACCTGCACGGACGGTCACATGCCGTCCAGCAGCGGAGCGCACTCGTGACAACAAAAGCTCTGACATTCCCGAGGCTCTTCCCACGGCCCAAGGCCGAATGGGGAATTTGGAGCTGGATAGGAACAGTAGATCATAAGCGGATTGGAACCCTTTACGGCATCACCGCGTTCATCTGGTTCCTCATAGCCGGAATTGAAGCGCTCCTGATGCGCATTCAGCTCTCGTCGGCTGAAAACACGTTCGTCGGCCCCGAAACGTACAACCAGCTGTTCACAATGCACGGCACGACAATGGTGTTTCTGGTCATCATGCCGCTCTCAGCAGCGTTCTTTAACTGGCTGATCCCTCTCCAGATTGGTGCCCGAGACGTGGCGTTCCCCCGGCTCAACGCGTTGAGTTTCTGGATATTCCTGATCGGCTCGCTGCTCATCAACGCCGGTTGGGTCACCGGGGACGCCCCTAACGGCGGCTGGTTCGGGTATGCGCCAAACTCCGGTATCGACTACAACCCGGGACTGGGAATGACCTACTGGGCCATCGGCCTGAACCTCCTCGGTGTCGCGTCGATTGCGGCAGGTCTTAACTTCATCGTCACGATACTCAACATGCGCGCTCCCGGCATGAGCATGTTCAAGTTGCCGGTCTTCACCTGGATGACCCTGATCACGTCAATCCTGATCGTGCTGGCGATGCCCATCCTGGCCGTCGCAGGCATCCAGCTCCAGACCGATCGCCTTTACGGCACGAACTTCTTCAACCCCCTCGGCGGCGGTGACCCCGTGATGTGGCAGCACATCTTCTGGTTATTCGGCCACCCGGAGGTGTACATCCTGATCCTTCCTGCGATGGGAATTGTCTCCGAGGTGCTCCCCACCTTCTCGCGGAAACCGTTGTTCGGATACCCGTTTGTCGTGTTTGCAGGTATTGTCATCGCGTTTATGGGTTGGTTCGTCTGGAGCCACCACATGTTTACGGTCGGCCTTGGCCCGGCTGCTAACTCGGCATTCACAATTTCCACGATGCTGATCGGCGTCCCGACCGGCATAAAGATTTTCAACTGGATCGCCACGATGTGGCGCGGGAATATCCGCCTGAACACGGCGATGCTGTTTTCAATCTCGTTTATCGCCATGTTCACTATCGGCGGGCTCAGCGGCATCATGCACGCGGCGCCGACCGCCGACGCTCAGCAGCAGGATACCTACTTCATCGTCGCCCACTTCCACTACGTGCTGGTCGGCGGGTCGCTGCTCGGGATATTCAGCGGAATCTACTACTGGTGGCCGAAGTTCACCGGCTGGTACCTGAACGAAAAGCTTGGAATCGCCAACTGGGCGCTCATGTTCATCGGCTTCAACATCCAGTTCGCCCCGCTGCACTGGGTGGGACTGGACGGGATGCCCCGGCGCATCTACACCTACGCTGAAAACATGGGCTGGGAAGGCACGAACCTGCTTGCTTCAATCGGCGGCTTCATCCTCGGCCTCGGCGTGCTCATTTTCATGATCAACCTGGTCGTCTCTCGGATACAGAAGAGGGTTGCACCGGCCGACCCATGGGACGGTCGCACACTGGAGTGGTCTACATCTTCACCGCCGCCTCCGCACGACTTCGATGAGATTCCGCAGGTCGAGTACCGCGACGACTTCTGGTTCAAAAAGTACCCGGAAACCATTGCCGAGTACTACGGGCATGGCGAACACGACCAGACGGTGCCTTCGGGTGCCCAGGTCGATGACGACACAGATGAAGAGAGCATGCCAGTGGTGTCTGGCGGTGCATACGGACACGATGCCGGCGAGCACGGTCACGACAAAATTCACCTGCCAGATATGTCTTACTATCCGATCATCCTGGCGATCGGGCTCGGAATCTTCGGCATCGGGTTCCTCACGCACTGGGGTGTGATCATCGCTGGCGCTCCGGTCTTTATCTGGGGTCTGTTTGGTTGGTCGATGGAGCCCGTCAACGACCCTGAGACCAAAACCTCATAACACCGAGTCTCATTTCCCGCCTTCAAAGAAAATCCCCAATAAAATCAAAATGGCAACGAACGTGACACAGGCCCCACCGGCAGAAAAATACACCCCGACAGAACAACACGCCCGGATAGTAGATTTCGAAGATACTTCGACCGGGTTGAACAGTCGAAAGCTCCTGATGTGGACTTTCCTCGGTTCCGACGTGATGTTCTTCGGCGCATTTATCGCCACCTACCTCGTCTACCGCGGTCGGAGCCTCAACGGCCCGTACCCTTCGGAAATTCTCAATATTCCCGTCACGTCTGTATCGACCTTCGTATTGTTGATGAGTTCGCTCGCCATGGTTCTGGGTCTCTACTACGTGCGAGAAGGAGAAAAGAACAAGGCGACCCTCTGGATCCTTGGCGTGGTGCTGCTCGGAGGAGTGTTTATCGCCTTCCAGGTGGTCGAGTTCCGAATCTTTGTGATCGAGGGGCTGACGCCGAAAGTAAATATTTTCGGGACGACGTTCTTCATCCTTACCGGCATCCACGGAGCTCACGTCACTATCGGCGTGATCTGGATGGCCTTCCTGGCGCACGGGTCACATACAGGCAGGCTCCGCGCCGACAACGCTCTGGACCTCGAGATAGCCGGTCTTTACTGGCACTTCGTCGACATCGTCTGGATCGTAATTTTCACGGTTATCTACCTGATATCGGCGAACGATGGGCCACCACCGGGTGCTGAACTTCTTCATGGTTAGGGACAGGGGATAGGCGCGGGAGCCAAAAATGGCGAATCTCTGGCGAAAACTTACATACCACAGGGGCAACGGGTGGTGGAACCTGCCACACACTGCCAGCCAGGAAGCAGACCCTCCATACGAAGGTCCGATCGGCGGTGCGTGGCTCGGTAACATCTGGCGCACGGTCACGCACGGTGGTGTGTCGCATGCCGGCCCCGGTTTCTACTGGTTGGTCGGGCTGTTCCTGGGCGTGATCACCCTGCTTGAGGTATGGCTGTTCACCCTGCAGGGGCTGGGTGGACTGTACATACCAATCCTGCTGGGCCTGTCGACGATGAAGTTCGTCGCCGTGGTCGCTTTCTTCATGCACCTGCGGTTCGACGGCCGGCTGTTCACATACATCTTCGCAGCGTCCATGATCATCGGAATATCAATGTTCTCGCTGCTCCTGCTGCTCCAGCAATTTGGCAACCAGGTCCAGTAGCCAGTCTCCGCACCCCGTCTCCGCGTACGCTGACCGTCTAATACCGCTGCCACCAGGGCCCGATTTTCTCGGGCCCGTACAAACCTGGTTCCAATAGTTGGGTCCAACACCCGGGACGGTCCGACGCCATGAACGGCGGCTCAGAACGCGATCTAATCGACAGCTTCGGCAAGTTCGCATACGCCTGGGATTTTTCATCCCCGCCAGCTGTTTTGCTCCTGTTGCTGGCAGCCGCCTACGTGGCTGGCTCCATACGCCTGTCGATGCGGGCCAGAGCAGACCGGAGCTTCTGGGCGAAATTCGCCGCAGGCCTGACCGGCTTTGCGCTCCTGGCGTTCGCGCTGGCCGGTCCACTGGACGTCTACGCGAGCGACCTTTTCGCCGCACACACATCCCAGCACATCGTGATCGCGATGTTCGCTGCCCCGCTCCTGCTGGTCGCCCGACCAATGGCAGCGTACATCTGGGCTTTCCCACGACCTCTGCGCACAGGCGCAGGGACGGCGCTCACAGAAGCCTCGGTCGTCATCCGGGTTCTCAGGCTCCTCACCCGCCCCGTAGTGGCCCTGCCGCTGTTCCTGGGCTCGCTGTACGGCTGGCACATCCCTGCGGCCTACAACGCTTCACTGGAGAATGAGTGGGTGCACCTGTTCATGCACTTCACCATGTTCGCCGCGGCGGTCTTGTTCTGGTGGCCCATCGTCGGGCCGCCGCCCGTCCGGACCCGGCTTTCGTACCCGCAACGGATAGTATTCCTGTTGCTCGCGGTCACACCCGCAGCGCTGCTGGCAGCCGTCATCACACTCTCGAAATCAGTCATATTCGATTTCTACCTCGACAGTCCGGGACACTTCGGCTGGTCGCCAACGGAAGACCAGCGAATTGGCGGCCTGTTGATGTGGATACCGGGAAATTTCGTGTTTCTCACCACGATGACCATACTTTTCTTCAGGTGGTTCGCCGAGGAAGAGCGCAAATCGTTCCGGAAAGCCGCCAGGCGGCCCCGGCGGTCGAGCGCCGCCGCGTCCTCTGCAAAACCCTCTGACAGTCACCACGAATATCCTGACGATGAGCGTAAATAGTCACGAAATCGCAACCGTCCGCGTGACCGTTCACGGGAGGGTCCAGGGCGTAGGTTTCAGGATATTCGTCGCGAACACAGCCGACCGGCTCGATGTATCCGGCTGGGTGAAAAATCTGCCCGATGGCTCGGTACAACTGCAGGCCACGGCACCCCGGCAAGTTCTGGACGAATTGATAACGGCGGTGGGCCTGGGTCCGCGTGGCTCCCGTATCGAGCGGGTTGAAACCGAGATAATTGAAGCCCCCGGCGAAAACCCGGCCAAAGAAAAGGGCTTCAAAATTCTTCAGGGAATTTTCACCGCTGGGCACCACGGCGGCGGCGGCGAATTACCGCCCGCTTAATGAAGTAATCGTTCTCCTGATTGAGCATTCGATGGAGAATTTCGTCCGATAGATTTTTCAGGTAAATCACGCTCGCCCACGCCGTGGTAAGGCCCGATTGAATCTCGTCGAGCGTCATGGCCTTGTTTGTGTTCGCCAGCAGGAGCTTGAACACGGCCTCGGTGATCGGAGTGCCCGGAAGAAGGAAGTCCGGCTCCTTCGAGCAGATGTTCGCAATCACCTTCATATACTCGGACGCCGAGCCGAACCCACCCGGCGTCTTGCCATCGTCAACAACCGATTTGCCGCCTGGTGAGAGCCGTGAGTAAACGGCAAAAGCGAATGATCGACCTGCCGCCTCATACGCCTTCACATCGATCTGGTATTTCGGTTCCTCAACTGGTTCTGCGGGGGTCTGCTCTATCTGTTCTGTCTGGTTGGTCATGGACTTTTCAGCGCGGCAACGCACGGCCAGTAACGCGCAACAGCGCACGAATAGTGTTAGAAAATATCGTCGGGCCAGTCGAGCATCTCGACCCTGGCAATTTCGCCCGCACCAATCATAGCAACGTCATCGGGACAGATGGCTAACCCGTTTGCCTGCGCCATCGAAGTGAGTACGCCCGAACTCTGATTACCGGCCAGCCTGGCGTGATACACGCCCGCCTCGTCCCGATACGCATGCACCCTGGCATAAACGCGGCGCCCGTCGTAGTTGTGAATCGGGTCGTCCATGACCGCCTCGATCGATGGCTTCTCGGCCCGCACCTTGCCCATCATGAGCCGTAGCGCAGGACGGCCAAACTGCTCGAAGGCCACCATCGCGCTTACCGGATTTCCGGGCAGGCCGAGATGAGGGACCCTGGTTCCGTCTTTGCGCTTCAACACCCCGAACGCAAGCGGTTTCGCCGGGCGCATTCGCACCGACCACAGCGCTATCTCGCCCTTCGACGAGAGTACGTCCTTCACGACATCGTAGTCGCCTTTGGAAACACCGGCCGACGTCACGACGAGATCGGCGATTTCAAGGGCAGCTTCCAGTGCGGCTTCCAGTGATTCGACCGTGTCCCGGGCTATCCCCATGATCTTCGGTACGCCACCGTACCGGGTGACCATCGCGGCGACACCGTACGCATTCGAGTTGTATATCTTGCCTTCCTGGTGTTCCTCGCCCGGCTCCAGCAGCTCATCGCCCGTCGAAACAATTGCCACTACCGGACGTCGAATCGCCCGTATCGTGGCCCGGCCAAGCGATGCAATCACACCTATCTGACCGGCCCTCAAAATTACGCCTTCACCAAAAACGGTCGTGCCGGCCTTGACGTCCTCCCCGGCGTCACGAACGTTGTTGCCGGGCAGCGCTTCGACGTTAATCGAAATTGCACTTGCCGACCTGCCCGATTTCTGGCGTTCCAACTCGTCCGTGTCCTCGAACGGCACAACGGCGTCGGAATTTTCAGGCACCGGAGCGCCTGTCATGATGCGGATGACCGTACCAGAGGTCAGGGGCCGCTCGGGTAACTGTCCCGCCGCGATAACTCCAACAACCGGCAACTCGACGGGGGCTCCACTGGTCGCTCCTGTGGTATCGGCAGCAATTACGGCGTAACCGTCCATTGCCGAATTCGCGAGTGGCGGTATGTCAAAGGGTGCAACCAGCTCTTCAGCCAGGACCTGGCCGAGTGCGTTGATCAGGGGCGTTTCGACGGCTGGCAGCTTGTCGAAGTACGAGAGGATGCGATCTCGCGCCTCTTCAACACTCAGCATCTCTTCGTCGTAGTGGTGCCTGTGCGGTCGGGTGTGATCGTGTTGTTCGGTCATTAGAGTGCCATCTATCGGCCATTAAACGCGGAGCTCCGCACCGAGTTCATTCAACAGCTGTTTCAGAGTCTGTTGCTCGATCTTGGCGACTTGATCCGCGGTGAGGGTCTTGTTCGGCGACTGGTAGACCAGCCTCACTGCAACGGCCTTTTTGCCTTCGGGAACACCCTCACCCTGAAACACGTCAAACACCGTCGCCGATGTCACTATCCTGTTGCGACTTGCGATCTCGACTATTTGTCCTGCTGTTGTGCCGGTATCGACAATAAGCGAAAGATCGCGTTGTGACGCTGGCAACCTGACAAACTCTTCAAACTTGCCAGATTTGCCAGAGTCTTGAACGACCTTGAGGACCGCCGCAAGGTCGAGTTCAAACATGGCCACACTCTCGACTTCGGCATCGAACTGTGCAAAAACGTCACGTGCCACGTCACCAACGACGCCTATCGCCAGGTGGTCCGCAGCCGGGACTTTGACGACCGCGGTGCGCCCTGGCGTGAAAGACGCGTCTTCGTCGGGCTCGAAGACCGCCTGGATTCCCAGATCGCCAAGCACCGCTTCGAGGGCGCCCTTCGCGTCGTAGAAGTCCGAAGAATCATTTGAGGCGTCCCAGTGCAGATCGTTTCGCGGCCCCGCGAACGCCCCGGCCACCATCTGCCGCTCTTCGGGCAAGCCCTCTCCGTAATCGAGGAACACGCTACCGGCCTCAAATACAGCAATTGGACCGCGCCAGGTGCGCGAGTTGCGGGCGACCGTCTCTAAAATCGTTTCTCGCAGAGTACGCCGCATCACCGCGAAATCGGCACTGACCGGATTGCGGAGCTTGATGGCCCGGGGCGTGTCGACGGGCAGGTTGATCCGTGCCTCACCTGTGGTAGTCGTGGCAGAGTAGCTAATGGTCTCTCGCATGCCGGCCTCTACCAGCGCGTCGGTAACGCGCCTTCGAAGCTCCAGTGCAGGCTGCGATTGCCACTTCGGCGTTCGACCGGAAAGTGTAGTTGCCGGGATATTGTCATACCCAATAATCCGTGCAAGCTCTTCAACAAGGTCCTCTGGAATGGAAATATCAGGACGCCAGTAAGGAATCCTTACCTGCCATCCATAATCACGTCTTCTGAAGTTGAATCCGAGATTCTTGAGTGTTGTTTCTACGAGCGTACTGTCGAACTCGACACCGAGAATTTTTTTGATGTGGTCGCGACGGAATTCAACAGACTGCCGTTCCTTCCCATCGCCCGGATGCACGTCGATAATCCCCGAAGCGGCCTTCCCGCCAACAATTTCGAGAATAAGTTTTGTCGCCCGCCGGAGCCCGACCTCGCTCAGCCCCGACCTCAACCCCTTCTCAAAACGCAGGGTTGCCTGGCTTGAAAGCTCAAGCGCACGCGCAGTCCGGCGGTTGTTAACACCGTGGAAAGTCGCCGACTCCAGAAAGACCGTAGTCGTCGTGTCCGATATCTCCGTATTCGCACCACCCATCACCCCTGCAAGACCGATTCCACGCTCGGGGTCGGCAATGAGCAGCATGTCGCGGTCGAGCTTCCTCTCCTTCTCATCAAGAGTGACGAGCTTTTCACCGTCTGCAGCGCGCCTCACAACGACCTTGTGATCTACAACCCTGTCGTAGTCGAACGCATGGAGCGGTTGACCCAGTTCGAACATCACGAAGTTCGTGATGTCGACAATGCTGTTGATAGGCCGTTCGCCGACCGACGCCAAACGTTCCTGCAGCCACTTCGGCGATGGACCGATTTTCAGACCCTCGATCACGGAGGCTGTATATCTGGGACAGAGGTCTGGATCAGCAATTTCAACCGATGCAAGCTCGTGCACGTCCGGGCCGGTCGACTCGTACGAAACGTCCGGCTCACGGAGCTGGTTGCCTGTGATCGCCGCGACATCCCTTGCGACGCCGACAATTCCAAGACAGTCCGGGCGGTTCGGCGTCAACTCGATGTCTAATACCGACTCGCCTATCACTTCACCGATCGGCGTGCCCACTCTCGCGCCTTCGTCGAGAACCAGGATTCCGTCGTGTTCATCGCCAATGCCGAGCTCTCTGACCGAGCAGACCATTCCCTCTGACACAACACCGCGAATCTTAGAACGCTTCAGCTTCCGGGTTTTTCCGGGCTCATCGGAGTAAGCGTCAAATAAAACCGCACCGATCGACGCGTAGGCAACTTTCTGGCCCTGTGCGACATTGGGCGCTCCACACACGACCTCAGCCTCGCCATCGCCGTGATCCACTGTCACAAGTGTCAACCGGTCAGCGTCGGGATGCGGTCGAACAGCCCGGACGTAACCCACCACGACATCGTCGATCCAGCCGGTCCGCTCGATCGCGACGACTTCGTTGCCCGCCATCGTCAGCCGATCGGCCAGATCGTCGAGACTTATGTCGATGTCTACGTACTCACTCAGCCAGGAAACAGGGACCTTCATGCGTATTTCTCAATATTAACGATCGGTCAGAATCACAGGTGGTAACAGATACGACGCTTTTTAAGCCCCGGCCAAATACCCAAATACCCAAAAACAAGAGGAGCGGCCGGCGCGTTCGCCGGCCCTAAAACTGTGTAAGGAACCGCAGGTCGTTCGCAAAGAAGTGCCTGATGTCGGTTATGTCGTTCCGCAACATTGAAATCCGCTCGGGGCCCATGCCGAACGCGAACCCTGTGTATTTATCTGAATCGTACCCGGCGTTTTCCAATACCTTTGGGTGGACCATCCCGGCACCCATAATCTCAATCCAACGGCCGTTCCAGTCGATCGACATGTCGACGCCCGGTTCGACAAACGGGAAGTAGTCGCAGCGGAACCGAACTTTTCGTGAGGGGCCGAAAATGCGCCTGGCAAACTCGTACAGCGTGCCTTTCAGATCGGCAAACGTAATGCCTTCGTCCACGGCCAGTCCCTCGACCTGGTTGAACTGCCATTCATGCGTCGCGTCCGTCGCCTCGTACCGGTAGCATTTACCGGGGACAACAACACGCACGGGCGGATCGGTCTTTTCCATAACCCGGGCCTGCATCGGCGAGGTGTGCGTGCGCAACAAAATATCGTCGCGCGAATCCTGATCGACCCATATCGTGTCGAACTGATCTCTCGCCGGGTGATCGGCGGGAATATTTAGCATGTCGAAGTTGTAGCGCTCCAACTCGATCTCTGGACCCTCAATTGTCTGGAAGCCCATCTCGTTGAATGCCTGGGTGATCTCCCGGATCATCTGAGTCGACGGGTGCAGACCACCTAATGCCGGTTTGCGACCCGGAAGGGTGACGTCGATTGAGCCTGCGGGAACCCTGGCCGATTTAGCCTGTTGCAGCCGCTCATCGAAAAGCGATTCCAGTTCGGCTCGAAGGCGGTTGGCCGACGCTCCGACGACCTTGCGCTGCTCAATGTCCAGTGATCCGAGACCCCTGAGAACCGACGTAAGGCGACCCTTGCGCCCAAGATATTCGACACGCCATGCCTCGAGCTGATCTCTGGAATCTGCTGAACGCAACGCACTGGTCGCGTCGATTTTCAGTTCCTCTACAGATTCACTCGATTGAGTCGTTGGCACCGGTATTTTCCTGAATGGCCTGACTTGCCTGATTTGATTTCTCGGGCCACCGCGACCATATGAATCATGCCCGCCAGCGGTAATTTTCGACTCGAAATTATAGTTGATCCCACGATGAACACTCACTCGTAGCGCAATCTCGTTTACAGTTGGGAAATAGCCGTTTATTGGTCAGATACACGAATTTGCCCGTTTTATGCCTTAAAATGGACCAATTTACAAATTGGTTGATTCCAGCTTTTACATATCGTTATTTCGACGGTTTACGTAACAATCGCCATCTACACGGTTACGATTCCACCACCCGCCCCTAGGTGAGTGAACGGCGGTTCCTGTAATCACACGCCGAGTTGCCCATTTGAACTAGCGACAAGTTCAAAAAGATGTAGTAGGGTCGTCCAACGATCTACCGCACAAGCGCACGATGCGTTCGTAAGCGGAGTACACACATTACAAGTTCCGGGGGGCCACCATGGAAGCCTACTGCATGAAATGTAAGACCAAGCGTGAGATGCAGAACGCCGAGCAGATTACGATGAAGAACGGACGCCCTGCTTCCCAGGGTACGTGCCCGGTCTGCAGCACTAAGATGTTCAAGATCGGTAAAGCTACCTGAGCTAGCCGCATGTAATCATCATGGCCCGTGCAGATTGCACGGGCCTTTTCTTTTGCCAGAATCCCACAAATCCCAAAAACAGATTTGCCTCCCGATCACGTTTATTCCTGCCGGGGAGTAAGCTTCGGGCCAGCGATTCCGAAATCATCCAGAAGCGATATTGACGATGCAAACAGTCCGTTTTGGAAACACAGGATTTGAGACAAGCCGACTGGGCGTCGGCCTGGCAGAGGTGGGATTTGAGCTCTCACTTGGCGATCAGGCCCAGGCCTCCAGCGTCCTGAACACAGCGCTCGACCGGGGAATCAACTTCCTCGACACATCAGCCTGTTACGGCATATCAGAAGAGTTGATTGGCATCGGTGTTTCGCATCGCAGAAACGACTATTTCCTCGCGACCAAGGCCGGTCACATCACCGGCGGGTACGATGGTGAAGAATGGACGTACCAGACAGTTGTCGATTCGATCGACCGCAGCTTGCACCGCCTGAAGACCGACCACGTTGACCTTGTGCAACTCCATTCGTGCGACATAGACGTACTCGAAAAAGGCGACGTAGTCCGAGCGCTACAGGAGGCCCAGCAGGCAGGCAAGACCAGGTTTATCGGCTACTCCGGCGACAATGAGGCCGCGCACTGGGCAGTCGATTCTGGCCTCTTCGCCACTCTCCAAACCAGCTACAACCTTGTGGAGCAACGAGCGCGAACTTCAGGTTTACTCGAAAAAGCCGTATCGAAGGGGATGGGCACGATAATCAAGCGGCCGATCGCCGGTGGCAGCTGGGCGAAATCACGCGGTGAGACATCGAAGTCGCAAGTCCGCGGGTACGACGAACCGTATCTTGAGCGCGCCATAGCCATGTGTGCACTGGGCCCGATCGAGGGCGAGCCCGCGAACGGGATCCTCACCTCGCTCGGGTACACACTTGCCAACCCCGACGTCAACGTTGCAATCGTCGGCACCAAAGACCCGTCGCACATGGAGGCCAACATCAGGCAGGTCGAGAACGAGCTTCCAATCCCTGAGTCGGTGGTAGAAGAACTCAGCAGCCGGTTCGAAAAGCTCGATGCCGACTGGGCCCAGCGCGGCTAAGAAACTATCTCAAAACCTCCTCTCCTCCGGGAGACGGGTGCCCACGCATGCCCGTCTGTCTAACAACTCGACCCACAAGCGTTTTGGGATAGTTACCAAACCACCCATCCAACCAGAGCTGTTCACGCATCAACAATGAAAATCGAACGCATCGAGGTCCGATTCGTAGAGGCCGAACTTGAACAACCGTTCGGCTGGTCCCAGCGATGGACCAACGTTCGCAGCGTGATCGTCATGAAAGTCATCACCGACGACGGAATCGTTGGCTGGGGCGAAACGTACGGTTCCGGCGATTCAGTCCCGGGCATCGCAACCCTCGCCCGTGTGGCAATCGGAGAAGACCCGGGCCATCTCGGCAAGATCTGGCACAAGCTGCATCGGGCCGTATACCAGAGCCACGTTTTTGCAAAGGGCGCGAGCAACGCGATCAGCGCCATCGACACTGCACTGCACGACATCGTCGGCAAAAGCACGGGCAAACCGGTAGCAGAAGTGATGGGCGGGCGAATCCACGACTCGGTCCCGGTTTACGCCACCGGCCTGTACTACGTCGACGGCTACGCCCTGCAGCCCCTGCTAGACGAGGCCATGGGCTACGTCGACCAGGGTTTCTCGGGCATGAAAATGAAGGTCGGCGCGTTGCCCCTCAGCGAAGACGCGGCGCGGATCCGAGCGGTGCGTGAGACGATCGGCCCCGATGTCCGGCTCATGTTCGACGCTAACGAGTCATATGACCCGGCCACCGCCATTACGTTTGCCAACATGGTTGCCGATAACGAACTCACCTGGTTCGAGGAACCGTGTGCATCGAGGGACGACGCCGCAAACAAACTCGTGCAGGAACGTTCGCCTATTCCGATATCTGGCGGTGAGAGTCTTTCCACGCGCTGGGAATTCGCACCTCGGCTGGCGAACCGGACTTTCGACATCATCCAGCCCGACATTTGCGGAGTGGGCGGCCCCTCGGAAATGCACCGAGTCGGGCTGATGGCACAGGCGTTTGGAGTGAAGTTCAATCCACACTTCTGGGGCACCGGGATCAGTTTCGCCGCCGCGCTCCACGCACTTGCGGTTCAGCCCGTCAACCAGATCGGGCAGACCAGTATCCCGTATCAGAACGAGTCTGTTCTGGAGTTCGATCAGACTCCGCACCCGATAAGAGAAAACCTTACCGAACCGTTTTTCACGCAGACGAACAGCAGGGTCGAAGTTCCGGCACGGCCCGGACTCGGTATTGAAGTAGACGAAACAGTTCTCGAACGCTTCACGCGGGGAAAAGCCGTTATTGTGGACGAACCGGCGTAAAAGTCAGCGAATGTTCTAAACAATCGGCGGCAATCACTTCGTCAGCGGCTGACACTCCGGGGAAGACCGATGAAGATCACGAACGTACGTCTCACCGTCCTCGAAACCGACCAACCGGTGCGCCAGTTCGAGTTGATAAAGCTCGCCGGCCAACAACGGGAACGGTGGCTCCACGCACCACCGTCCAGTACCGGCGCCGAGTCCGGTTCGGCGACGCGCCGGCAGCACGAATTCGTCCTCCACGTCGACACCGACGAGGGCATAACTGGTCACTGCACGGCTATTTCAGAAGGCGTCGCATCGCTTACCAGACACGATGTGGAGCAACTGCGGGGCCTCGTCGTCGGAGAAGACCCGCTCTACAGGGAGCACCTTTACCAGAAGCTCCACCAGGGCACGCGATGGTTATACCGGGTTCCGGGATGGTTCGGCTCGTTCGACAACTGCCTGTGGGACATCGCGGGCAAGGCGGCAGATATGCCAGTTTGGGCACTGCTAGGGCGTGTCCGCGACTCACTGCCCGCGTACCTCAACATCCGGGGAGCGACCATCGAGGAAGCGGTCGACGACGCCCGCGCAGCGGTCGGTGAAGGCTTCATAGCTACCAAAGACCACTTCTACCACCCATTCAGGGAAAACATCGAATGGCTGACCGCGATTCGCGAGGCCGTTGGGCCGGCGATCGAACTCATGCACGATCCGGTGGCGGTCTACACGTACGACGAAGCGGTCACGGTCGGAAAGGCGCTGGAAGGACTGGGGTACCGCTGGTTTGAAGAGCCGCTGACCGAGCAATTTCACAATAAACTCGTTCAACTCGCCGCCGAATTGACTATCCCGATCATGGCGAACGAGACGCTAATGTACGATGTCGAAATCTCGGCCCAGTGGCTGATCTCAGGTGCGACTGACCTGATCAGGTACAACGCCAGGACGGGTGTGACTGCCGGTCTGAAACTGGCCCACCTTGCCGAACTGCACGGCACAAACGTCGAGTTCAACGGCAACGGTGGCCTGTGGGGGCTCGTTCACGCCCACCTGCTCTGTTCCGTGCAGAACACCAGTTTTTACGAGTACTTCCCCGGCGGCTGGCACGATGAAGTCGGCAAGTCTCTTGGCATGATGAACCCCGTCATTCCGGAACGGGGGCGAATCTCGCCTCCCGACGCTCCCGGCTGGGGTGCCGAGTGGGACTGGGACCTGTTCAAGAAACGCACGGTCGAGGTGTGGGACTGACTTTGCAAGAATCGATCAAAATCGACGACGAATCGTCCGGCACAGAACCCCGATCGCCCGATCCGTCAAAAGCCCAAAGTCTGCCGAAGGCACGCCAGTATCAGCGGATAAAGCTGACGATGTCGCTCATCTCGATGGGCCTGAACATCGTCGTACCACTGGCGTTCCTGCTGGCAGGCGGTTCGGAGGCGATCAGAAATCTCGCAGAGGGCTGGACCAGCACGTCAGCGTTGATTGTCGTGTTGTACTTGCTGGTAGCCGGGGCAGGTCTCCAGGCCATTGAGTTCCCGTTTGAGGTGTATTCGGGGTTCGTGGTCGAAAAGCGGTTCGGGCTCAGCAAGCTTTCTCTCTCAGGCTGGCTGTGGGACTGGCTCAAGGGAACGCTGATCCAGACCGTGTTGCTCGTTGCGGTCATATCGGGCATCTACTGGCTGCTGCGTTCGCAGCCCGACCTGTGGTGGCTCTGGGCGGCTGTTGGGGCGACGCTGCTGATCGTCGCGCTGGCGGCCCTGTTGCCGGTCCTGATACTGCCTCTCTTTTACAAGTTCGAACCGATTCCCGATGGCGAACTGAAGGACCGGCTGTTCGCACTGGCCGACCGGATCGGGACGCATGTGCGGGGCGTTTACGTCTGGCACCTCGGCGACAAGTCAACGAAGGCGAACGCGGCGGTTACCGGGTGGGGACGCACCCGGCGGATCATCATTTCCGACACCCTGATCGAATCGAATACTCCTGAGGAGATCGAGGTGGTGATGGCGCATGAACTGGGCCACCACGTAAGGGGCGATGTGTGGAAGATGATGCTGGTTCAGTCGGTCCTGATATTCGTTAGCTTCTTTGTGATCGACCTGGCGCTTGTTGCATGGACCGGTTCGCTTGGCCTGCGCGGAATCGCTGATATCGCGGGTTTGCCGCTTGTGCTAGTCGTCGGGGTTGGCGTTTCGCTGGTTGCTTTGCCGGTTGCCAACTGGCTGTCGCGCAAGGCTGAAACCGCAGCCGACCTGTATGCGCTCAACCTGA
>JADFLG010000146.1 GCA_022564545.1 Chloroflexota bacterium | reverse complement strand
CAGCTACCGCGATCATGCTGGTCACGGCGTGTTCTGGCGATCGAGCCGAGCCTGCGGTGGTCCCATCCAAATACGAGATACGACCACAGTCGTTTGTCATTGATGTAAATAGCTCAGTCGAATTTGAACTGTACGACAGAGAATCAGGCAATCCAGTTCCCGCAATATTCAAGGTTTCTTCGCCACACAACGTTCCCGGAGACCGTGGGATTTTTATCGAGAGTGTTTACACCGCGCCGAGGTGGGTACCAAGTGAACACTTTGTAACTATTAAAGCAATATCGAGAGAAGATGACGTTGAGGTTGAGTATTCAGTAGAGATCACTGGCAACGGGGTGCCGCGCGCTCACGAGGAAGCAAGAGCTGGCGGTCCATACATGCCGCTCAAGCGAGTCTCGTTCGACCCTCCTGTGGAGGGGGGTCTAAAACTCGGTGCGAGTACCCAGATCGTTACCGACGACGGATGGGGTGCGCCGCTGATCGTCGCTTATTACCAGGTTCAGCATCAGAACGAGGTGATCGATTACGCCGGGACGATATCCGAAAATGGCATCTACACAGCGCCACTGATTTTGCCTGATCCGCCGCACGTGCGGATAAACGTGTACTACTACCGCGAGAGCGGCGAGCCCGGGTCGATCGGCCTCATCGGCCCACCCATCGATCTGATTCCGTAAGAGGCTGTTAGCTCTTCCCGAGGGAGAGGGATGGAAATTGAATCGCCCTACTGGTCGCCGATGCTTTCCAGGATGATGTCGAAGATGATCGTTGCCCCCGGTGGAATAGCGGCGCCTGCACCGATGTCGCCGTATCCGAGTTCCGGCGGGATCTCGACCCGGCGGTGACCGCCCACTTTCATGCCGAGAATAGCGTCCCTGAAACCCGGGATGACTCCGCCAACGGGGAAGCTCACCACCTGTCCGCTTGAGTATGAGGTGTCGAATACACAGCCATCCGTCAGCCAGCCAGTGTAGTGGACGTTTACGGTGTCGTCCGGGCCAGGTGAGTTGCCATCGCCCACCGCGATATCGAAGACGCTGATACCAGACTCTTGAATCACCAACTGGTCCCCGCTCACATCGTCGTACCGTGGGGCAGTGTCCGGGTAACCTGCGTTGCAATCAAGCACACCGGCGCTTCCTTCAGGCGTCGGAGTGAAGGAGGCTGCGGCGGCAGTTGCGGTCATCTGCGCTACTGCCGGGGTAAGAACGCTGACCAGTTCGATATCGAAGGTGAGAGTCGCATTTGGCGGGATGGTCGGCGGGGAACCGAGATCGTCGTACGCCAGGTCCGGCGGTATCTCGACTCGTCTGATCGTGCCAGTTGCCATCGTCAGTATCGCTTCTCGCCAACCCGGAATCAGGCTAACGAGCAGCAGTTGAGCGTCCTGATCCCGTGTGAAGGTCGAATCGAATATACAGCCGTCCGTGAGCCACCCTGTGTACCTGACAGTGACCAGGTCCTGGATCGTCGGCACAGGGCCGTCGCCGGTTTGCCGGTCGAACACTCTGATGCCAGACGCCCGTGCCACCAGCTGTTCGGACGAGACGTCCTCGAACGCGGGTGCGTCCTGCGGATACCGGTCGTTCTGGCACAGCGACAGATCGGCCGTCGCCTGTATAACCGGAATTTCAAGGTCGTCTGGGTTTCTACCCGCAGCCTGACACGCGGTGAGCCAGATCAACGCCAACGTGAATATCCCGATTGCGACGAGGCGTCGTTTGGACTTCACACTTTTCAATTCGAGAAACTCATTTCGTAGATTGGTCAGACTGAGCGTTAGCAACGAACTGGGTGAACCCGGTTTTGATCCAGGGGCTGACTCCCGTCATCAGGAACCTGACACCCATTCCTACGTATCCGGCGGCGTTTTCGTTTGTTGCCAGTGCGCCTGCGTTCCTGCCAGCCGCAACGATCCGCGAAAGGGCGTCGTTTATCTTTTGCTGCACATCGGGGTGCTGGACATCGCCCATATGGCCCATCGAAGATGCGAAATCGGAGGGCGCCACGAAGAAAACGTCGATATCGTCGACTGCGATAATTTCGTCAAGGTTCTCCCAGGCGATGATGTCCTCTATCAGCACGATGAGCATTGTGTGGTCGTTTGCGGTGTCGAAATAGTTGTCGACGCCCAGGCCCTGCCGGCTGGTGAACATGCCGCGCTTGCCGACCGGGGTGAATTTCCCGCCCTCAACGACATTTTTCGCTTCAGCAGCGTTGTTGACATGAGGGACGACGATGGCCTGCGCACCCCGGTCGAGGGTGCGATATATGAGACCCTGGTCGTTGGCGTTGATCCTGGCGACGGAGGTCATGCCCCAGATGTCGCAGGCCCGGGTCAGGTTCCCCAGTTCCGAGGCGTCGACCCACCCGTGTTCGCCTTCCAGCCAGATGCCGTCGAACCCGATAGGGCCGGCCGCGTCGATATCGTCGGGGTGTGTGATTCCGCTGACAATTGTGACGATTTCGCCATTGGCGAGCTTCTGTTTGGCGCGGTTTGGCCTTGGTTCCATTTGAATTGCTCCCAACAGGTACGAGGTAATGGTCGGACGGATCGAATTAACCCGTGGAATTCTAACTCCCGGAGCGAGGTAGGTGTGCCAGTGGCACGTTTATTTCGGTGTCGACGGCACTTTGACCGCAAGTGGCACCTCAACCGGCTCACGGGCGGGTGCAACCGGCACGATTTGTTGAACGAGACCAATGGCGGCTGATTCGATATGTCGGCCAGTGTCGTACGTGATCGGTTGTGACGGTTTGGCTATACTGCCGTTTGGAGGCTGGTGAGTTCGGTCCAATGCTTGCAGATACAGGAACATGGCTACCGATTATCGTGATCGGCACGGCGTTGTTTATTGGCGGGAGGGCCTACGCGAGTTTTGCGAAAAAATCGTGGGGCTGGCCCGTTGCCGATGCTGTCATCACCGGGGTCAGCAAATTGAACATTGGCACCCGACACAATGCCGGGTCGACCCGATGGGACCTTTCAATGAATATTCACGTCGAGTATTCGTACACTGTGGAAGGCGAGCAGTGGAAGGACGAGCATATCGCCCGATGGCGGTCGACCGGGCGAAGAGAAATGCGCGAGGCGGAAGAGTTCCGGCAGAACAATCCGGTCGGCAAGCGATTTCAGTTGGTGTACAGCCCGAACAACCCGTTCGATTCGCTGCTGAACGGTCCTCGAGATCCTACGGTTGGGTCGGTGATTGGCACGTTCGGTCTGGCGTCGGTGGCGTTCGCACTAATCAACTGGTTTTTTGATCCCGCCGGGCTGGCTCAGGCGGCGCTGGTCGCAGCCGGGATCATCGCCTGCGCGGGCGTGTACATGTCCGCCGATTATCCATTCGAGCGACCCTGGTGGTTCGAAAATTCGGAAGAGGAGACCGAGCGGTTCATCCAGAGCGCAGTTTCTAAGAAGCAACCTGATTAGGTTTTACTTTTTACGTAAATCGCCCGGCGACTAACGCCCTGGTCTGGCGCGCGCCGCGAAGCCGGATACGCGACCGACCAAGTCATCCCGACCGGAGGAGGCTGTCTCATAAGTCGGACACCTCGACGACATGCGCAATAATAGCTGTCTGTAGGCAGATACCCGCAACCAGCAGCGCCATTTCCGGCTGATTCCGTTACCTCATTCCGAGATTCGTCGGCCGGATGGCTTTCTGAGACGGTCTCGGAGCGGAGGGATCTGGACATAGCATCCGCGAGATGGGAGGCGAACGGAATCAACTCGAGACTTGCGAAACGTTATCGCCGCCAAACGAGCGATAGATTCCTCCGCTCCGGTCGGAATGACGTATACCGGCGATGAACGCTAACGCGCCCCGTGGCAGCGTTTGAACTTTTTGCCGCTGTCGCACGGGCAGGGGTCGTTGCGCCCCACCCCGACGTACGGATTACCCGATGGTTCTGGCAGCCGGCTGGTCCTGGCCATGATGTTCGCAGCGGGTTGCCCGCTCTTCAACTCACCGGCCATTGCCATCAGGTACGGCTTGGTATGGCCAAAGAAGATCTTATAACCGGCGCACAGGTAGTTCAGGCCGTCTTCGCCATCGGGCGTCTTAATGAACCGCTGCTTCGGGCAGCCGCCGTTGCAAACCTGCCTGAATTCGCAGTCCAGGCAGTACTGGGGCAGCGTGTCGCGCTTGTCGGTCCCGAACTTCCGCTGCTCCGGGCTTTCCGCCATCTCGCGAATGGTTTTTTCCTTGACATTGCCCAGGTTGTACTCCGGGTAAACGAAATGGTCGCACGAGTAGACATCGCCGTTGTGCTCGATGATCATCGCATCGCCGCAGGTCTCGGCGAAGATGCACAGCCCGGGGTCCTGGTTCATCCACCCGGCGAGGGTCGTATCGAAAATCTGGACGAAATACTTGCCGATGTCTTTCCGGACCCACTGGTCGAAAATACCGTTCAGGAACCGGCCGTACTGCTCCGAGCCGACCGACCATTCGGTGACAGTTGCGCCGTCCCGGAACTCGGGCCCGACGAGTTGCAGGAAGTGCGCGGGCAGGTTGTCGGCGACGCGCTCGACGATCGGGATGAACTGCAGGAAGTGGCTTCCCACCTCGCGCGTCAGGAACTCGTACAGCTCCTTCGGATAATCGGCATTGTGCTTGTGCAGCACGGTCAGCGTGTTGAACTCGACCTTGTGTTTCTTGATGACCTCGATCCCTGCCATGACCTTGTGCCAGGTCGGCTCGCCGCCACGCCCAACGCGGTAACGGTTGTGGATCTTTTCCGGGCCGTCAATAGACACGCCCATCAGGAAATTCTCTTCGGCCAGGAACTCGCACCACTCGTCGTCGAGCAGCATTGCGTTTGTCTGGAATGCGTTGGAGATCTGCTTGCCGCCGGCGTACTGCTTTTGAAGCTTTACTGCCTTGCGGTAAAAATCGACTCCGAGCAGCGTCGGCTCGCCGCCCTGCCACGCGAAGTTCACCTGCGGTACGTCCTGGGCCTCGATGTACTGCTTTACGTACAGCTCGAGCTCCTCATCGCCCATCTTCCACGATCCGCGGGCCTTTTCGGGATAGAGCTTTTCTTTTTCGAGATAGAAGCAGTACGTGCAGTCGATATTGCAGATGGCGCCGCTCGGCTTCGCCATCACGTGCACGGCAAGCGGTTTCTTTATGACGGGGCGCTGTTTGGTGGTCATGGTGTCAGATTCTACTAGGCGCGAATGATGCCGGATGTCGAGAGTATAGCTATGAGAACCAGAGTCGTTCGGCTGTTCCGCCGAGAATGGCTTGTTGTTCAGGCTGCGAAAGCCCCAGTTCTTCGGTGAAGAGCGACAGGTTCTGGGCGTAGCTGGTGCCTTTCGACCACAGCGCGTTCGGGAAGTTCGATCCCCAGACGCAGCGGTCGGGCGTGAACGCTTCGATGACCCGTTTCAGCGGTCCGTGCATGTCTTCGTGCGGATAGACCCGTGCCGACCCATGCGTGCCGCTGGTCAGCTTGGCATGGATGTTCGGGAGTTTCGACAGTCGTTCGAGCGCGATCAGGGTTTCTTCTGTCTTTCGGAAAGTGTTCAGCATGAAGCAGTGGTCGATGACTATTCGAAGGTTGTCGAGATGGTTTGCGAGTGCTTCGATCTCTGAAACGCGATCAAGGTCGTCCATCACCATGCAGTTCACCACGATTCCGAGATCGCGGGCTTTGGTCCAGAGTCGCTTCACGTTCGACGAACCGATCTTGCCATTTTGATCGGTCGTGCCTCTCAGGCCCCTCACCGAGTAGTTGCTCACTGCGTTTTCGAGCACTTCAATGTGCTGCGGATTATCGGGACTAAGAGTTACGACTCCAGTTGCCCACTCTGAATGCCGACGGGTCGAGTCCATCACGTAGCGGTTGTCATGGCCATAGAACGTGCTGGTCTGGATGAACACGGCCCGGTCAACGCCAGCATCATCCATCTTCGACTTCAGGTCTTCAGCTGTTGCAGGTTCGCCCGGATTCCACGGATCGTCGATAGTCGGGTACTTCTGGCGGTCGCCAGAGTAAATATGCGGATGTGCGTCGATGATGTTCATGGGCGGCCCAATTTATCACTCGCCAGCCACAGTTTTCATGCACGCCTGAAATCCGCGGACAAGACCATCGCCACCAGCACGATCACCCAGCCGCCGCCCACAGCGACCAGAACAGTGGGGAAGTTGCCTATTGAATCCATCAAAACCCCACCCAGCATCCAGCCGATCGAAACACCCTGGAGTGCTATTGCGTAAACAGCCATTACCCGGCCCAGATATTCCGGCTTCGAGTGGTCCTGCAACAGAGTTACGACCGAGGTAACCCACAGCGGGAATCCCAGCCCGGTCACAAACAGGAAGGCAAGGCTTATCCAGTAGTTTTCCGACAACCCGAAGCCAATCAGTCCAAGCCCGAAAACGAC
>JADFLG010000145.1 GCA_022564545.1 Chloroflexota bacterium | reverse complement strand
AGACTGCAAACAGCGTACGCGGGAACTACAGACAGCTGGAAGCCAGATAGTCGGTAATCGGTCCACGAATGTCGAGTGATCTCAACGAGGCGTCTCCGTCTCACCGCTCCACCGTCAGTTCGGCGACTTCGCGGCGCAGGGTAACCAGATTGGTCTCGATTACGTCCCAGACGAGCCGACTGTCCACTTCGGCGTAACCATGGATGAGGATGTTGCGGAAGGCGTAATACGCCTGTACCCGGTGATTCGGGATGCAAGCACTGAGTCCAGCTTGCTCAGTTGCGCCAGCGCTTCGCCGATGACCTCGAACTGCCGCTCTACCGCAGAGCGCAGCATATCTTCCTGCTCATAGTCCGCGAACTCCTTGCCCGCAGTGAACTGCGCCACGAGCCCGGCGGCGCGCTCAATGTCGAAAAGGTATTTTCGGGCTTCAAGCCGCATAAACCCTTGCCCTTGTGCGCTCGACGCTTTCCCGGAAGTACGGGTTCTTGATGGCCGATTCGACGACGAGGTCCACCGGTCGGTCGAAGAGCTGTTCCAGGGATTCAAGCAGGCCGAAGTAGGCGTCAGCGTACGAGCCGGGTGGCACCGTGACGAACTCGACCAGGAAGTCCAGGTCGCTTTCGTCTGGCCGGTCCTGTCCGGTGGCAGCGGAGCCAAACAGGTCGAGCCGCAGGACATGGTGACGGCGGCAGAGAGTTTCGATCTCAGCCAGTTTTTGCTTTATCGTGCGGTTCATGACGTTGAGTCCTGCTGCACAGGGTAACCAGGCGACGCCAGGTTGGCATTGATGGCATCGGCCGCCTGCCACAACTTCGATTCAAAGCCCACCAGGGCTTCAGAAGTTTTTGAACTTTTTTCGGTTTTTGCCACGCAGTCCTCCGAAACCGAGTTGAACTTCTCGCCAACGCCTTGAACGTTGCCGCATTTTACCGGTTGGGAGGGATAGCCAGCAGCGTTGACGGGGTAATTGCGAGGAGGAACGGCAGGGCAACTCGTATCCTCTGGCAGACGCGACCCACACCCGCGCCCAGAGGGCACCCGTCTCCCTGCCAGGGCGAGGGAGTTAATCGAGAAACAAGCCCCTACAGTTCAACACCCGAAGCGGCGGCCACCGTGTCGAGGTCCTTGTCGCCCCGGCCGCTCAGCAGCAGCAGCACGATCTGGTCTTTCGGCAGAGTGGGCACCCACTTCATCATGTAGCCGATTGCGTGAGCGGGCTCGAGCGCGGGGATTATCCCCTCGGAACGGCTCAGCAACCTGAACCCCGCAAGCGCTTCGTCGTCGGTCGCTGAAACGTAGCTGGCGCGCTCGGTATCCTTCAGGTAGCTGTGTTCGGGGCCTACGCCAGGGTAGTCGAGCCCGGCTGAAATGCTGTGCGCTTCGATCACCTGGCCATGCTCATCCTGCAGCAGGTAACTCAGCGATCCGTGCAGCACGCCCGGTCGACCCCTCGACATCGTCGCCGCGTGTCGTCCGTCAAGGCCCTCGCCCGCAGCTTCCACACCGATCAGGCCAACCTCAGCGTCGTCCAAAAATGCAGAGAAGATTCCTATGGCATTCGAGCCGCCGCCGACGCAGGCCACGACGTAGTCGGGTAGCCGGCCGGCCATGTCGATGATCTGCTGGCGTGCCTCTTTGCCGATGACCGACTGAAAATCTCGGACCAGCTTCGGGTAGGGGTGGGGTCCGACGACGCTTCCGATTATGTAATGGGTGGTCTCCACGTTGGAAACCCAGTCCCGGATCGCCTCGTTGATGGCGTCTTTTAAAGTTTTGCTGCCAGACGATACGGGCTCGACTCTGGCCCCAAGCTCTCGCATCCGGTACACGTTCGGCGCCTGGCGGCGAATATCTTCTTCGCCCATGTAGACGATGCACTCAAGGCCCATTTGTGCGCATACCGTTGCCACCGCCACGCCGTGTTGACCGGCGCCTGTCTCGGCAATGATCCGCTTCTTGCCCAGCCGCCTGGCGAGTAGCGCTTGCCCAATGGCGTTGTTGATCTTGTGAGCGCCGGTGTGGTTCAGGTCCTCACGCTTGATGTAAATCTCTGGCCCACCGAGCTTTTCGGTCAGGTTCTTCGCGTGGTACATCGGCGTGGGTCGACCAACATAGTTCGTCAGGAGGTCCTCGAACTCCTCCCAGAAAGAGTCGTCCTGCCGCGCGCTGTCGTAGGCAACTTCAAGCTCGGCAAGTGCCGCCATGAGGGTTTCCGGCACGAACTTGCCCCCGTAGGGGCCAAACCAGCCCTGCGAATTTGGGAGCGAGTCAGATGTAGACAGAGTTGATGACATCGAAAATTGCGAGTCTACGATTACGAGAGAGTCCGGAGGCACATTGATCCGTGTCCAGGCCCGGGCCCGAGCCTGACCCACGGCTTTCAATCTCAGGCTAGGATAGCAGCGGACGGGCTGCTCAACCCTTGATATACGTTCCGAAATACCGGCGCCACCTGTACCTGTCTCCACCGGCACCGACCAGAATCATAAGGACCATCGCGCAGTTGACAGAGTCGACTCGAAAACGACCGGACATTGACGAGTACATGATGTCGATCGCCGTTGGCGTGCGAGCCAGGGCCAACTGCAAGGGCAGTCACGTTGGTGCGGTGCTTGCGCGCGAAGGCCACATCGTTTCGACGGGTTATAACGGAACGCCGCGCGGCACGGTCAATTGTGACGAAGGCGGTTGCGAGCGATGTTCCAACCGGGACGAGTACCCGTCCGGAACCGGCTACGACCTCTGCATCTGCGTACATGCCGAACAAAACGCCCTGTTATCGGCGGCACGTTTTGGCATCGCCGTAGAGGGATCGCTGCTCTACTCGACGTGGCGACCCTGCTTCGGTTGCACGAAGGAAATGCTTCAGGCGGGTGTTCAGGGCGTGCGCTACGGAGTGGACTGGGAGCCCAGGGAGGAGCTTCGTGAAGAGTACGCGAGGCTCCAGAGTTATTTTCCAGAGGGTGTGAAGAAAATTGAACTGCGCGAAAACCAGGCTTCCGATCCGGAACACAAGGCGCAACCATGAAGATCACAAGTGTCGAGACGATCGCTCTCAGAGATGACGCCGACGGAACGGTGACCTCATGGAACCCGTCTTTTCAAGTTGGTGGCGAGTCGGGTGACGCTCCAGCCAGCACTGGCGGGTATGACCTTACCGTGGTGCGGGTCAATACCGACGAAGGTGTGAGCGGCATCGGGCAGTGCGAGGCCCCGAGCCTTGTGATCGATGCGATCATCCGGTCGTCCCTGGGCCTCGAAGCTCTGCTCGTCGGAGAAGATCCCACCCAGGTGCAGCGCCTGTGGCAGAAGATGTATAACTCGACCGGCGTTTACGGACGCAGAGGAGTTGTAATTGGCGCGATTGGCGCGGTAGAAACTGCGCTGTGGGACATCGCCGGAAAGGCACAGGGCAAGCCGGTCCACGAGCTTATCTGGCGATCGTTCGCCACGACTGCGAGCGATACGGAGCCTCTGAAGCGAGTCACACCTTACGCAACGGTCTATCCGCCGGGTGCGGACCTCGACCAACTCGAAGAACGTCTGAACATCGCGATTGCGCGCGGCGTAAAGGCCGTGAAAATCGAAGAGTGGCCCGGTCAGTTCGGCAATGTTGACGTCGCAACCGATGTCGCAGTCATCGAAAAAGCGCGGTCGCTTTTGGGCCCGAAGCGTGATCTCATGATCGACGTCCAGAACCGCTGGAGGGACGTCGGCCAGGCGCTGCGTACCATCGAGGAGATTGAGCAGTTCAGGCCGTTTTTCATCGAGGCGCCACTTCCTGCTGACAATATCGAGGGCTATCGACGGTTGGCCGAGTCGACCAGTGTTCGCATTGCGGCCGGCGACTGGGGTTTCAGCACCCGCCACGAGTTTGCCGACCTCCTGCGCAGGGGCCGGCTGGGTGTAGTTCAGCCGAGCGCCGTCCGTGCCGGCGGCATGCATGAGATACTGAACATTGCCGAAGACGCTTACCGTTTTGGCGCTCTCTGCATACCGCACACCTGGTGCCACGTCATTGGCGTCGCGGCAGAACTCCACCTGGCTGCCGTCACGCCCAACATGCCTTACTTTGAGTTTCCGATTGCGTTCCCGCCCTCGCCGCTTATCGAAAACCTGCTGCTGCCGAATTTCGTAATATCAGACGACGGGACGATGGAGGTCCCAGACAGGCCCGGACTGGGATTTGAACTCAACGAGGACGTGATTTCAGAGTTCAGGGTCGACCCGTACTAGATCTCTGGTTAATTTCCGTGAGTAACTCGCATCGATTCCCGCCAACAGCTAAATCTGAAGGCGACGGCGACAAATTTCGCGTTCGGCACCCTGGTCTTGCCAGAATCGCCGACGCGGTCGAAGATAACTCGCTCAAGAGTCGCCTGAGAAGGCATTTGCGGAACCCGCCGTTGCGCACGGTCATCTTGATCGCATTCATCGTTGTGGCGATACCGGCCGGGATCGCGTATCCAAAGGTTTCGAGCGTCGTCAAAGAGAACTGGAGCGACGTTCAACTATCGAGAGAGCGTCACTTCGTCAATGTGACTGCGGCGAGCTGGATATACCCGTACCTGAGACGGCAGGCTGAACGAATGCAGACCGCTGATGTTCCGATCGAATGGCGGGGTGTTTCGTTTACGAACGGAGCCTGTTTTGCCGAGCATATGGACCAATTGCCACCCGGAAAATACGCCTACGCGATCAAAACTGCGTGCGAAAGCCTGGACACGATCCAGATGACGTATGCTGCCGATTGCGCTGAGACGGCTGCCTGCGACATTCCCGGGCAAGCGGTGATTGAACTGCAGGGTGTGCTCGACCGCTTGAGAGTGGCATTTTCCGACGCAAACCTTGTCCAGCCGTACCCGGACGACCTTGGCCAGGTTCGCGACTAGTTGGCGGCGCGCTTGCCGTTAAAATAGCGCACCTGCTGCGCCTGTACGGGCGTAGCATTCCTGGTGTGGCCCTGCGGGCGCAGCCACGAACATCGAGCTGCGTCCGTCGGACCGATCAGCCCCGTAACTCTTCAGCCAGTGCACGGCTTTCTTCAGTTTCCAGGCAATTTTCTGGAATTCTTTCCGGCCCGCCAGAACGCCAGGTTGCCACCCGCCAGATGGACCTTTCATATAAAAACGACAGCTCGCGCATTGCGCGCTTCAAACGCGAGCTACGCAACCCGTCGATGGTCACCGTGATCCTCATCGCGCTGGCCATCACCACTGTTGTACTGGCCCCGTTCGCACCGGGGTGGGTGTCCACCGCGCAGCACAGTTTCGAAGCAATGTCGGAGCAGGATGCATTGAACGAGGCGGGCCTGAGTACGATCGGGGCAGTCGTCCCCAGCCAGATCGCGCCGTGGTTGGCGACCCAGGCACGGACGATGACCGAGGCCCAGGGACCGCTCGCTTGGAAGGTCGTTTCGTTCAGGAGCGGTCCGTGTGACGTCGGAAATCTGTCTCAACTGCCGGCGGGCAAGTATTCCGCGGCCATTGCGCAGGCCTGCAGTTCGTTCAACGATATTCAGGAGCGATATTCAGGCAATTGTTTCCTCGCGTCCGACTGCAAGGTCCCAGAAGCCGCCAAAACCGAGATCGCGCAGTCGATGAACAAAGTCTGGGACGCATTTTCCGACGCCGGTTTCGTTCTGCCCTACACCGAGGTCGAGCAACAGGTGCTCCCTTAAACCGAACCAGATTGCGCCAGGTCATGGTCTGGTAATCGTTCCCAGGTGAAAATTGACCCGAATGGGTCGTTCCACTGATCGTAATATGGGCCAAAAGAGTAGACCGCATGGTTTGACCCGTTGCCGGCCGTTCCTTAAACTTACGCAACTGACGTTAGTGCCACATTGAAAATTACAGGAACGAATCTGCGACATTCGGCCGGGTCGTAGTAAACAGTATTGCTGAGCAAAGTAGTTGGCATCACTGCACCGGGAACACATTATGTTCAAACAACCTTTCCGCCGTTATCTATCACTCGCACTCGTACTCGCACTGGTGCTGACGGCCTCGTTCGGCAGCTCTGGCCAGGCTGCGGCAGCCGGCGAGACAGACCTCGGACGAGCAATTGCAGCGCAGGAAGCGCACACCGACGCACTAATGGCAATCGACGGGGTCATTGGAACCGCAGTCGGTCGTGGCGCTGGCGGGGGGCACATCGTTCTGGCTCTCACCACTGCTACCGGAATTTCAGGAATTCCCGGGGCAGTCGACGGTGTGATCGTACGACCGTACGTTACTGGCGAGATCTTCGCTCAACCCAAACCCGGAAGCGATGAAGTTGATCGTACCGCGAGGTTCGATCGACCGGTTCCGATCGGCGTATCAACCGGACACCCGGATATCACGGCAGGCACCATCGGTGCGCGCGTCTTTGACGGCAACGGAAACCTGTATGCGCTGAGTAACAACCATATCTACGC
>JADFLG010000144.1 GCA_022564545.1 Chloroflexota bacterium | reverse complement strand
GATCAGGCCTGGTCACCCGGAAGAAAACGGTCGGCACGAACGGATGCACCGCACTCTGAAGGCAGAAACCATCGTGAGGCCAATGCCCAACATGCCTGCTCAGCAGAAGGTGTTCGATAGCTTCAGGTGGGAGTTCAACGAGGAACGACCGCACGAGGCTCTCGGGCAGAACCCCCCGGCGAGCCTTTACCGGCCATCCGAACGCAGCTACCCGTCCCGGATGAGAGAGATCGAGTACGCATCAGAGATGACCGTGCGGCGCGTGCGGACGAGCGGCGAGATCAAGTGGAAAGGGGGACTGCTATACCTGAGCGAGGCGCTTGTTGGCGAGCCGGTGGGACTGGTCCCGGAGAGTGAGCGCCACCTGGCGATCTACTTCGGGCCATTGAAGCTGTGTTTGATGGACCAAACGACCCACCAACTGGTTAGAATCGCACCCGAATGGAAGCAATAAACCGGTACCCATGTCCCCGGTCTAAAGCGGGAACCATGTGCCCGGCTGTACAGTGAAAGTTGCCTACCAGCACAAAGTTTTGGCGACGCCCGAGTCCCTGCCTCGCACGCGAGCGGCCAACGCTATTTCCGCTTGTCCTTCACGTAGTCGATGATCGCAGCAAGCCCGTCCGGTGGCGCACCCAACCGAATAGCTTCGGCGACATCTTTTTCCGACTTCTCGTCTTCACCGATTGCCGCATGGGCAACTGCGCGATTTCCGTGCGCATCGGAAACCCCGGGGTTCAGGTCTATTGCCCTTGTGAAGTTGTTGATCGCCTGCTCGAAATCTCCCATCGACAGGTAAGCTGTCCCCAGGTTGAACTGGACCTCTGGATTATCGGGCTCCAACCACGCTGCTTCCTCGAAATCGGTTGCCGCCCTGTCGGGAAATCCCAACTGGGCGGATTTCAGTCCGCGTTGAAAAAACTCGTCGGCCGTTTTCGGCGGGAAACCGATTTCAGCCTGATCCCCGGACCCTGCAATGTCGTTCAGCGGTTCGTCTGGCCCATTATTTTGCGCATCGTTTCGCGCCTCGTTTTGTGGTAGTTGTGGTGATGGTGGCGATGGCATCGTCGATTGTGAAAGCTCTGCAGCGTGCCGCACGCCGCTCAAACCTGAGGACAGCCATCAATGCTAACCCGGCACCCCGCCGGACTTCGTGTTAGAACTATCGCTCTAACTTCACTTTGACATCGATGGCGTTAGTCGCCGGGCGTGCCGAGGCCGCACCCGGGCGACATTAGGAAGCTCCGCGGGGCATGCCAGGAACACCCCGGGACATCGTCCCCGCACCTGCGTCAGCTCTTGCCGACATGCCCGTAAAGGGGTCACGGAGGAACAGATGAAAATAGCCATTATCGGCCAGTCGGCATTTGGAAAATCCGTGCTCGAAGCTCTCGTGAATAAAGGCGAAGACAAGATTGTCGGGGTCTTCGCCCCTCCAACGCGAGAAGGGCGACCAGCAGACCCCATCACCGAAGCCGCAGCCGAGTCGGACATCCCGACTTTCGAGTTCAAGCGCCTGCGCGACCAGGAAGCAATCGACCATTTCAAGTCTCTTAAACCAGAACTGTGCGTGATGGCGTTCGTTACCGACATCGTACCGATGGAGATGATCGACTGCCCATCGTTGGGGACAATCCAGTACCACCCATCCATGCTCCCGCTCCACCGGGGACCCAGTTCGATCAACTGGCCGATCATCAACGGTGAAACGGAGACCGGGCTCACGATTTTCTGGCCCGACAAAGGACTTGACACTGGCCCGGTCCTCATGCAAAAGCGAATTGATATCGGCCCTGAAGATACACTCGGCAGCATCTACTTCAACCAGCTGTTTCCGCTCGGTGTCGATGCACTGGTCGAATCGGTAGATCTGGTCCGGGCTGGCAACGCGCCGAAAATCGTCCAGGACGAATCGAAGGCGACTTATGAAGGCTGGTGCAAGGCCGAAGACGTCGCTATCGACTGGACCGCCCCAACGTCCACGATAAACACTGTCTTCAACATGATCCGTGGCGCCGATCCACAACCGGGGGCGAACACCACGTTCAACGGAACAAAAGTGTCGCTCTACAACTCTTCGCTCTTGGCGACTCTGCCAGAAAACACGGATGACGATGTAAGACCAGGGCGGGTGCTTGCAATTGGCGAATCGGAAATCGCCATCTTGGCCAAAGGCGGATCGATAAACGTCGGCCGGGTGAGAGCAGCAGGTGGAAAGAAGATCAGCGCTGCTGAATGGGCCGAATCAGTCGGCCTGAAAGTCGGCGATAAGCTAGGAAGTTAGCCGTTATCCCCTTCGCCCAGAATCGCCCAAAAATCCAACGATAAGGTCGTTCACCTGGCCGGGGTTGTCCAGCAGCGGCACGTGGGCAGAATTTTCTATCACGTGCATGGTCGCGTTCGGTGCAAGTTGCGCCAACCGGTAGCCGTGCGCGACTGGAAACAACTTGTCCCGGGCGCCCCAGATCACCAGCATCGGGTTGGTGATCGATCGTAGCTCTTCATCGGTGAAGACCGATCTCTGGCCGCTAAAGCTGGTGAACACCGATAAACTCGACCTTAACGCCCCCCGGTGTCCATTCGCCAGCGTCACGTCGTACGAATACCGCCTGTAGGCCCCGGCGTCTTCAAAATCAGAATTCACGACTTCCATGGTTTTGAAGAAATGGTCACGCCCCCACCGGTTTGGTCTCAGGACCAGTCGCCCCAGCAACGGCACAGTCGCCAACTTGAAAATCAATGCCGTGGCCTTGCCCAGCCCTGCGCCGTCGATCACGACCAGCCTGTTGAGACGGCCCGTACCCGCCAACGCCATCGCCAGGGCCGCCTGCGCCCCCATCGACAGTCCCACAGCATCGACACGGTCCAGGCCAAGAGCATCCATAAAACCGGTCAAATACCGCAAGAGCGAGCCCGTGAGCGGCGATTGGTAAGGCTCCTGGCTCGATAACCCAAAAACCGGATGGTCGGGAGCGATTACCCGGCGAGTCCTGGCCAATGCCTCGATCTGTCTGAACCAGATCGCCGAACCAGCGCCCCCACCGTGAAGCAAAAGCAGGGGGGGGCCATTTCCGTAATCGAGATAGTGGATTCGCCGACCGTCTACTTCCAGGTAGTTTCCCCGGTATTCCAGCCCCGCTCGTTCGAGCAACGCTGACATGCTTTCGAATATCCGTTGTTCAGCCGGGTCAAGTTCGTGTTGGTGATTCATGCGGTCCCAGGATCGTAGTTCGACTTGATTCGGTAACACGGACCGACGATGGCGAGAATATTTACGCTGGGTCGGAGTATAAACCCGGAGAAAACACGAATAATCCGACCTACAATCATCGTTACGCAATGAAACACCAGACGAACACAGATGCTGGCAGCCCGGGCCCAGAATCGCCGGCCCAGCCCAGCCTTCAACACCAGGCATGGGAGTTGTTGGAGTTCACGAACATACGCCAACTCCTGGCCGGGCGAACGCGGTTCTTCATGTCCCGAGAGATGGCGCTCGAGGCAGAACCGCTGGTTCATCTCGAAGATGTCGAGCGATTGCAGGACGAAACTGCCGAGGCAGCGCTCATGCTGTCGACAATTGGCGATATCGGCCTCGCCGGAGCGCTCGACCCGCGTGATCTTCTGAGGCGCGCGGCCATCGACGGGATGTTGAACGGAGAAGAGATCGTCTCGGTCCTGTTCCTGCTCGACTCCATCTGGACCGCCCGGAACACAGTGATGTCAATGAAAGGCAGGGCGCCATTGCTGGAAGGCATCGCGGCAGACATACCCGATCTGCGGGGTCTGTGCGATGAAATCTTCAAATCGATTTCGGAACGCGGGGAAGTACTCGACTCTGCTACGCCGAAGCTGGCCCGGCTCCGGGCGAACGTGAGCAAGACGTTCCTGAAGGTAATGCGAGCGATGGAGCGCATCGCAAACAGCCGCAGTGTCAGACCGTCGCTCCAGTCGGGCGCAATAGCGACCCGCGGCGACCGGTTGGTGCTGGAGGTCAGGGCCGACGCCCGGGAGTCGGTACCGGGAATTGTTCACGATGTTTCTGGCAGCGGATCGACCCTGTTTGTCGAGCCGCTCAAAGTGGTCGAACTCTGCAACGCGTGGCGAGAAACCGCCGCGGAGGCGCAGCGAGAAGAAGAACGAATTCTCCGGCGGGCTTCACGGCTTATCGGCGACCGAGAAACCGAGGCGCTCGTGGCTGTGGAAGCGGCGGCGGCGCTGGATTACATTACCGCCCGCGCCCGGCTCGCCGCTGGAATGAAGGCCCGACGGGCAGAGACGATGCCACCCGGTTCCGACAACGTGGTGAACCTTGTGGGCGCACGACACCCCCTGCTTGGCGACGACGCCGTGCCGATCACCATCAACATCGGCCCCGGGTTCCGCGGACTGGTAATAACCGGTCCAAACACCGGCGGCAAGACCGTGGCGATTAAAACGATTGGCCTGTTCGCGTTGATGCACCAATCGGGAATGCAGCTGCCCATTGAAGACGGTTCAATCGCGGTATTCGATGCGGTGTATGCGGATATCGGAGATGCACAGTCGATCGAGCGGTCGGTCTCGACATTCTCATCTCATATGGGCCGGGTGATCGAGATTTTGCTCGAGGCGACGCCGAACTCGCTAATTCTTCTCGATGAACTCGGTACGGGCACCGACCCGGAGGAAGGCTCGGCACTGGCAAGGGCGGTCTTGTCTCACGCGGCGGCCAACGACATGCCAATCGCGATCACTTCTCACTACCGGGCGGTTGCCGAGTACGCGGCTGAGTCGGAAGACCTCGCAAACGCCTCTGTTGAACTGGACCCCGATACGATGCTGCCCACCTACCAGATACTGATGGGAATCCCGGGCCGGAGCTACGCCATTCATGTCGCCCGACACCTCGGCATGCCGAGTGGCGTTCTCGAAGACGCCCAGTCGATGATGGACCCGAGCCGGGCTGAGGCCGAGAGCATTCTTCAGCAGTTGCAACGCGAACGACAGGAAGTCAGTCGCATCCGGGAAGAGACCGAAAAGGCCAAAATAGAGGCCGAAACGGCGAGGCGTGACCTTCAGAGCAAACTCAACAACGTGACGCGCGCCCAGGAAGACATGATCGAAAAGTCTCGTATGGAACTTCGACGGGAGACTGACGAAGTGCGCAGGAGTCTTCGCCAGATTGTCAGCAAAGCGCGCAACGACAACGACCTCGCTACCGCGCAAAGGGCAATCGGACGAATTCGCAACCAGTTTTCAGACCCTACGTGGCTGCCAGTCGCCCCACCTGCTGATGTGGAAAAATCCGATGACCCCGATGCCAGCCGACCGCTCGAAGTGGGCGACCAGGTCGAAATCAAGGGCCTGGACGTAAACGCCGCGGTCATTGGGGTGGCACAGGACGGTATGGTCGAGTTGCAGATGGGTAACGCTCGCATCGAGTTGAACGAACGACAGTTGCGACGTGTAAGTGGCCCGGAAACTGCGAGCAAATCCCCTGGTCAATCAGAAGAAACACCCGGCGTGACTAGAGATACGTTCGAATCTGAAGAAAACAGCGGAGAACTCGACGTGCGCGGCACCCGCGTTTACGAAGCGGAAGAGCTCGTCAGGCAGTTCGTGGACAACGCCTCACTCCAGGGCCTGACGAGTGTTCGAATCATTCACGGTGCCGGGACAGGTGCACTGAGGGAGGCGGTCAGGGAACTCCTTGCGAAACACTCGCTTGTAGCCTCGTTCAGTGCCGCAACCCGCGAGCACGGGGGCAACGGCGCCACCCTGGTCGAACTTTAGTCACCGGGCGCGTACATGCCCTGGCGTGCCTCACGGAACTGCATAGATATCGCCCGGGTGCGGCCCTCGCACGCAAGGCGCTGTTGCCGCCGGCACACCGGCCCAGCCCCGCTGAATCGTCACCAGCGGCCGATGCTGCTCCTCCACATGCTTCAGCACGTGTGGAATGAGCGATCCGATCCGTTCCGGTGTCGGATGCGTGGCGGACATCCCCCCCATTCAGGAGACCTTCATCGGCAACACCAGGTACGTAAACCCCGGGTGCCGGATCACCGCCGGCTTATCCGGTCCGGCGACTTCAATGCTCACCTCGCTGACGTCCAGCACCTTCAAGACATCCAACCAGAACTCCGGGTTAAACGCGATGGTGAGCGGCTCACCCGCGTACGTGACCGGCAGCTCCTCGCGGGCGCTGCCCATCTCCGCGGACTCCTTCGACACGATCAGACGGCCGGCCGCCAGATCAAACACAACCGCCTGCGACGTGGCCGTCGTCATGAGACTCGCGCGCCGGATGGCGTTCATGAGCGCAGTGCGGTCGCAGGTGATGATCTGTTTTGAGGGCGGGGGGAGCACCTTGCCGTATTGGGGAAACTGCCCCTCGATGAGCCGGGTGACAACGGTCACCAGGCCGAACTGGAAGGTCAGCTGGTTGTCCTGGAGAGGGGCGATCC
>JADFLG010000143.1 GCA_022564545.1 Chloroflexota bacterium | reverse complement strand
AGCCCATTGGCCATTGACCACTGGCGGCGTTTGCGAGCCACTCTGTCTGGCCCGCCGCAAAGAAAAAATGGCGGAGGGGACAGGATTCGAACCTGCGACGCCCCCGGGGCACCGGGGATTTCATTTCTTATGAGGCACCCGGAGCTGGCGCGGTCTGAGGTTGTTCGGCTCACTCGGCGATACTACTGTTTCGTCGCAATTTCAAGGCCGATGTGCGGTAAATCGGAATCTGCTGTAGTGGTCCGTTTCTCTGTGGATTGCAACATCAGAATTGGCAGTAACCGAAGTCATGGGAAGGCCATGCGATGAAATCACTGCACCGCGCACGGGGGAAATCACACATGACGCTCGAAATCGCGCCGTCGATATTTATGTTCACGGGCTGAACTAACCAGAGAGAGGACCACCTACCGCAGAGACCGGGTCGACTTCCAGGAAGCGCCGTCACCGCGGCATGTGTGTGCCAGGCGAGGCGTGGGACTCCGACTCCAGGGGAGTTCAGGATGTCGATGGCGCCGCCAACGCCTATTCAGTTTTCGGCTGTTCGAAATCGGCAAAATTTGGGGGTACCACAGATGTCTTTTTCCGCAATCAGGTCCCGGCTAGATTCACACGCCGCCCCGGGCTGGTTCCGGTCAATCGCCCGCTCTCTCACGGTGCGATATCCGCTCACAGTTGGATTCGGAACAGTCTGCATCGTTCTCGTCATCATCGGTAGCTGGCAGTTGGTCCACAGAACAGCCCAGGGCGCGAACAAACAACTTATTCACACACTTAAGGCCGAGATCGAAGAGGACCTGACTCGAGATCTCGATCGATTGCGTCTCTCAGGAGTGCCGGTCAACATTGACGTGTCGATTTCCGGTGACCAGTTGGACACCTGGATGTCAGAGGTCTCACGTGATATTGGCGCATCGGTTGCCGTGCTGTTCGACCTTGACGGGAAGCCGGTCTGGAGTAGCGACCCTGCCCACGGGGGTTCCGGCGATTTCGAGGCGAAGGATGTGGAAATCGCACTCGCGGGCGGCGTAATTACAGAACTGGTGCATGACGTTCTGCTGGTCGATGCCCGGGGCCGGTATTACGTCTCAGATGCTATGGAAACATACCTTCCGCTGTTTTCAGCCTCTGGAGACGAAGAAATAGGTGTGATAGAGGTCTATGCGGACGTCAGGGGTCAGCTGAAGGAGGCCAGCGATGCTGCCCGATCAAACATATTCGGCAGTGTTATAGAAGTGATGGTGGCCCTTACACTGCTGCTGATCGGTTCGGTTTTCGTCGTCGAACTACTCCTGAATCGCGCACGCCGACGGCGAGATGAAGCGGAACGCAGGCGAGTGGAAACCGATTCCGTGCTAGCCCTCGCGAAAACGCAATCCAGAGAAGCCGAGATCGCCAGGCAGGAACGGGAGCGGTTCCTCTCAGTCGTGTCGCATGAACTGAAGACTCCCCTGACTTCCATCCTCGCGTTCACGGATATCCTCACCAGAGATAGAGATGGCGCCCTTACTGAGAGGCAGCTCAAACACCTGGACCTGGTCAAACGGAACGGCCGGCGGCTCGACGGACTGATCAACGACATTCTGGATGTGTCGCGTATTGAGACCGGTAGATGGTCTCTTGAGACGACTGAGTTCGAGATAGGCGAACTGTTCGATGATCTGACGCTGAGCCTGGAGAGTATTTTCCAGGAGAAGTCCCAGGAATTGGTCGTGGCGCCCCCGCTGGGAGATGAACTGCTTGTTGCCGACCGAAGCAGGATATTTCAAGCCGTCTCCAACCTTCTGTCCAACGCTTCAAAATACTCACCTGAGAACTCGACCATCACCTTCAGAGGAACTGTCGAGGACAATCGTCTGCGTATGTCCGTCACCGATGAAGGTTTCGGATTGTCGGAGAACGACCGGCTGCACATTTTCGATCTTTTTTACCGTGCATCGAACGAACAGACCCGAACTGTAGCGGGACTGGGCGTGGGACTGGCCATCGTCAGGTCGATAATTGAATCGCATAACGGCTCGGTCACCGTTGACAGCGCTCCAGGCACGGGTTCCACCTTCGCCATTGAGATTCCGGGTGTGATTGCATCACCGTCGGGGAAGTATCCGATATCGCGAAAAGCTGCGGCGTAGTCTTTGATTCCGGGTTCGGGATAGGATCGGCCCATGCGAGCCCCCCGAATTAGCTCAACGATCGGTTTACGCCGTCGCGTCGGGTGCGGCGCTATCGATGGCAGTTGCCAGCGTGCCCGCTTTCGTCACCATGCGTTGGTGCTCTGGTCCCCAGGTGCGAGGGGGTCCCGGATATCGGCCACCGGCTGCGTTTGTGAGCCACTCTGTCTGGCCCGCCGCAAAGAAAAAATGGCGGAGGGGACAGGATTCGAACCTGCGATGCCCTTACGGACATACTTGTTTTCAAGACAAGCGCATTCAACCGCTCTGCCACCCCTCCGCCGAAGTGACGGCCAAAACCGCACGAAGGACAAGTCTAATCGTAATTTCTGGTGATCTGTAACGGTGAAATCTTTCGAATGGCTTTGGTCGCCGGGCGTGCGAGGCGCAACCGGGCGCCAGAGGCCGGACGAGGCTCCGAGGGGCACTCCAGGGCGAAGGGAGTAGTGTTGGCCGGTCCCCTCTCCATTGCAGGGAGAGGATCAGGGTGTGGGTCAAGCCCGTCATCCGGCTCAAGCGGTGGTAACGCCACGTTCGATCCACCCTCGCGCCCAGAGGGCACCCGCCTCCCTGGAAAGGAGGGAGGATTTTGCAGCTTACTATCGATGACCTGTCCTCAAACAGAAGTGCCGCGGGTACCTAATGCTGGCAGTTCGAGCAGTAGTAGGCGGTGCGACCACCAAAACTCTTCGTCCTGAGCGGGATTTCGCATCGCGGGCAGAACGCGCCCGATTTTCTCCGCAGCCGCATCCGGTCGTCATGGGCATCGACAATGAACGGTCTGCCCCGATCGTCCGGGTGACTCAGGATGAACTCCAGGGCATGTTCGAGTGACTCGCGTATTGCCAGGTAGAGGGAGTGCAGGTTCTTGCCGGAAATGCGGTTCGCACGTCTCGCCGGCGAGATTCCGACCCTGTGAAGGGCTTCATCGGCATAGATGTTTCCGACCCCCGCTATGAGCGATTGGTCGAGCAACAGCGGCTTGATCTGCGATTTGCGGTGTCCGACCGCCTCTGCGAAATGTTCTGCGGTGAACCCGGGGTCGAGCGCGTCAGGCCCCAACCCTGCAAAGGCCTCTCTGAGATCGGTAAAAGTGCGTATCGCACCCCAGCGCCGGGGGTCGGCCAGCACCATCCGGAAGTTTTTTGTCCCGTTGGTGTCATTTCTCAAGAAGAACTCGACGCGGGTGAAGCGCGGGGTTGGTTCGCTTTCGGCAAGCACTTCGATGCGACCCGTCATGCCCATGTGCAGGCCCAGCACGCCCTCGTCGAGGACGACGGCAATCTGCTTGCCGCGCCGTTCGAGCCGCTCTACCCTGCGGCCCGGTAGCCGGGTGAGGTCTGAGATCGCGCCCGTGCCAGTTTCCGGACTGGGCTTGCTTTCGATCTCCACCCGCTCGAACACACTGCCAGGCAACCTCTCCCGAACCAGGTAGCGTCTCAGCGATTCAACTTCTGGCAGTTCGGGCATGGATAGTCAGCGACCGTCGGTTGACGTAAGTCGCCACTTTCCACCGATTAGTTCGATTTCACCTTGACGCTTCAAATGTTGCTGCGCGTTCCGGATCATGTGTTTCCAGCGTTTGCCGAAGTGCACGCCATCGATCACTCGATCGATACTGTCATCGCACATGTCAGGGTGTATCGTCTG
This sequence comes from Chloroflexota bacterium, assembly GCA_022564545.1. Classification (GTDB taxonomy): domain Bacteria; phylum Chloroflexota; class Dehalococcoidia; order Lucifugimonadales; family Lucifugimonadaceae; genus Lucifugimonas. The sequence goes on along the minus strand of JADFLG010000143.1, from coordinate 2,685 downwards.
GACGATTAAGTGGATATCGTGTGTTGTCTTCGAGCCCCCACGAAGTGCCATTCGGATCGTGTCACCGAAGACGGAATTAGTCGTCTGACCACTTTGGCCGCGAAGCTGATTCAATAGGTGATTCGCTTCGTCCCTGAACTCTTTGGTGGCACCGGCAGCTTGTGATTGTGCAGTACCCGTTTCTTGCGAAAATCGGTCGGTAAGATCAGCTAGTTGCAGTAGCTTCTCGGGGCGGAGTTGGATTCCGACACCTGCGAGGTTTTCCAAGTGAAGAGCCAATTCCGACGCAATTTGATCGTTGTCCACCAGCACCCCTATTTCGGTGTTCGAGTAAAGCCCGTTCATCGTCAGGTTGGCCGACGTGATTAGTGCACGAGATCGGTCAGCCACGTACGCTTTAGCGTGCAGCCCTCCGAGATGGAATACGCGGGTTACGGGCACATCAGACACTAAATCAGCCATAGCACGCGGGTTCGATGAGCCGCTAATCAAACTGTCCGGAGTGAAATTGGTGAGTAAGTCCAGTTGCTCCAGTCCCCGGGAATTGCGTGAATGTGCCACCATGCGCAGCGGACCGCTGGTTATGAATGGCGCTGCGAGAATGAGTGAACGGTTTGCCGAGGCGATCAAAGTGTCAAATCTATCCGCCCAAGCTGTCGTAATCAGGCTGATTGCTTCATGTGATGATCCGATTGTGTAGGCCAATCTGTTACTTCAACCTCGTGTCAATAACTCGACTTCGCCCCGGAATACCAAACGCTCGTCACCGTCATCGAACCGTACGCAGAGCGAACTGAACGGATTGATCCACAGCACATCACCGTGATCACCCAAGTGAAGCTGGATTGGACGCGCCGAGCGCCCCTGTGCGCACCAGACGTCCAGCTGTTCCGGATCATCGGGTGGCCGAGGCTCTTCTCCCAGACATCGCACCATCCGGACGCGGATAAGGATCATCTTGAGTCACTCCATGTCGCCCCAGGTTGGGCCTGTCTTGGCCTCGACCAGCAGCGGCACTGTAAGGTCCATCGCGGCTGGCATCATCGTCGTCACCATCGACTGCATTTCCATCAGCTCGCCCGGTGCGATCTCGAAGATCAGTTCGTCGTGAACCTGTATCGACATCTTCGACCGCATTTTGAGGGCCTTCATCTCGTTTGAAATGTTGATCATCGCGATCTTGATGACATCTGCCGCCGTCCCCTGGACAGGCATGTTCACCGAAACGCGTTCTGCGGCCGCCCGGTGGCCCGGATGGGCCGCGTTGATGTCGGGCAGGTAGCGCCTGCGGCCCGTTATGGTCTGTGCAAATCCGTTCGTGTGCGCGAACTGCTTTACTTCCTCGATAAAGTCCTTGATCCCCGGGTACTTGCCGAAGTAAAGGTCGATGAACTCCTGCCCCTGCTGGCGGGTCAAGTCCGTTTGCCGGGCAACCCCAACAGGACCCAGGCCGTAGATCACGCCAAAGTTCAGTATCTTGGCAATCCTGCGCTGGCCCGGCGTGACATCTTCAATCCCGTACATCGCCCGGGCAGTGGCATCGTGAATGTCCTCGCCGTTGCGGAACGCCTCAAGCAGCCCCGGCTCCTGCGACATATGCGCCAGGATCCGCAGTTCGATCTGCGAGTAGTCGGCCGCCAGGAACTGCCAGCCGTTCTTAGCATCGGCAACAAATGCCTTGCGCACCTTCCGGCCAAGCTCCGTCCGCACCGGGATGTTCTGCACGTTGGGGTCCGTGCTCGACAGCCGGCCGGTCGCCGAACCGACCTGGTTGAAGCTCGTGTGAACCCGCCCGGTCGCCGGGTTTACCAGCTCGGGCAGCGCATCGACGTAGGTCGACTTCAGCTTCGTGAGTTCCCTGTACTTCAGCACCGCGTCAGCGATCTGGTAAACCCGGTCGTCGAGTCCGCTGGTCTCACGGATCTTTTCGAGGGCGTTGGCGTCCATCGAGTAGCCGGTCTTGGTCTTGCGGGTCTTCGGCGCGCCAAGTTCATCGATCAGCAGGTCGGCGACCTGCCGGTTGGAAGCCAGGTTCAGTTCCCGACCGCCAATTACCGCTGTCGCCGTCTGCTGGATCAGCTCGATATCCGCGCCCAGTTGCTCCGACATTTCCGCCAGCGCCGACTTGTCGATCATCATGCCGTTGCGCTGCATCTCGATGATCACCGGCAGGAGCGGCAGCTCGATCTCCTCGTACACATAGCGTGCGTTGTGCCTGTCGATTTCCGGTTCGAAATACTCCTTCAACCGCCACGTGAAATCGGCGTCGGCAGCGGCATAAGGACCTGCCGTTTCGATCGGCACCTCGGACATCGGAATCTGCTTCCGGCCGACTCCGATCAACGTTTTAATCTCCGTCATTTCGGCGTGGAAAAGTTCAAGCGCAAGTGCCTTCAGGCCGAGCGCCCGACGACCGCACAATTGGGCAGCGATCATCGTGTCGAAGGCAAGGTTTTTCACCTCGATCCCCGCCGAAGCCAGCACCATCATGTCGAAGTTGGCATTGTGTGCCGTCTTCTTGATCGACTCGTCTTCAAACAGGGGTCTCAGTGCTGCCAGGGCCTCGGCGTACGGCACCTGTTCGCCCTCGGTGTGGCCCACCGCCACGTACCAGGCGTGCTCCGACCGTACTGCGAACGAGAGACCGACGAGGTCCGACGTCATCGAGTTGAGGCCCGTGGTTTC
>JADFLG010000142.1 GCA_022564545.1 Chloroflexota bacterium | reverse complement strand
AAGTCGAGTGACCGACACGTCCTTCCGTTGTCGCTGACCGTGTAAATGGTACGAACGCACCACTAAAGATGGTGGGTCCATTATTCATGCGTCACCCGTTGCCGCGATGCCCGAACAGGCCCTGTTACCTACACTGACATTAGTAAATGAACTTGGTCCTTATGGACTGGAGAAAAACTGATGAGAGCGACATTTACAGCCAGTGCGGTTCTGCTGATCCTCCCGCTGATCGTTATCGGGCTGGTCGCCTGCGGTACAGACAGCGGCGTGACGGCGAGCCAGCCCGGAGATGCAGCCGGTGATGCACAGAGCGTTTCGACAGTCGACGAAACACGTGGCGACGGAAACGCCCAGACTGTCGCCGTTGTGGATGAACATGACGATGGAGACCAGCATGCCGAAAATGTCCTCGATACCCCTGAATCAGAAGCAACGGCGCTGGCGGAGCACGATGAGACTCCACATTCCGACATGGTTTCGGACACGCACGAAGATGAACCTACAGAGGCTCACGCCCACAAGGACACGGATGGGCCGGTAGACCCGGATGCTCCTGTCATGCACGTCTTCGCCTCTGAATTCAGCTACGACACAGCAACAAGTGAAGTCGAAGCCGGTAAGCCGTTTTCAATTCAGATACACAACGAAGGAAACCTGGAGCACGACATCACGTTCGTGGGGCTTGAGTCCGAGTTTGGCCTGCACGTCCTGCCAGGTGAAGACAACATCGGCACATTCTCGATCGACGAGCCGGGTGAATACCTTTACTACTGCACAGTCCTGGGTCACCGGGAAGCGGGCATGACGGGAACGCTGATAGTCACCGGTGCAGTCGTTGACGAGCACGACGAAGCCGATGGGCATCACGAAGATGAAGCGGTGCTCGAAGACGAGGGTCACGACGACGGTGACGGACACACAGACGAAATCCACGACGACGCACCGGATGCCTGAGCCAACTCGATAGAGAGAACGCAGAAATAAGAGAATGCCGACGAAGCTATCGCCGGCATTCTGTTTTTAAGAGCAACGCGGTCCGAGCGCAGCCGAGGCGAGCGCCACTGTCATCCTTAACTCGATTCAGAATCAGCGTCCAAAATGGAACAACCTTTCCGATTAAGTCCACCGTCAGCTTGCCCTCAACATCGCGTCCTGGAAGGCCCAGCGACGCCCGATACCTGTATTTACCCGGTGTCACAAACGCCGAATTACCTTCGACTTCCACGGTTCGCCGTCGGCGGGGTCATCTGGTTTGCAGACCTTGCAGGCCCTGAAACCTTCAGAACGTGCATCGCTGATCGACGCGAAATGCACACGGTTTTCCGGCCTCGTCCGACGCCCCGGCGGACAATTCACCCGGCAGTAAATCCCCGTCGTGCGGCAGCCGTTGATCGCTACGGTTTCGGGCAACTCGACGATCACTCGCCAATTCCTAATCGTTCAATCATTCCTCGCAGATACCGCGCCTGACCGGCGTGTTGCAGGTTGTCCGAGATCACACTGACAAGTCGGACCCCGGCTTTGACGTGGGGGTCGTAGCTTGTGTCGACAATCCGGTCGAGCTCAATCGCGTCGACGGTGTCGAAATAATCGAGGACCCGCCCAGACACCCGGTCGTGATAGCCAAGGAGCAATTCTCCGTCGGGCCGGATGGCCGCCACTTGTTCAGGGCCATCGCCGTAACCGATAGAGGTCGTACCCGGAAGACCGAACTTTTCCGCCCAGCCCTCGGTAAGCCACGCTTCTTCAAGCTGCGTTACCGGCGACAGGTGGCTGTCCTGAATCCGGGTCAGGTGCCACACCAACCAGGCGATCGAGTTCGAACCCTCCTCAGGCCGGTACGCCAGTTGTTCCAGAGACAACCCGTCGGCAGCCTGATGAACAATTCGCCTGATATGCGAATAAGCATCGAACAGAAGCTCTTTTGATTCCATTTATCAAGACTCCAGAATGTCCGAGATAACCGACCCGATGAGTTATACGACCAGCACCCTCAGGCCGGCCAGATTCTACAACGGCAATTTCTACACACCCTCTGTCGCACCCACTCCCGACAACTGGTGCGACACAAGCTGCGCGTACATGCCGCCGCGCGCCAGCAGTTCGCTGTGAGTTCCCGATTCCACGACCCTGCCGCGGTCCATCACGATAATCAGGTCGGCGTGCATTACAGTCGACAGCCTGTGTGCAATCACGAGGGTCGTCCGGTCGGACGCCAGCCGGTCCAGCGCCCCCCTCACCATCTGCTCGTTGACGGCGTCCAGGTGAGAAGTCGCCTCGTCCAGCACCAGTATCGGCGCGTCCTTCAGAAACGCCCGGCCTATCGCAATGCGCTGGCGTTGCCCACCCGATAACTGTGCGCCGCGCTCGCCTACCACGGTTTCCAGGCCGTCAGGAAGCGTCTCGACAAACCCGGTCAAGCCCGCCATTTCGACGGCCACTGCCACCTGATCGTCAGTCGCATCGGGCCGTGCGATCAAAAGATTCTCACGAAGCGTGGTGTTGAACAGGTACGTGTCCTGTGCAACAAGTGCGAGGTGCTCCCTGAGATCGGACAGAACATAATCACGCAGATCGTTTTCGCCCAGCTTGATCTCGCCGGTCTGGGGGTCCCAGAAGCGCATTATCAGGTGCGCAGTAGTCGTCTTTCCCGCCCCGGACGGTCCTACGAGCGCGACCGTGCGCCCCTGATCTATAGGAAAACTAACATCGTCGAGCGCCCTGAAATCGGTGAAGTCATAGCTGAACTCAACACTGTCCAGACCAATTCCCGTGCCCCTGACCTGCCCGATCTTGCCATCGGTCACCGGCACCGGTTCAAGTTGCACCGCGTAGATCCTGCGGGTCGAGCCGATGGTGTCGGCCAGCAGCCTGCCAACAGTTGAAATCTCCGAAATGGGCAGGAAGGCCGACATCGCAAGCAGGGTCATTAGCGGCAGGATTCCGGGGTCGAGCGTGTTGCTCGACACGAGCGTGGCGCCCACGACGGCAACCGACAGTCCGCCCAGCCCCGTCACAACTTCCAGAAAAATCTTCTGAAGGGTCAGCTCACGGAAGAACGGGACCCTGACGTCTATATATTCCTGCGCCATCGCCATGAACTCGGCCCGGCGGTGCCGGCCCATGTTGTAGGCCGCAACTTCGTGAAGTCCCTGTATCGAGTCGACCGTATGTGAGTTCATCTCGCCCAGCTTTTCTCGCGACCTGCTGCCGAGTCTGTCCACACGGTCCCTGGCGACGAGCGGACTGAGTGCCGTGACCGCCAGGAACGGTGCGATCGTAAGCGCCAGGGGCCAGCCGTACAGGCCTACGGTCACCAACACGCCAACGGGCACGACTACAGCGACGAAAGCCGGGGCCACGATATGGGCGAAGAAGTATTCGATAGTCTCGACATCCTGGGTCGCCATGCTCACAAGGTCCCCGGTGCGCCGTCGCACCAGGTACGCCGGGGCCAGTTGGTCCAGCTTTCTGAACAGCGCTACCCGCATCTCGGAGAGCAGACGGAACGCCACGTCGTGCGACACCCACGATTCCGCCCAGTGGAGCACGGCGGTAAGTGGCGCCATCACCAGCAGCAGCACAACCAACCCGTCGTAAGACTCGCCTGAACGTATCGCGGCGACGATCAGTCCGCTGACAACGCCGACTCCGATCAGTGTGAGGAACCTGCTGAAGCCCAGGACGAAACTGAACGATAGTTTCTTCCACCAGGGTCGAATGAGACCCATCAGCACACCAAAGGTCGAGATCCACCCCATGCCTTCGGCCCGCAGTATGGCGTCGGTCGGCTCCATGCTCGCGACCTCGCCTATTCCGCCTGTGGGAATATCTTCTGGCGAAGTAATCGCGGTGCCGGTTGCCCGGGCGGCCGGTTGTGACGGGGTTTCCATCTCGGCGGTCGCCTGGGCCTCCATGAGACGCGAGTATTCGGCATCGTTGGCCAACAGCTCATCATGCGACCCCGACTCGACGATCTTTCCTTCCAGCAGCACATGGATTCGGTCGGCCGTGCGCACGCTGGAAAGCCGGTGGGCTATGACCAGCACCGTCCGCCCGGCCATCAGCCGTTCGAGCGCCTGCTGGATGATGTGCTCGTTTTCGGCATCGACCGCCGAAAGCGCCTCGTCCAGGACCAGGATTGGAGCGTCTTTTAGCAGCGCCCTGGCTATTGCGATGCGCTGGCGCTGACCGCCGGAAAGTTTGATCCCCCGTTCGCCTATCAGCGTGTCGTAGCCATTCGGCAGGCGGTCGATGAACTCGGCAGCGTTGGCAAACTCAGCAACTCTTCGCAGGTCGTCGTATGTTGCCGACTGGTTCCCGAACCGCAGGTTCTCGGCCACCGTTCCGTGAAACAGGTACGTATCCTGCGACACGACAGCGATGTTTTTTCGCAGATCATCGAGGGTAAGAGTCGATAAATCCGAACCCCCAATTTCCACAGAGCCTGAACCCGGATCGAAGAACCTGAGCAGCAGGCGCACAACCGATGTCTTGCCCGCCCCGCTCTCTCCAACAATCGCTGCGGTTTCCCCGGCTTCGATCTTCAGGTTGAAGGCTTCGAGCGCGGGTCTTCGGCTGCCCGGATACGAAAACGAGACGTCTCGGAACACGATCTCGGGTTTCGTGTTTTTTGGATTTTCAGTCGATTGTTCCGCGGTTAGAGGTCCATCGGCAACGAGTGGTTTTGCGTCCAGGAACGAAAAAATCCCGTGGGCCGCCGACAGGCCGTTCATGCCCTGGTGGAACAGCTGGCTGAGCTCCCGAAACGGCCTGAACAGCTCAATGCCGAGCATGAGGATGATCAGGAGTGTTTCAAACTCCATTGCGCCGGACTCGACCCGGCCGGCCCCAACCACAAGCAACACCGCCGCACCGATCGCCACGCCTGCAATCGTGACGCCGAGCGAACCGGCGTTTGTCGCCAGCACCCACATCGTCGACTTGAAGACGGCGTGCGCTTTTTCGGCCAGCACCTTCGCTTTAGCCTCGCTCTGCCCGAACGACTTCAGGGTGAACAGACCCTGTACCGAGTCGAGGAATTCAGACGCAAAATCGCCATACGCATCTCGTCTGCGTATCGAACCCTCTTTGTTCCACTTGTGAAATGCCGCAGGGGCGACGATGGTGAGGACCGAAAATCCGAGCGCTATTAGCGCCGTTGGAAGATCGAGGGTCACCAGGTAGACGAAGATTCCGATTGGGGTCAGTACCGCGGTGAAGAGCTGGGGCAGGTACTGGCCGAAGAACGTTTCGAGCTGCTCCACTCCGTCGACCATCGAGAGCATGGCGTCGCCGGTGCGCTGCTGCCCGAAGTACGACGGACCCAGCCGGTTCATATGATCGTGCAGCGTGCCGCGCAGCCTGAGTTGAATTGAGGCCGCGGTCCGGTGGGCCACCATCTCCTTCTGGTACTGGAGCACGGCCCGGAGCAGCACCATTGCACCGGCGGTGACGATCAGCGGGACCAGCGCGTCTAAAGTCTCACCCTGGAGGACCTTGCCGAGCAATACGCCCAGCAGCACAAGCCGGGCAATCCCGGCGGCGGCGGTAAGCAGTCCATACGCGACTGCTGCCGCAATGTGCAGGCGTGCGCCGCGCGTCAGGCCCCAGAGTCGAAGGTCGAAATACATCGGCCGCAATTATGGCAGAGGTGGCGCGGCCACGTTCCCTGAGAGGTCGTCGGGATGTTGGCTGAAGTGCGACAGCTATGCTTCTGGAAGCAGGGTGCCAGTTGGCCCGGGTTCAGGGCCGACCTGCATTTTCTTGCGCCAATACAATCTCGACGATCTGGCCAGTGCTGTCAGTGCTGGATTCATAAAAAACACACGCATCGACCGGTTTGCCCTTCACTGTCTGTTGCTTACTGCCGAATCAAAGTGCGCACCAGACGATTCCCTGGGCCAGATGGCTCCAGCCTGGTTTGCGATGGCCACAAAAACAGAAGCCGACGTGGCCGGATGAACCCGTAAATCTAACCGTCCCGGTGGCGCGAATGCGAGGGCAAGGTCAGAGCCTGGAAATCTAACCTTCAAGTTGGCGAGAAAACGGGGTCAGGGTCAACGTCGCCCCGCGAGTATCGGCGCGTAGTCTCTACTTAGGTCCATTCCCGAGCAAGAGCGGCAGCGCGTCCTTCACCGTGCATAACGAGACGCGCGCGCCGCTGACGTACGATGCATCGGCGAACCGCGATCCCGACGGTGACACCGACGGCCTGATGGCGCTGCCCGGCGTCGTTGGGACCGCGCATGGTGAGTGCGCCGCACTGCCGTGCATCAAGGTGCTTGTGGTGCAAAAGGCGCCCGAATTGATTCGGAGAATTCCATCGGCCATCGAAGGGTATGCAGTCGAGGTTATCGAGACCGGGGAGATCAAGACGTTTGAAAGGTGAGCTTTGCGCGATGCCCACCCGCAGCCACCCTTGAAGAGACAGCGTGAAGAGGCCCGGCGAGATGCCGGGCCTCTTCACGCAAGCGCGGCCAGAGAATGAGCCAAAAGGCTCATGCCAGGCTCACGC
>JADFLG010000001.1 GCA_022564545.1 Chloroflexota bacterium | reverse complement strand
CGGGGCACACCAGGGCGTTTAGCGTCTGGGTCCATGCGTGACAGGGTCACTTGGGACCCTGATTCTCCCCCTCTCGGTCTCCCCCATTCCGGGGGAGATGAAGATCTGCCCCCCTCTTTCGGGAGGGAGAAACAATCACTTCTCCCCTCCCGGACTGGGAGGGGTCGGGGGTGGGAGAAACCGCGCCCAAGTGCGAATGCACGCCCGGCGCTAAAAGGGTAGACTGCCGCCCGGTTCCTATCCCCCCTCCTTCGGGAGGGGGTTAGGGGGAGGGTAGATTGCAGCTAGCGACCAAGTCATCCGATGACGCCCGGAGCCAAACTGGTAGCGGGGGTAGGATTCGAACCTACGACCTTTGGGTTATGAGCCCAACGAGCTGCCACTGCTCCACCCCGCACCGCTTTGCCTGCCGTGCCTGCGGCCTTTCCGTGCCTGCGGCCTTTTCGGGCCTTCGGGGGCGACTGAACAGTTTTTATGGCCTGTTTGTGGCCATGGATTCCGCGATTCTCCGAGAACAGGTAAACGTTCCTTAAAGTGAGTCAAGCCCTCGACCAATTAGTACCACTTAGCTGAAGACATTACTGCCCTTACACACGTGGCCTATCTAACCGGTGGTCTACCGGAGGTCTTACCCCCGACCTAAATCGGGGTGAGATATCTAATCTTGGGGTGGGCTTCACACTTAGATGCTTTCAGCGTTTATCCCTTCCGAACGTAGCTACCCGGCAATGCGACTGGCGTCACAACCGGCACACCATGGGTTCGTCCATTCCGGTCCTCTCGTACTAGGAACAGATCCCCTCAAATATCTTTCGCGCACAGCGGATAGAGACCGAGCTGTCTCACGACGCTCTGAACCCAGCTCGCGTGCCGCTTTAACGGGCGGACAGCCCGACCCTTGGGACCTTCTTCAGCCCCAGGATGCGACGAGCCGACATCGAGGTGCCAAACCTCGCCGTCGATACGGACTCTTGGGCGAGATAAGCCTGTTATCCCCGGGGTAGCTTTTATCCGTTAAGCCACGGCCCTTCCACACGGTACCGTGGGATCACTTTGACCGACTTTCGTCCCTGCTCGACTTGTATGTCTCGCAGTCAAGCCACCTTATACCAATACGCTCTAAAGCTGATTTCCATCCAGCCTGAGGTGACCTTTGTGCGCCTCCGTTACTCTTTGGGAGGCGACCGCCCCAGTCAAACTGCCCACCAGACACTGTCCTAATAAAAGTTAGGCACAAACTGTAAACAGGGCGGTATTTCAAGGGCGACTCCACGGATGCTAGCGCACCCGCTTCTAAGTCTCCCGCCTATCCTACACAGTCTAAAGCTCAAACCAATGTCAAGCTGCAGTAAAGCTCCACGGGGTCTTTTTGTCCTGCTGCGCGTAACCCGCATCTTTACGGGTCCTGCAATTTCACCGAGTCCATCGTTGAGACAGTGTTCAAGTCGTTACGCCATTCGTGCGGGTCGGAACTTACCCGACAAGGGACTTCGCTACCTTAGGACCGTTATAGTTACGGCCGCCGTTCACCGGGGCTTCAGTCGGCAGCTCTCACCGCCTTCCTTAACCTACCGGCACTGGGCAGGCGTCAGCCCGTATACATCACCTTTCGGTTTAGCACGGACCTGTGTTTTTGATAAACAGTCGCTCGAACCTATTCTCTGCGGCCACCAGCGCTTTTCGGAGCAAGTCCTAATACGCCAGAGGCCCCCCTTCTTCCGAAGTTACGGGGTTAATTTGCCGAGTTCCTTAACGATGGTTGTCTCGAACGCCTTGGGACATTTATCCCTGTCTACCAGTGTCGGTTTGCGGTACGGACGCTTCGGATTCTTACTAACGGGGCTTTTCTAGGCGGCATAGAATCGGCGACGTTCCGTGAGGCTAACCTCATGGTTCGCACGTCCCTCGGCTCAAACATGGCGGGCTTTTTAACTCCCACCACTCGCTTACGGAAATGCACACACCATATCCAATGGGCATGCGTCGCTTATCAGTCCGCGTCCCCCCGAAAGTTCAAACAAATCTGAAACGGGGCAGGAATTTTGACCTGCTGTCCATCGGCTTCGCCATTCGGCTACACCTTAGGCCCGCCTAACCCTACGTCGATCAGCGTAGCGTAGGAAACCTCAGACTTTCGGCGTGTCGGATTCTCACCGACATTGTCGCTACTTATGCCAACATACTCACTTCTCAGCGCTTCACCAGGCCTTACGACCCAACTTCGACGCACTAAGAACGCTCCCCTACCACTCATTCCGATAAATCGGGATGAATCCGCAGCTTCGGTGGTGTGCTTAAGCCCCGTTTATTTTCCGTGCAGAAACCCTTGACCAGTGATCTGTTACGAACTCTTTAAAGGATGGCTGCTTCTAAGCCAACCTCCTGGCTGTCTGGGCGTTCCCACTTCGTTTCACACTTAGCACACACTTCGGGACCTTAGCTTGCGGTCTGGGCTGTTTCCCTTTCGACAATGGAGCTTATCCTTCACTGTCTCACTGCCAAGATGCCCTTTACGGTATTCGGATTTTGGTTGGGGTTGGTAAGCTCACGCCCCCTGGCCCATCCAGTGATCTACCTCCGCAAAGTAAAACTTGACGCTGCACCTAAATGCATTTCGGGGAGAACCAGCTATCTCCGTGTTCGATTGGCATTTTACCCCTACCCTCAGCTCATCCCAGCAATTTGTAACTTACACGGGTTCGGTCCTCCACGAAACATTACTTTCGCTTCAACCTGGCCAAGGGTAGCTCACACGGTTTCGGGTCTACGCCACGCGACTGAATCGCCCTATTCAGACTCGCTTTCGCTGCGGCTCCGGCGCATCACGCCTTAACCTGCCACGCAACGTAACTCGTTGGCTCATTCTTCAATAGGCACGCAGTCATCCTGATAAATCAGGACTCCTACGGTTTGTAGGCACATGGTTTCAGTTCTATTTCACTCCCCTCACGGGGTGCTTTTCACCTTTCCCTCACGGTACTTGTTCACTATCGGTCGCCAGAAGTACTCAGCCTTGGAGGGTGGTCCCCCCGGATTCCGACAAGATTTCACGTGTCCCGTCGTACTCAGGAACCAGGCCAAGAGTCGCACATTTTTCGTCTACGGGGCTTTCACCCACTGCGGCCAGCCGTTCCAGGACTGTTCGACTAAATGTACGTTTTGTAACTCTTTGAGAAATCTGGAGATTTCTCGGGCCTGGCCCTACAACACCACAAAGGCATAAGACTCCAGTCCGTTAGGCTCTTGTGGTTTGGGCTAGTCCCCGTTCGCTCGCCGCTACTAGGGGAGTCTCGGTTGATTTCCTTTCCTCGGGGTACTTAGATGTTTCAGTTCCCCCGCTTACCGCCAAAGTCTCACGACTAAGGCAACTACCGAAGTAGATGGGTTCCCCCATTCGGGAATCCCCGACTAAGCTTGTTAGGCAGCTAATCGGGGCTTATCGCAGTCTTACTACGCCCTTCTTCGGCTTCTGGCGCCAAGGCATCCCCCATGTGCCCTTAGTAGCTTGACTCACATTAAGGAATCATCTACCTGGTCTCGGAGAATGCGGAATCCACTGTTCGGTTGTAAATGTACGCGCCCCGCCAAAATCGAGAATTGAAATCGGGCGGGATTCGCCCCGCAGGCCTGACCTGCGTTTGGGCGTAACGTGAAGTTTACCTCGAAATTTTCCAGCCGGTCAACATTAAAAAGGCGGTTTTCAACGGCTATTTCAGGGCCCTGCCAGTGGCACAGATTTATGACCGCCGTTTTACCGCTTCAGGGGACCGGCCACATGCCGCCCGGCGGCCTGTGCGGTCGTGCGTGACGCGGGGCCCGATCCTGCCACACCGGCTCGGGGCGTGCAACGCATCCCTGATATACTTTCTCGGCAACAACCTGTTGCATAAATTGCCGGTCCGTCAGCTCCCTAGAAACGGGCCGGTAGCGCGTAACAAGGGAGTTAAAAGATGCCGGCATACGCCGTCATCGGAGCCCAGTGGGGCGACGAGGGCAAAGGGAAAATCATCGATTTCCTTGCCGAAAACGCTGCGGTCATCGCACGCTACTCCGGTGGCAACAACGCCGGGCACACCGTAATAAACGACGCGGGCACGTTCAAACTTCACCTGGTGCCATCTGGAATATGCTGGCCGCACACGATGAACGTGATCGGCAACGGCGTGGTCGTCGACCCCGACGTCCTGTTGAAGGAAATCAACGAGAACGAACTCGATCCCCAGCATCTTGCCGTCAGCGACCGTGCCCACCTGATAATGCCGTACCACATCGTCCTCGACCAATTGGAAGAGGAACGGCGCGGTAACGCTGCCATCGGCACCACCGGGCGCGGGGTTGGCCCTGCTTACGTCGATAAGGTGGCGCGCCTGGGCCTGCGCGTCGGGGAATTGCTCGACCCCGAGAACCTGGCACTGAGGCTCCCGGAGATCGTCGCATTTAAAAACGAGATCATCACGAAGATTTACGGCGGCGACCCAGTCGACCTGGACTCAGTGTTCGCGCTCACCAACAGGTGGGCCACAGAACTCGCCGCCTACATCCGCCCGGTAGAAAATATCGTGGCAGACGCGCTCGAGTCGGACGGCAACGTGATCATCGAGGGTGCGCAGGGTTCGCTACTTGATCTCGATCACGGCACCTACCCTTATGTGACCAGTTCCAACCCGACGGTCGGCGGCACGCTTACCGGGCTTGGCATGGGACCGGGTTCATATGGTGGAGTTGCCGGAGTGTACAAGGCATACTGCACTCGCGTTGGTGCGGGTCCCTTCCCGACCGAAATGCTGGGTGAGGAAGGCGACCGGATTCGCGAGCAGGCTGGTGAGTATGGCACAACGACAGGTCGGCCTCGGAGAATCGGCTGGTTCGATGGCGTTGCCGGGAGGTACTCGGCCCGGGTGAACGGGTTCGATGCCATGATTATCACTCGCCTCGATACTCTCGATGGCTGGGATGAGATTAATATCTGTGTCGCATACGAGATAGACGGTGTAAGGACAGAGCAATTCCCGGTCGACGCGGTGATGCTGGACCGTGCAGAACCAATTTATGAAACGATTTCGGGCTGGACCGAGTCGACGCGCGCGATTACCGAGTACAGCCAATTGAACGCGGGCGCCCGGTCTTACATCAAAAGACTTGAAGAAATAGTCGGGGTGCCGGCGAAGATCATTTCAACCGGACCCCGACGCGAAGAAACCCTCGTTTTACAGGACTTCCTCGCTCACTGAAAAGGTCTCTCGAAGCGGCGTCGAACCGGCACGGCCAGGCCGGGCAGCTAATCCAGCCCGTGGCTCAGCTGGGGATGCGTGGGCTGGCCGATGGTAGCCATCACGGCGTCTGCCAGCCTCCCTGAGTGGTGCCTCAACTTGAGCCCGTCGACAGAGGCCAGGTCGCTCATGACGATCTGGTGGGCGAACTGTTCGACGGTGCCGTTGTCCAACTCGACCGGGGCAGCGTCTTCCGCGGCGTACTGGGCAAGCACCTGCTCGGAAAAACGGGCAGTGTTCACCAGCAGGTAGTCGAGCTTTCGTCCGCCGATATAGCGCACCACTTCCGAGGCAAATGCCGACACTCCGTACCCGGCGGTCTCTCCAAGCTTGGTCATAAGGTTGCAGGCATAAATGACCGGCGATTCCGTCTCCCTGATTGCGTCGCTCACCTCTTTGACCAGCAGGTTGGGTATGACGCTGGTGTACAGGTCGCCCGGTCCAAGGAGGATAGCGTCGGCTCTCTCGATCGCTTCCAGCGCCCTTGGATTGGCCCTCACTTCGGAATCGAGGAATACCTCGCTGATTCCCGGGCCGTTGCTTCCCCGGAGGTCGATAGCCGATTCGGTGCGGATGACCTGGCCGTCGACCAGGCGAGCGCACAGATGGGCTTCGTCGAGCGTCACCGGCACGACTTGCCCGTCGAGCTGCATCATGCGTGACAGTTCGTCGATCGCCCCCTGAACGCCGTTATACACCGTTGTGAGGGCTGCCAGTACCAGGTTGCCAACGTTGTGGCCCTGCAGGCTCGACCCGGCGTCGAATCGGAAGTCGAGCGCGCTGTTGAGCGCCGCGACCTGTTCGTTGTTTTCCGGACTCAGCGCGACAAGACACTGCCGCAAATCGCCAAGCGGCGGGTACCCAAACTCTTCGCGCAGAATCCCGCTGCTGCCACCACTGTCGAACATGGTGACGATCGCCGTCAGGGCCAGGTCGTGTGTCTTCAGGCCGCGAAGGGCGACGGAGGAACCATTTCCCCCGCCGATCACGACGATGCTTTTTCGGTCAGTGCCCAAACGATTGCTTCCCGTGCAGGTCATCTAAACAGCTTTGCTGATTTCAGCGTGACATATTCCGGTGGCCCAGGGCATGGGGTTAATGTCCAGTATCCGTGTAAATCACTCGAACTCAGGACCCTGTTTCGACCGTTCCAAACTGGCCAGACTGAACCGTGTCAGTCGATCTACGAATCTGAAAGGTCAATCTCGTACTGGTCCATAACCGGGTCGAACCGCTTGCTGAACGCTTCGAGTTCGGCAGGTTCGGGAATCATGGGCAACCGCGCGGGTCCAACGTCAAAGCCCGACCTGTTCAGTGCATATCGAATCGGGATCGGGTTCGTGATGATGAACAGAGCTTTGAAGATGGGGAGCAAACGCAGGTGCTCCGCCGCCGCGGCCTCGATATCGCCTTCAAGCAGCAGCCCCATCATTTTCTGGATCTGACCGCTAATAATATTTCCGGCCACGCTGACGACCCCGTATCCGCCAGTGGCCATTGTTGCGAACGTCTCGTTGTCGTTGCCGCTCCAGACCCTGAAGCCATCGGGCGAATCCCTGATCACGAATGCGATCTGATCGGCATCGCTCGAAGCCTCTTTTACGCCAATAATATTGGGCACCTCGGCAAGCCTGAGCATTGTCGCGACATCCATGTTCAGTGCCGTTCGTGATGGAACGTTGTACAGAATTCCGGGGATGCCAACCGCGTCGGCGATCGCGGTGAAATGCTGGTACAGGCCACCCATCGTTGGTTTGTTATAGGCCGGCACAGTCATCAATATCGCGTCGACACCGACCTTTTCGGCCTCTCGGGACGCGGCAATCGAGTTGCGCGTGTTGTTGTCGGTCGTCCCGGCAATCACCGCGCCGTCCTCGCCAATCGCTTCCTTGACCTCCGCGTAGAGCCTGAGCTTTTCATCGTCGTTCATCGCCGGTGCTTCACCGGTGGTCCCGCCGATCACAAGCCCGTCGGAACCCGATTTGAGAACCGCCTTCGCCAGCTCTCTTGCCCGCGGGTAGTCGACATCCCCCTCTTCTGTGAAGGGTGTAACCATTGCTGTCAGGAGTCGCCCCAGTTCTGCCATATGTGACCGACCTCTCGTCGGTAAATCGCGTTCGCTATTTTAGTTTCGCTGCGCCGCCGGTCTGAACGCGTCTCTGCGCAACGCCTCGTCCATTATTTGCAGTGCATTCAACGCGGCACCTTTACGCAGATTGTCACACGAAAGCCACAGCACCAGGCCATGATCGTGTGCGATGTCTTTGCGAATACGCCCGACAAGCACGTCATCCTTACCGGTTGCTTCGAGTGGCATAGGGTATTGATTCTGGCCGGGGTCGTCTACAACCCTCACCCCGTCGTAATCGTCAAGAACTCGGAACGCATCCTCGACGCTGACACTCGATTCGAACTCGATCTGCACGGATTCGCTGTGCGAAATTTCGACCGGCACCCTTACACAGGTCGCAGATATGGGCAAATGATCATCGTGCAGGATTTTGCGTGATTCGTTCAGCATCTTTTGTTCTTCCTTCGTGTACCCGTTTTCGAGGAAGTCATCCACCTGGGGAATGACGTTGAAGGCAATTATGTGCGGGTAAACATTGGGTATCGCCTCGCCACCCGTCAGCACGGCGCGAGATTGCTCGATCAGCTCTTCATTGGCAGCAACCCCGGTGCCTGTCGTCGACTGGTAAGTGGCAACCGTTACAGCCTTCACAGGTGAAAGTTTGCGCAGTGCGTCGAGCACCATCACCAGTGGTGTGGTCGAGCAGTTGGGCGTCGACACAATGCCGGGGTGCCACTCAATGTCGTCGCTGTTCACTTCTGGAACAACGAGCGGGATGTTTGGGTCCATTCGAAATATGGAACCCTTGTCGATTACGAAAACACCGCGCTCGACAGCTTTATGGGCCAGCCGCTTGCTGACCAGCCCCCCTGCGGCGAATAGAGCTGCGTCAATGCCTTCGAATGCTTCAGGGATCGCCCTGATGACCGTTAACTCGGCTTTACCGTATGGGATCTTTCTTCCGGCCGACCTCTCTGACGCCATGACCCTGATTTTTTCGGCTGGATGGTCTCGCTCGAGGAGCAATTTGACAGCAGTGCCACCGGCGGCGCCGGTCGCTCCAACAATCGCAATATTAAGGTCGTTACTGTTCATTTCAACGTCTCACAACATTGCGCAGTCGCCCCAAACGTCCCTGGCGAGACGAACGCGTCGAGCAGCCCCACGCAACCAAACACTTTTTTGAAAATTACCGGGTTTGCCAGCGATACCGAAAACCCGGCAGCGCTGGCTAAGGCTTTGGTTTGCCGAGGCCGAGAACGTTATCGAGACCGACGATGAGCCCATTTTCGTTGATCACGCGCTTAACTGCCAGCATCACACCGGGCATAAAGCTCTCACGGTTGATCGAGTCGTGGGTGATCGTCAGCGTCTGGCCGAGGGCCCCGAAGACGACCTCATGTCGAGCGACCCGGCCGGGCATTCGTGCGCTGTGAACGTTTATCCCCTCGTAATCGCCGCCGCGAGCGCCGGCGAGAGTTTGCAAGTCTGCAACGTTCTGTTCAAATCGGGAACCGCGGCCTTCGATCATCGCCTTCGCAATGGAAAGCGCCGTTCCGGAAGGGGCATCGACCTTGGCTTCGTGGTGGCTCTCGATCAGATCGGCATAATCGAAATATTTTGAAGCAATGCCAGCAAGGTGCATCAGCACAACTGCCCCGAGCGCGAAGTTGGAAGCCGAGATGACCCCAACACCTTTTTCTGCCGCCAGCAGACCGAGTTCATCGAGGTTTTCGGTGGAGAGTCCCGTCGATCCCGATACAACCCTGACCCCGGCTTCAACGCAGGTGGCGATCGCCTCTTTTGCCGCCTCGCCATTCGTGAAGTCGACGACGACATCCGGCGTAATGGTCTGGAAAAGTGCCGTCAGGTCCGAAGCCAGTGGCACTGACGCCGTTGTACCGGAAATCGCGACCGTGTCGGTGGTAGCAGCTATATCAGCGCCACCCACCGGAGTAATACCGTCTTCGGCAGCGGCAGCAGCCAGGACGGTAGAACCCATCCTGCCGAGTGCGCCGTTTACTGCGACTGTAATTTCCGGTGACATCGTGTCGTTATTTTTCGTTACTCAAAGTCCGGTGTCACTTAAGATCCGGTTCTAGCGTCGACGCGGCGGGCCCGACCGTCGTCCGCTCCCATCATAGCCACCGGCAGGTCGCCGTGAACGACGTTCGCTGCGTTCGTCCCTGGCACCGTCGTCGTCCCCGTCGGAGCGTGGACCGCGACGTTCGTCGCCGACATCTGGTCTGTCTCGGCGGTCGGACCTGGGCCCACGGTCTCGCTCCCGCGGACCTCTGCTGCCGCGATCTCCACGATCGCCGCCCCGGCCTCGGGGGCCCCGATCACCGCGATCGCCCCTGTAACCACTGGCACCCCTTTCGCCACGGTCGTCCCTGTCACGGGGCTCACGGCTTTCTTCCCGGGACGCGCCGTCGGAATCGCCACCACCGCCCTCGTTGCTCTGTTCGAGCAGTGCACGGTGCGAAAGGTCGATGCGGCCCATGCCATCGATGTTTATGACCATCACTTCCAGTTGGTCGCCAATGCTGACCACCGATTCGACATCGGGGACGCGGTGCTGTGCAAGTTCGCTAATGTGGACCATCCCGTCCTTTCCGGGAAGTATCTGTACGAAAGCGCCGAACGGCATAATCCGCACAACCCTGCCGGTGTAGGTATCGCCGACCTCAATTTCCTTGGTCAGTGCGTTGATGGCGTTTTCGGCCTTCTCGGCGTTGTCTTTGTCGGGAGAGCCGATAACGACCGTGCCGTCGTCCTGCACATCGATGGTGACGCCAAATTCGTCGATCATTCCGCGAATGACCGATCCACCCGGTCCGATAATCGCGCCGATCTTGTCGGTCGGAATCTTCATCGAGATCATTCGCGGTGCGTACTCGCTCAGGTCGTCCCGGGTATCGGAGATTGCCTCGGCCATGCTGTCAAGGATCTGCAGCCGGGCGACGCGGGCCTGCTGAAGGGCCTCACCTATGATTGCAAACGTGATGCCTTTAACCTTGATGTCCATCTGGAGCGCGGTCACGCCGTCACGGGTCCCGGCGACTTTGAAGTCCATATCACCCGAGTGGTCTTCCGCACCCTGGATATCGGTGAGGATCGCGTATTTCCCGTTTTCCCCGGTAATGAGCCCCATGGCGATTCCGGCCACCGGGGCCTTGATCGGGACTCCGCCGTCCATCATTGCCAGGGTTCCGGCGCAAACACTGCCCATCGATGTCGATCCGTTCGAACTCAGGGCCTCGGACACGAGCCGGATGGTGTACGGGAAGTCGGCCTGGGTTGGAACAACAGGCCGCAGGGCCCGCTCGGCAAGTGCGCCGTGCCCGACTTCGCGTCGTCCGGTAAAGCCGAACCGCCCGGCCTCGCCTGTTGAATATGGCGGGAAGTTGTAGTGATGAATGAAGTGCTTCTCGGTTTCGAGGCCGTAAGTGTCGAGTCGTTGGCGCTCACCTGCCGACGCAAGTGTAAGAGTGCCAAGTATCTGGGTTTCGCCCCGCGTGAAAATTCCCGATCCGTGGACGCGAGGAAGGTATCCGACCTCGGAATTCAGTGGCCGCAATTCGTCGAGTTTCCGACCGTCGGGACGGATGTTGTCTTCCAGGATGGTCTTGCGCACCGCCTCGGTTTCGAGGGCGTAAAGCGTCGATTTAACGTGAGCCGGGTCGTGGTCGTTCCCGAGCTTTTCGATGGCGTCGTCCATCAGCTCTTCGATACGGTTTTTGCCGGCGGCCTTGTCGCCGGGTTCCTTGAGAGCCCTGATGAAATCTTCACCGACCAGTTCCCGCGTGGCTTTTTCAGCGGCATTCTCTTCAGCGGTAACTTCGGGGGCTTTCCACTTTTGCTTACCGACTTTCGCCTGGATCTCCTGGATCTGCTCGACGATGGCACCGTTGACTTCCTGTGCAAGTTCGAGCGCATCCAGGAGCACATCCTCGGAAACGAAGTTGGCTCCAGATTCGACCATCATCGTGGCGTCGCCTGTGCCGGCGACCAACAGTTCAAGGTCGCTTGTCTGCAGTTCTTCGTATGTGGGGTTTACGACAAGCTCGCCTTCGACCAGACCAATCACACACGCTCCGATCGGGTCGTCGAACGCGATGTCTGATATGACGAGCGCCGTGGATGCTCCGATTATTCCGAGCGCCGGGTAAGGGTTAACCCTGTCGGATGCCAGGATCGTAATGATGATCTGAATTTCGTTGTGTATCGTCTTTGAAAATAGTGGGCGGATTGGCCGGTCGATCATCCGGGCAGCGAGGATGGCATCGGTGTTGGGTCGGCCTTCTCGTTTGAAGAACCCCCCAGGGAGTTTGCCGGCTGCGTAGGCTTTTTCGGCAACGTCGACCGTAAGGGGCAGAAAATCTGCACCGGGCCGGGATTTTTTAGATGCTGTGGCAGTTGCCAGCAGCATGGTATCGCCGTATCGAACTGTCACAGCTCCGCCGGCCTGGTTGGCCACTCGACCGTGCTCGATTTCGAGAACCCGACCGCCAACTTCCATTTCAAATTTGTTAATCATGTTGTCTGTTTCTACTTCTGATTTTACTTTTCTGGGTACTAGTTCTTCTTACTTATCCACGGGGATCCGGACCTGCGGCTGATTCCGCCCGCGGCGGCCTGGACCGGTGCCATTTGTTGTGAGGGAAGCTGACAATTATTCATCTGGTGCGCCCGTTGAGTTTGCGGGGGCTGCAGGGTCTTCGCGGGCAAGTGCGTGCGCAACTCAACTGTTGAATCTCTGCCCGCTATCTCGACGTTCATACGAGCCCGGGGAATTCCGTCGTCTTCGGATATTCCCGGCACAAGAAACGTCCCCGTAAGGGTAACGCCTGCTTACTTTCGGAGGCCGAGCTTGCTTAGGAGCGTCCGGTAGCGATTGACGTCTTCACTGTTGAGGTAGTTGAGCAGACGGCGACGCTGACCGACCAACTTCAGCAGCCCGCGTCGGGTGCTGTGGTCGTGTTTGTGCTCGCGCAGGTGCTCCGTCAACTCGGAAATCCGTGATGTCAGGAGTGCGATCTGAACTTCCGACGAGCCGTTGTCGTTTTCGTGAGTTCGGTATTTTTCAATGACCGCGGTGCGATCTGACTTATCCAAGTTCTGGCTCTCCGAGTTGCAAATACCCGGCTAGCGCGGCCGGCAATCCAAATAATGGGATTCTGTGATTTGTACTTATTCTGGTAACTTCAATTTCGTTTTGTGCTCTCACAACCCGAGAAGAATATCACGAAGACTGGCGTTTTAAATGCTCTCGCGGAGGGCGTTCATGCCGGTGGTCTCGATTGACACCCGATGGTGTTGCGGCATAAAACTGGCTCAATTTCGCCCGCGTAAACTGGCAGAAATCAGCCCAATGCCAATCAGTTGATGTGAAAAACGCACTGTAAGCCGAACCTCACCACCTTGACAGTGAAGAAATTTCCCGAATAACATTGCGTCCGGAACGCCACTTGCTGCAGCAGTAATTCGCGCGTAATGCGCGGGGATTACGCTCATCTCCGAACGAGGTGAGCTTTGCTGCTGCTCTCGGCACGGGTATTCAAATATTAGACTGGAGGACGGAGCCCAATGACAGGTCTGCTCCGCGGAAGACTAAAGGTCTTCCTATTGATTGTTACGATGTTCGCCCTCTTGGCGGCAGTCGCGTGTCAGGGAGATCGCGGTCAGGTTGGCGCGACTGGCGCACCTGGACTCCCCGGTAACTCGGGCGCACCGGGTGCGGCTGGTCCGGCTGGTGCTCCCGGTGAACCTGGTAACCCAGGTGATGCTGGAGATCCTGGCGCGGCCGGTGCTCCTGGTGCTCCTGGTGAGCCCGGTAACCCGGGCGCCACTGGTCAAGCCGGTAATGATGGTGCGACAGGCGCCACAGGCCCCACGGGCGACAGTGGCGCTGATGGCACAACCAACGTTGCTGGAATCATGGTTCTCGACGCCAACGGTACTGGTGTCGGCGTTGCCGGGATAACTGGCGGCACAGCTAAAATCACCATTATCGGTGGTGGCTATGCCAAAGATGAGAGGATCTCTGTTGCGACGAAGAAGGGTGGATTTGACGTTCTTCTGTCAGGTTCGATCTCTAGAACTAACTTTTCAACCACGGTCGCAAACGAGAACGGAGCATTCACACTCACCGTTGATCTGGACGGCTATGAGGCAGGCATGCTGTACACGGTCACCGCAACCGGTGATCAGGGTAATCGCGGTGCGACAGTATTCATGCTGATCGATAAGTAACCGCTGAATCTCTGGATTCCTTAGACGCCCCGGTCCAACCGGGGCGTCTTCGCTTAACCGTGCCTGCAGCCTGCTTGGGCCTGCAGCCTGCCTGGCCTTGCAACCAGTCCGACTGGCACCGAGGACGCCGGGGCGATGACTTCAGATATACCGACAATTCAACGTGCGACACTCGATGACTACGAATCGGTTGCGCGGCTGCATTTTCTGAGTCACACCGTGTCATTCGCGCCGTTCGTATCCGAGCGTTGGCTAAACTCCAGGCGGCTTGATGACTACCTTTCCGGGTGGCAGGAAACGCTCGGTTCAGCGGCCGATGGTGAATCGACCCTGATCGCACGAAACGGGGACGAAGCAGTCGGCATCGTGCGGGTCGCCCGATCTGAAGTACCTGAATTTGAATTGGAGTAAAACGGCGCTGAATTAACACGCATTCACGTGGTACCGGGAGTTACCGGAAAGGGCGTCGGCACCCTGTTGATGCGGAGGTCCCTCGATTACATTCGCGAGCAAAACTTCAGTCGAGTGGTGCTCGGGGTGATCGCCGCAAATACCGGTGCCAGGTGTTTTTATGAGTTTCACGGCTGGGTGCTGGTCGAGGAACTTCCCGACGGGGTCGAGGGCGTGCCGGTAGCCATTTATGAATTGGGCCTGACGTGTCCTGTCTGCTGGCACAGGCGGCGCCGGGGGCACCGGCAGCACCGGCCGACATTGACGCGCAGCTTACAGCTAGTTCACGTCGGTATGCTGCGGCTCGACCAGCTCAACTTTGACACGCCGTATTCTCCGCCCGATGACCGATTGAACCGAAATTCTCAGTCCTTCGACCAACACGGTATCGCCGGGCGATGGCATTTTTCCTAATTCGCGATAGACCAGCCCACCCACAGTGTCGAACCCGTCGGCAACTATCGAAGTACCGAGGGTCTGATTCATGGTGTCGATTGAAGCTCCGGCGTCGGCAACCATTTCTGTGGCACCGATAGATTCGACTTCGGGGCCGTCGACATCAAACTCGTCGATCAACTCGCCAACGATCTCTTCAATCAGGTCCGTGACCGTTACGAGACCCGACACTCCGCCGTATTCATCGACGACGATCGCAAGGCCCGTACGGTGCTCCTGCAGCTGCCTGAGCAGCCGTTCAAGGCTCTGCGACTCAGGGACGTGCAGTGCGGGTCGGGCGAGGTCTTCCACGGGGCTATCGGGGTCAGCGCCATTGTCCAATGCTGATAGCACGTCGCGGGCAAAAACAACACCCGCAATCGAATCGACACTATCCCCGTACACCGGAATCTTGCTGTGACCGCCTACCGACATTAAATCGGCGATGGCCCCGATGCTGGCGGCAGCCGGAGATGTGTTCATATCGACACGGGGCACCATGATTTCGCGAACCTTCACGGTGTCCATCCGCAGGATCCCGCGGATCATTCTCAGCTCGTTTTTATCTGCAGGAATTACTGACTCTTCGAGAAAATCCAGGCTCTCTTGAAGCGCCGCCGACACGTCTTCGCCAACGGCGACTTCGCCGCGGCCCCGGGAGAGCGAGAAGTCGACTCCGCTGGAGATGCCTGGAATTACGCTTATCCAGCGCATGATCGTGCCGGTCGGTCGGCTAATCGTCCTCGACCAGTTGCGCTGAAATCCGGAAAGTCCAGATGCGATCAACTGCAAGGAAATCGCCCCCGCAGCTGCCAGTACCCCGCTGAGCGCCATCTGCAAGCCCGACCCGGCGTCGCCGCTCGCCGATTCAAAAATTGCGAACACCGCGAGGGCTGCCGACATTAGAGCGGCAGCCTGCAGACTTCGGCCTATCAGGGTCGCCTCGGCCTTGAGTCGACCCGCGAAACCGTGATCGTGGTCGTGCTCGTCATCGGCATTCCCGCTCCCGTTGTTGCTGCCACCGGTGTTTCCGTTCAGGTTACGCGCCGTGGACGGAAGCGGGTTGATGCGGGTTCCGAGCGAGGAAATGGCCAGTGCGACCAGGAAGAACAACCCGCCAGAAATAATCAGTATCAGCAGTGACAAAAGTTCAGATGCCATTACGCGTGCACCTCAACATCTGTAATCTGCCGGTTCGTATCCGGGGGTTGGCCCGTACTATCGGGATCTTCTAATTTTCCAGTCATTTCCTTTGTTTCCTGCACAACGTAAATACATTGTGCCCAGATCGAATTGTCATTTCGACTTTATAGATTTGGCCGGCACTCCGGCGACCGTGTCGCCCGGCGCGACATCCATCCGCACCACTGAGCCCGCGCCGGTTTTCGCCAACTTTCCGATGGTGACAGGGGCGATCAGCATGGTACTCGAACCGATCGACGCCCCATCGTGAATCACCGTCGGATGCTTATCTTTGCCGTCGTAGTTGCAGGTAATGGTGCCCGCCCCGATATTCACGTTTTCGCCAACCGTCGCGTCACCTATGTAGCTGAAATGAGACACATGCGAGCCCGCGCCAATTACCGAGTTTTTGATTTCAGCGAGGTTGCCGACCCTCGAGAGGGGCTTGAGCTCAGAACCGGCGCGCAGCAGAGAGTTGGACCCGACAATAGCACCTTCGCCTACGAGGGAATCGATCACGCGGGCGCCGTCTACCGTGGCCCCGTCACGAATTTCACTTGAATGGATCTGGGTGTTCGGGCCGATCACGACAGCCGTGCCAATTTTCACGCCTGTCCCCAGTTGAGTCCCCGCCCCAATTTTTGTGTCACGGCCTATCTCGACGTCTATGTCGATGTACGTGGTCGCGGGATCTTGCAGCGTCACGCCGTTTTTCATGTGCGATTCGTTTATCCGACGACGCATGATCCGTTCTACGTTAGCAAGTTGCACACGGTCGTTGATCCCAAGACCGGTTTCCGCGTCGGCCGTCACGACAATTGCGGACCGTTCGATGCCAGACGCGGCTTCAATCACGCGGGGCAGGTACATTTCTCCCGTATCGGCAGCCTGTATCAAGTCGAGTTCGTCCCATATCCACCTGTTGTCAAAGCAGTACCAGGCGGTATTGACCAGGTTGTTTTCCAGTGACTCATCGTCCGCCTCGTGTTCTTCGACAACCGCAACGGGTCGTCCCGTGGCACCGAGTTTTATCCTGCCAAGCCCTGCCGGGTTGTCTACCCGCGCTCCGAGCACCGTTGCCGCTGCATCGGAATCGCCGTGGACTTTCAGCATTTGCCGGACAATTTCGCCGGTGACAAGGACCGTATCCACGGGTGCAACTACAATTGTGCCCGCTTCAGACGCGGCTGTTCGCGCCGCGTTCAGGGCATCGGCAGTGCCTTGTTGCTCGGCCTGGATGGCAAGCCGTATATCGGGCCGTGTGTTGAACGCAAGTGCGTCTTTGAACTCCGGCGATTCAGCCAGGTCCTGGGAGGCCACAACGATCACGTCATCGATACCTGCGGCCCGCATGGTGCGAATCCCGTGACCGACCAGTGTCAGTCCCGCGACCTTGTGAAGCGACTTCGGGGTGGTCGATCGCATCCGCGCGCCCTTGCCGGCAGCGAGGATAATTCCTGTGGTGGTCATCTTTCGACCACCGTTTTCAGACATTCAGATATGCCCGGAAACAGACGGCACCACCCCCCGTGATCGAGTTTCACGGGATACGGCGTGCCCTGTTGTAAGCCTGTACTAATAAGCGGTGATATTGGTCGACAGCAGGTTCCATCTTAAAGATTATGGTTATTCTGCGTCAACATGTTCAGTTACGCTTAGCTCCGACAACGTCTGGTAAACGCGGCCTTACCACGATTTTCAACCACCGAATCGAGAGGTCCGATTGTTATAGTTGACGGGCGCGGAGAGGTGGCTGAGTGGCTGAAGGCGCCGGTCTCGAAAACCGGTATATGCATCCGCATATCGCGGGTTCGAATCCCGCCCTCTTCGCCAGACACGCACGCACGCTGGAGGAAGTTGCGATGGCGAAGCGAGCGGTTCTTTTTGTTTTACTGTTGGCCGTGCTGGCGGCGACGACCGCCGTGGCAGTGATGGCGTTCCAGGACGACGAGCCGAAGCGGACAGTGGCAACCGGACTTATGCCGGTTGGTGAGCCGCAGCAGATCGAGTATCACTATTTCGATAGTGAAGAAGAGATGGTGGCCTGGCAAGCTACGAGGTAGCGATCACGCGGAGAGGTGCCAGAGCGGCTTAATGGGCACGCCTGGAAAGCGTGTGTGGGTGCAAGCTCACCGCAGGTTCGAATCCTGTCCTCTCCGCCATTTCTACCTGTCATAGTTCTGGCCATTGCCTGTTCTCACAGGCGTTTTTCTGGCGTTTTCTTTGGCCGTAGTGCAGGCCCCTGCGCCTGCTACCGGCCCTTCTCTATGTGGCCCGTGACGTGGGCGTGTGCCATTGGTACTTGCCATAAATCGTTGAGATGGGCCATTATTCCCCGCATGAACGATATTAAGTACTGGGTAGCGTTCCATCAGGTTTCCGGGATAGGTCCGGCGACTTTCGCCAAACTTGAAGCGCGGTTCGGCGATATGGAGTCGGCATGGCGCGCACCTGTTTCGGAGCTGATAGCCGCTGGCGTTGGGCCAAAGGTTGCGGCCGAGACCGATCGGTTTCGTGATGCGAACGAGCCCGACGAGGTGATGGGGGCACTGGACCGGCTCGACATTCGGGCGATTCACCTGCGTCATCCCGAATACCCTGCCAGGCTTGCCGAAACACCGCTGGCCCCGAGCGTGATTTACCTGAGGGGCAAGAGTGGAGTGTTCGCGGCCGACGAACATGCCATCGCCGTGGTCGGTTCACGTGATGCGACTCCGTACGGGTTCGAGATGACCCGACGCCTTTCGTACGACCTGGCGAGAGCGGGCGTCACGATCGTATCGGGACTGGCGCGGGGCATCGACACCGCGTCCCACAAGGCTGCCCTCGAAGCCGGTGGCCGCACGATAGCAGTCCTTGGCTCGGGGCTCGACCGGATATATCCGCAACGGCACGTCCCGCTGGCAGAGAAGATTGTTCAGGACGGAGCCCTGTTAACCGAGTATCCGGCCGGGGTGAGCGCGCTGCCACAGCACTTCCCCCGCCGCAACCGGGTCATCAGCGGCCTGTGCCACGGCGTACTCGTCGTCGAGGCAGCGTTCAAGAGCGGTGCAATGCTGACCGTGAGCTGGGCGCTTGAGCAAAACCGGGACGTGTTCGCTGTTCCGGGAAGTGCATTGAGCGAAAAAAGCAAAGGCACCAACTGGCTCATTCAGCAGGGTGCGAAATTGACGGTGTCAGCAGACGACATTCTCGAAGAATTGAGCATCGACGCGAAGCCGCCTGGCGACCAGGCGTTACCTACAACGGTTGGCCGAGTAGCCGCAGCGTCCGCGACGACCGCGGCAGACAAGACACTGACCGATGCTGGCAAGAACGCACTTGACAACCTCGCGCGCGATAACAATGGTTTAAATGTCGAGCAGCGTGTGCTTGATCTTCTCGAAAACGCTGAAGGCCCGATGCACGTAGACGACATTACGAGGGCTCTGGGGGTGGCTGCAGCGGCGGTTAGCTCGGTCCTCGCAATGCTCGAACTGCGGGGTTCGGCCCGGCAGGTTGGCACGATGCAGTTCACTGTGGACAAAGAACGCCCGGTGATTTCGAAATGATTGAAGTTATTTTCTTGCAAGAGGTGTTGAACAGTTGGCGAATTCGTCAAAGCGAGACCTGGTCATCGTCGAATCTCCGGCGAAGGCCCGAACCGTAGGCCGGTTTTTGGGCGACAAATATGTCGTCAAGGCGTCGATGGGGCACGTTCGTGACCTGCCGGAGAAGACGCTGGGTATAGATGTCGAAAACGACTTCAAGCCCGAATATGTGAATGTGCGCGGGCGGGCGACGCTTATCGCCGAAATAAAGAAGGCCGCAAAACAGGCGGATTCGGTTTACCTGGCGACCGACCCCGACCGTGAGGGCGAAGCAATTTCCTGGCACCTGGTCGAGGCGGCAGGCCTTGGCAAGGTGAAAAACCTCAAGCGGGTTGTATTCCACGAGATCACCGATGCCGCCGTGGCAGAAGCCTTCGCCAACCCGCGCGAAATTGACATGCAGTTGGTGAACGCTCAACAGGCGCGCCGACTGCTCGACCGCATCGTTGGCTACAAGCTCAGCCCGGTTCTGTGGAGCAAAGTCAGGCGCGGACTATCGGCCGGTAGGGTCCAGTCCGTGGCACTCAGGATGATCGTCGACCGCGAACGTGAAATAACAGCGTTCAAACCAGAGGAATACTGGATAATTACCGTCGACCTTGAGGCAGTGGCCGAGACGCGTGGTCGCAATTTCAGAGCCGCACTAAGTGCTGTCGCAGGCCAAAAAGGCAAGCCCGTAGTCGACAACGCGGCAACCGCGACCGGGATCAAGGACGATCTCGACGCATCTAGATATGTCGTTTCGAAGGTGACCCGGCGAGAGGCCAGGCAACGACCGCGCGAACCGTTCACGACGAGCACGCTTCAGCAACAGGCGGCGCGTTCGTTCCGGTTCAGCGCCCAGCGCACGATGCGCATCGCCCAGGATCTCTACGAAGGAATCGAACTCGGCAGCTCCGACCCCGTTGGCCTGATCACTTACATGCGTACCGACTCAACGAACCTGGCTGCAAACGCACTTGCAGAGGCCGAGTCATTTATCAGATCGACATACGGCCCACAGTACACTTCCGGTCCCCGGCGCTACCGCACGAAGAGCAAGTCGGCACAGGAGGCCCACGAGGCCATCAGGCCGACGGCCGCGAGCAACACCCCGGAAAAAGTCGCACCGTTCCTGTCAAGTGAGCAGCTCCGTCTTTACACGTTGATCTGGAAGCGGACGATCTCCAGTCAGATGACTGACGCCATCGTCGACAACACGAGTGTGGATATTACGGCGACTGCGCCCAATGGCAACGTGCACACAGTCCGGGCAGTGGGTTCGGTCATCAAGTTCGACGGCCACCGAAAACTCTACATCGAGACTCGCGACGAGGACGATGAAGACGAAGAGAACAAGCGGTTGCCAGCCATGGAAGAGGGCGATGCGCCGACAAAGAAGAAGGTGAACGCCGATCAGAGGTTCACCCAGCCGCCGCCACGGTTTACCGAGGCGAACCTGATCCGATTTTTGGAGGAACAGGGGATTGGCCGCCCTAGCACGTATGCCTCGATCGTGGGCACAATCGAACGAAGGCAGTATGTCGACCGGGAGAAGTCGCGGTTCAAGCCGACCCCGCTGGGTACCACGGTGTCGGACTTCCTCACAGAGCACTTCCCGAACATCATGGACATCGGCTTCACTTCGGAAATGGAGTCGAAGTTGGACTCTGTCGCCGAGGGCGAACAAGACTGGGTCGAGATGCTGCGGGAGTTCTTCGGCCCGTTTGAGAAAGCGGTCGAGGATACATTTGAAAAGGCCGAACGGGTTGACCGCAAAAAGCTTGTCCAAAAGAGCGACGAAAAGTGCGAAGGCGGAGACTATCTTGTTATTCGCAGTGGACGCTATGGCAAGTTTTTGTCGTGCGGAAGGTTCCCGGAATGCCGTGTTGCAATCTCGACCCGCCCCGGCGAACGCACCTCGGGCGAGGTCAAGGAAAACTGGGAGATCGCCTGGAAGACTGCGATGGAGAAGTGCGCAATTGTGCACCCTGAGGCAGCTGCCGCGGTTGCAGCCGAGGCCGAAGCGAAACGCGGATCACGCGGCAAAAAACGCTCGTCGAACGGCAAGACTGCCGCTAAGTCGAAGCGCAGGGCAAAAGCCGTGTCGAAGTAGCCGGGTCCTCGGGACCGCCTGGCAGGCGGTCCCACAATGACGACTACCGGGCAATTGCCGTCGCCTGCCATGGAGGATGCCCTGCAGCAGGCCCGGTTCCCCAGATATTCAAGGCAGGTCCGCGAATATGCAGACCACATCGCCACGACGCGGCAGCTCGCTGACCATACCGTCCGCAATTACGTAAACGACCTCGTTCCGCTCATCGAATACCTTGGCGAGCAGGACATATCCGACCTTGCCAGGGTCGACCGTCTGTTCCTGCGCGGATACCTGGCGTGGCTGATGACACTGGGGTTCAGCAGGAACAGCGTTTTACGAAAGCTATCTGCCCTGAAATCGTTTTTTCGATTCCTGCGACAAACGGGCGTGATCGAAATCGATCAGACCGGTCTTGTGGCCGGCCCGCGGCGAGAAAAGAGGCTGCCTGCCGTCGCTTCAAGCTTTGAGATCGACCGGCTGCTCGACGGACCGGACGTCGCCACTGACCCAGGAATCAGGGACCGCGCTCTGCTCGAACTGCTTTATGCCGCGGGTCTTCGTGTTTCGGAAGTCACCGCAATGGACCTGGGCGATCTCGACTTAAAGTCAAAAGAGGTCCGGGTTATCGGCAAGGGTTCGAAGCCGCGTGTGGCCCTGATTGGCGATCACAGTGTCCGCTGGCTCGAACGGTATCTTGCCGATGTCAGGCCAAAATTCACGAGCCGCCGGTCTGATGCGGCGGTCTGGATGAACCAGTCCGGGGGCAGGCTGTCGGCCCGCTCGGTTCAGCGGACCGTGAAAAAGTACGCACTGGCGGCGGGGCTCGACCCCGATTTCCACACACATTCTATCCGCCACAGTTTCGCCACCCACTTGCTTGACGGTGGGGCCGATCTAAGGGTCGTCCAGGACCTGCTGGGTCACAGCAGCCCGGCCACTACCCAGATTTACACACACGTATCGACCGAGCAGGCGCGCCGCGTTTACCTTGCTGCGCATCCCAGGGCAAACAGGGGCGCCCATCCAAGGGCGAACAGTAAGAATTCGAGCGACGCAACGTAGTACGCTTGTTTCGCGGGCCGTGGCCGTTCACCTGATCTAACTAACGGACCAACGAAACACCCGATTGCCGTGGGGCGCAATTTGCCAGCAACGATTCTTGTAATAAATGGGCCGAACCTGAACAACCTTGGCAAGCGTGACAACTCGCTCTACGGCACAAAGACGCTGGCCGATATTGAGGGCGATATTTCTGCCAGGGCTTCCGAGCTTGGCGTCGAAGTAAAGTTCTTCCAGTCGAACCACGAGGGTTCGATAGTCGACTTCATCCAGGAATCGTCAACCGGGGCCAGCGGGGTAATCATCAACGCCGGCGCGCTAACACAGGTCGGGTACTCGATACTTGATGCGCTGCTGGACGCCGGTTTGCCGTTCATCGAGGTCCACCTGTCGAACATCCATGCCCGCGAAAGGTTCCGGCAGAGGTCGGTGTTCGCTTCGAAGGCGATCGGGCAGTTGGCAGGATTCGGCCCGGCCGGGTACATTTACGCCCTCGACCATTTGGCGTCGGTCGTCAACAGCTAGTTTTTCTGACGGAGTAACCTCGCAGTGAGCGATTTCCGATTTCCCGCGCGTGTCCAGAAACTTCGCGAACGCATCGCCAAAGACGACCTGGATGCGCTGTTTCTGAGCAACGATGAGAACCGCCGGTATATTTCCGGGTTTGTTAGCAGTGCCGGTTACCTTTTTGTGACCCAGGACGAGGCGGTGATTTGCACCGACTTTCGCTACACCGAACTGGCTGCACAACAGGCTCCGGGATGGCGGGTCGACCGCATTGGCAACAAGCCCGACTGGCTGCCGAAGCTGGTCAACGAGTTCGAGATAAAGACGCTGGGCTTCGAGGCAGACGACATGACGGTCGGCACCCTCGAGCGGTTCAAGAAGGCGCTCAAGGAAGGCGACGCTGATCCCGAGTTGAAGCCGACAACAGGCATCGGAGTGGGCCTCCGTGCGTACAAAGACCCCGAAGAACTGGAGCTTTTGCAACGCGCCATCGACATTGGCGACCGGGCGTTCGAGGAGACCGTCTCTCAACTCGTGGCCGGAATGACCGAAAAAGAGGCTGCCTGGATATTCGAAAAGGCTGTCAGGGAGTTGGGTGCGGAGTCGATTTCTTTCGACACGATAGTTGCGGCGGGGCCAAATGCTGCACGGCCTCATCACGCGACCAGCGACACGCCACTGGCGGAAGGACAGACGATCGTTTTCGACTGTGGCGCCCGTTACCAGGGCTACTGTTCAGACCTGACCCGCACCGTGGTCCTCGGCGAGGCGGACGACGAAATGAAGCGCGTCTACGACATCGTTCTGACTGCCCAACTGGCGGCAATTTCGATGGTCGAGGCCGGCATGACAGGTGAAGAGTGCGACGCCATAGCACGGAAAATCATTACAGAAGCGGGTCACGAAAACGAGTTCGGCCACAGCCTGGGGCACGGGCTGGGCCTGGAAGTACACGAAAACCCGGGGGTTGGGCCGAACGCCAAAGGCAAGCTCGAAAACGGGATGCCGTTTACGATCGAGCCAGGCATCTACATCCCCGGCTGGGGTGGCGTGCGTATCGAGGACGTTGTGGTCCTGGAAGACGGCAAGGCTCGCGTGTTGAGTCATGCCGCTAAAATGAAGTTCTAATATCTTCAGTTGTTGAATTTTGCTGGCCTGGCCGCGGTTGTTGCCCGATCAAGCCCTAGCCGCAGTCGAATCCAGGCCAGAGACAAAGGGTGTCCAAACACAGCGATGACAATTTCTTCCAGTGAAATTCGCCGAAACATGACCATCATCCTGGATGACGAGGTCTACCAGATTCTTGAGTGGCAGCACCGGCAGGCACCCAAGGCCCCGCCGACTCTCACACTGAAGGTCCGCCAGGTCACCACCGGCAACGTTTACGAGAGGAAGCTGCAGGGTAACCAGAAGCTGACACGCGCTGAAACCGAAACCCCGACGGTGCAGTACCTGTACCCGGATGGCGATATGTACAACTTCATGGACACCGAAACCTTCGAGCAGTTCGCCATGACAGCTGAAGTTCTTGGCGACGCCCTGAAGTACATTTCAGAGGGCGACACGATCGAAGTGATGATGTACAAGGGGGTGCCGCTTTCTGTCGAGGTGCCGTCATCGGTTGTTCTTGAAATCGGACAGACCGAGGTCGGTCTGCGCGGCGATACCCAGAGCGGTGCGACCAAACCGGCAACAACCACGACGGGTCTGGTATTGCAGGTCCCGTTGTTCATCGGGGTCGGCGACCGGATCACGGTCAACTCGACTACCGGGGAGTACACGGGAAGAGCCGAGTAGGTGTTGTTGGGTTCGGGTGGGGTCTATGGTCTATTTCCTTCTCCCTGGGGGAGAAGGTTAGGTTGAGGGGGAATGCTTTCAGCGGTGAAGTGGTGGCCATTGAGAGCATAATTTCTACTCACCGACATTCCCCCTCACCCCAACCCTCTCCCCGAGGAGAGGGAGTCCAACATGCGAGTACATCCGGCTGTGAAAGAATGCGTGAATGACCAGTTCTGAAGATACCGGCCAGGATACCGTCACGCAGCAGACGGCCTACACCGTTAGCGCGGTGGCCGAGTACCTGAAATCGAGCCTTGAGTCGGACCCCCGGCTCGCCGACTTGATGGTGGTGGGTGAAGTTTCGGGATACCGGAACCCCGCTTCGGGTCACCATTACTTCGCGCTCCGCGACGAACAATCGGTGCTGCGGTGCGTAATGTTTCGTCCGGGCCGGGGCGGCCAGTTCCTCACCGACGGGTCGCAGGTGATCTGTCACGGACGGATCTCGCTCTATACAGCCCGCGGCGACCTGCAGTTTTACGTCGACCAGGTCGAGCCAGACGGGGTTGGCGCTCTCCAAAAAGCGTTCGAGGAGATGCGCAGGCGACTCGAAACCGAGGGCCTGTTCGAGCCTGGCCGCAAACGACAGCTCCCATATTTACCCGCCCGAATCGCGGTCATTACATCGCCCACGGGGGCTGTCATACAGGACATCCTGAACGTGCTCACGCGCAGGTACCCGCTGGCCGAGGTTGTTCTTATTCCCACGTCGGTCCAGGGTGAGAAAGCGGCAGACGAAATCGTCCAGGCGTTCCGGGCTCTTAACTCGCTCGACGATATTGACGTCGCGATCGTGGCGAGGGGCGGCGGATCGTTGGAAGACCTCTGGTCGTTCAACGAAGAAGTCGTCGCCCGGGCCATATTTGCAAGCAATGTTCCGGTGATCAGCGCAATTGGTCACGAAACAGATACGACCATTGCCGACCTGGTGGCCGACGTGCGTGCGCCAACACCGTCGGCGGCTGCCGAAATCGTTGCGCCTGCAGTTGCCGACCTGGCCGGCGATGTGGCCGGTTTCGCCGCACGAATCGACGAAATCATAGGCAGGAGCATCCGGGACAACCGGTCGCAGTTCGAGCTTGCAGTCGACCGTATGAACCTGAGGGTTCCCGACACCACGTTGCCGAGGCAACGCATCGACGATCTTTTGACCAGGGCACGGCTGGCAGGACAGAGGCTCGTGGAATCATCGAAGCTGCGCCTTGCAACTGTCGAGGCTTCCCTGAGCGCTCTCGGTCCCGCAAAGATCCTCCGCCGTGGTTACACGATTACACGTCTTGCCGATGGGAGCGCCGCTATCAGTGCCTCGCAGTTCGCAGCAGGCGACAGGATGGCAGTTACTTTCGCCGATGGTTCTGTCGACGCGACTGTTGACAACACTACCGTCGAAGGTTTGCCAGACGACGAAGCCAGGGGTGACGGAGCAAGTAAATCTTAAGAATTACCGCTGCTCTCCATCCAGTTTTATCAACCAGTAGATACAATTAGCGTCCGTTCGACAACACCGGAACAGACATGGCCCAAGCGTCAGAATCGACATGGTCGAAACGACAGAACAACAGGGTGCGAAACCTGCCGCAAAATCCTTCGAGAACGCGTTCGCCAGCCTCGAGGAGGTGGTGCGCAAGCTTGAGGGAGGTGGCCTTTCGTTGGACGAGGCGACCAATCTGTTCGAGTCGGGAATGAAACTGGCGACGAAGTGCAACGAAATCCTTTCGTCGGCCGAGTTGAAAATCACCCGGCTACAGGCCAACTTCGCCGAGCAGATGAACCTCGTCCAGGATGATGACGATTCGGAAGACGAGGACGCGTAACCTGTGACGGCAACAGGAAATATTGGCGGCTCCCCGAACAGTTCTGGCAACACAAAAAAAACGCTCAAGATCGGCTGGTTCTCCACCGGTCGCGGCGAAGGATCGTACGGCCTCCTGAAATCAGCACTGGATGCCAGAGATTCCGGTGATTTACCCGTTGAATTCGCTTTTGTGTTCGTCAACCGGGCCAGGGGCCAAAATGATCTTACGGACCGGTATCTCGGGCTCGTTGAGTCGCGCGCTATCCCACTTGTGACGCTTTCGTCACGCGATTTCAGGCGGTCGCACGACAACAGGCCGTGGCCCGAGTTGCGCGAGGATTTCGACAGGGCGGCAATCGGCCTGTTGCGCCCGTACAGCGCCGACATTGCGGTTCAGGCGGGATACATGCTGATCGCCCCGCTGCTCTGCTCTGAGTACCTCACACTGAACCTCCACCCGGCGCTGCCCGGCGGGACTATTGGAATGTGGCAGCAGGCCGTATGGGACGTGATCGGCGGGGGGCTGGACGAGACCGGGGCGATGGTTCACGTATCGACCGAAGATGTCGACGAGGGCCCGGTGCTTGCGACCTCGAGGTTCTCTGTGCGAGGCGAAGGTTTTGATCCCCTCTGGGCCGAGATTACCGGCTCCGAGTTGCATGCTTTGAAGAAGGACCCGGGCGAAGATTTACCGCTGTTCAGGGCGATCCGCAACGCAGGTTTGCTCCGGGAACGGCCATTGCTGATCGAGACTCTCAAGGCAGTGGCCGCCGGACGTATCGACCCCACCGGAGCCGGAGAGGTCGCGGACCTCACCCCGGTTGTGGAGCGGGCTGCCGGTAGCTAGCGCCGCCGTGCTTCCAGCTATCCCAACCGGCACCCCGTCGATTTCCCGACCGGAGTGGAGCGACGCAGGCAGATTCGTCGAAGCGGTTATCTTTCAAACGGTTCGTGGCGCTGAGATACGTTCTGGCGCGTCGGTGCAACGGATGATGACAGGGCAGGCGCCGGCTGATTCGATTGAGTCTTCCTGTGTTGGACGTTGGTCCCTCCGCAGGGGTCGGGAAATGAGCGAGGCAGAGATCGAGAAGAGGGTGTTGTAGCGGGCGGGAAGAAGGCGTGGCAGCGGCGCGAACCGGAGGCGAGGTGGGGGATGCAGGGCGAGCGCCACGCTAACAACCTCTATGGGAATTACGGGGAGAGACGACTCGGCCTACTCGTCCAAATAACTTAGACAACAAAAAGCCCCGGCGGTGCACCGGGGCTTTCTTTCATATCCTGTGCAAGCCGGCTATGCCGCAGCAGTTTGCTTGCTGTCTGGCAATTCGCCGTCGACCCGGTTGCCGTTCTCGTCGAGAAGTATGGGCCAGTTATTGTTGGTGACCGTGTCTTCGCTGATGATGCACTTGGCGACGCCTTCCATTGAGGGCAGTTCATACATCACGTCGACGAGAAGCTCTTCGACGATCGCGCGCAGGCCACGTGCTCCCGCCTTGCGTTCGCGAGAAAGCCTGGCGGTCGCATCGAGTGAGGCCTTATCGAATTCGAGCTCCACACCGTCCATCTTGAACAACGCTTCGTACTGGCGGATCAACGCGTTCTTCGGCTCGGTGAGAACCTGGATCAGCTCTTCGTGGTCGAGGTCCGCGAGGCCAACGACCAGGGGCACCCGGCCTATGAATTCCGGGATAAATCCAAAGAGGAGCAGGTCAGCCGGTTCGACAGCGGTATAGTCGGCAATTTTTTCATTATTCGCCCTGCCCAGAGACTTGAAACCAATGGAGGTTACGTCCTTGGTCTGCCGTGTCTTGATGATTTCTTCAAGGCCGTCGAACGCACCACCAAGGATGAACAGGATGTTCGACGTGTCGATCTGCAGGAATTCCTGGTGCGGGTGCTTGCGGCCCCCCTGCGGCGGGACGTTGACAACAGCGCCCTCCAGGATTTTGAGCAGTGCCTGCTGCACGCCCTCACCCGAAACGTCACGGGTGATAGACGGGTTGGCCGATTTGCGGGCGATCTTGTCGATTTCGTCGATGTAGATGATGCCCTGCTCGGCCCGTGCGATGTCGAACTGGGCGTCCTGGATCAAACGGAGCAGTATGTTTTCGACATCTTCACCGACGTACCCGGCCTCCGTAAGCGAGGTTGCGTCTGTAATAGCAAACGGCACATCGAGGATTCGTGCAAGCGTCTGGGCCAGGTGGGTCTTGCCGCAACCGGTCGGCCCAACAAGCATGACGTTCGTCTTCTGGAGTTCGACGTCGGGGTCTTCCGTGCCGAACCAGATCCGCTTGTAATGGTTGTAGACGCCGACCGAGATAACCCGCTTTGCACGTTCCTGCCCGATGACGTATTCGTTGAGCATCTCGAACATGTCGCGCGGCGTGGTCGGCTTGGTATGGGGCTTAACAATAGGCTGATCGTCGGCGATGATCTGCTGACACCTGCCAACACATTCGTTGCAGATGAAGATCTTCGAGGGTCCCGCGATTAGCCTTCGGACGCTTTCCTGAGGCTTGCCGCAAAACGAACACGAATAAGCGTCGCCGGATGAGGATCCGTCGTCGCCGCCGTTTGTTTTTTCAGTCGTCATTGATTACGTATCTAGCCTACTGCGAAATTAGCGAGTCCGAGTGGTCGAAAAGGGTCTATTTGGAAGCCGGCGTATCGGGATGCAGGACCTCGTCGACCAGCCCGTATTCAGTTGCCTGTTCGGCATTCAACCAGAAATCACGGTCGGAATCGCGCGCAATGCGCTCATAAGACTGACCCGTATGGTCAGCGATAATCTGGCGCAGCCGATCTTGAACGCGCAGGACCTCCCTTGCGTGAATCTCGATGTCCGTTGCCTGGCCCTGTGTACCGCTCAACGGCTGGTGCATATGGATTGTTGAGTTGGGCATGGCGTATCTCTTGCCCGCGGTCCCAGCCGTCAGCAGCACGGTCCCCATGCTGGCGCACAGGCCAATTGAGAAAGTGGCGATATCGCAGGGAACGTACTGCATAGTGTCGTAAATGGCCATGCCTGAGTACACGTCCCCGCCCGGCGAGTTGATGTACAGGTTGATGTCCTTTTCCGAATCTTCCCGTGCGAGGAACAGGAGTTGCGCCACGATCAGGTTGGCGATCTGGGCGTTGATAGGCGTGCCGAGGAAGACAATTCGCTCCTTCAGGAGAAGGGAATAGATGTCGTAAGCCCGTTCGCCTCGCGCACCGGTCTCGATAACCATCGGGACGATGCTTTCGGGAAGATGCAACATTGAATTCTCCTTGCTTTCTGGATTTTCTGGGTTTTCAGACATGCCGGCTTCAATTCGGCTCGGGCCAGGAATCGTCAATTCGGAATCGATTGTTGACGCTCCCGGCAACTTACTGTTCAATCCTGGCGGCTCTGCGCGGGGTCTTGACCCTTGCAGCGCCGGCCGGGCTTGTTGCGGTGATATTTTTGGCCTGTGTGGTTGTCGATTTCTTAACCGTCAGCTGGTCGGCAGCCCCGGGCTTGTGCGTCTGTTCGATCACATGGTCCATAACTGTGCGGCGGAGCAGTACTTGTCGGACCGCATCCCGTGTCTCGTCGGTGTCCAGGTCTTCAGTTGCGTACCGGGGTGACTCCTTCATGACAGCAATTTCGGCTGCAATATCCTCGTCGCTGACAGTCGGTTCTTCCGATTCGACCAGCGTGTCGATAACCAGAGAACGCTTCAGCCGGAGCTCGGCGGAATCCTTTGCTTCAGCAACAATTTCGTCGTTCGATTTTCCGATCCCCTCTAGATACTGCCGAAAATCGATGTCGTACCGGGCCAGTTGTCGTTGCTGGTCGTCCAGCACGTGCTCAGCTTCATGGTCGATGATCATTGGCGAGATGACGAACTCCGCGCCCTCGACCAGCGCATCGACGATCTTTTCTTCCAACGATCTTCGCAGACCGTCCTTCGCCTCCGCCTCGAGTTTTTCGCTAATTCGGGTTCGCAACTCCGCAACCGTCTTGAAGTTTTCACCCAGTGACGCCACCAGAGCGTCGGTCAGTTCGGGCAATTCTTTTTTCTTCACTGCCGACACGTCGACGGTAAATTGGGCAGTCTTTCCGGCGGATTTTTCGTCCGGGTAGTCGCCGGGGACCGGCAGTTCAAATTCCCTGGAGTCGCCCTCTTTCAGGCCCTTCAGCTGCTCCGCAAAACCGGGCACCGGAATCTTGCTCCCGGACTCGACCAGGTACACGCCGTCTTTGATATTCGAGAACTCTTCGCCGTCCACCAGCCCTCTGGCGGATATCGTCAACAGATCACCCATCCTGGAAGCCCGGCTCACCGGTTCCCATGTCGCCTGTGACTCGCGTACCTGCTCGACCTGCTCTTCCACCTGTTCGTCCGTGACCTTTTCAAACTGGTCGCCGAATACGAGCTCTCTGTAATCACCAAGTGTGGCTTTGGGTGGAAGCGCGACTGTGGCTTCGATTTTCACAACGGGCGCGCGTTCGACAACGTCGACCCGGGGGGGTGTATGAGTCCCCTGGATGTCCGATTCTTCAACCGCCACGTCGACGGCCTCGGGGACCAGGGTTTCCATTGCCTCTTCGAACAGGTAGTCGCGACCGACGAACCGTTCGACGATTCGCCGGGGGGCCTTGCCCCTCCGAAAGCCGGGGATGTTTACACGCGCCGAAACTTTCTGATGCGCTCGCTGGAGATGACGCTCCACACGATCTTCTTCTACTTCAATGTGGAGGACTGCCTGACCATTTTCCGAATCGTCGCGAGTGACTTTCAACGGGTACTCCGAAACACTCAGCCGGGGCAACGGACATGCCGTGCGTAGCCGTGCACAGCCGTGCATTAAAGGAGCGCCGCGGGGCGCTCCTTGATTTGGACCAGTTTCGATTGTAACTCAGAGACGCAATTTCGGGCCGTCGATTTTCGAGAGTGACAACATGCTTGCGTGGCGCTAGGTTTTCGGCATTACGACGCGTATGTGCAACTCTTCGAGTTGTTCGTCGGTGATAGGCGATGGAGCTTCGAACAGCGGATCGATGGCCGATTGGGTTTTCGGGAAGGCGATGACCTCGCGAATCGCCCGTTCTCCAGCGAGCACGGCAACTAATCGGTCGAGACCAAGTCCCATGCCACCATGCGGCGGAGCGCCGTATGTGAACGCGGTCAGGAGCTGGCCAAACCGCTCGCTGATTTCATCCTCGGTGTAGCCAATGACGCCAAAGACCCTGGTCTGAATGTCCTTGTCGTGAATACGGATGCTTCCGGAACCCATTTCTTCGCCGTTGCAAACCAGGTCGTACAGGTCGGCCAGCACTTTGCCGGGGTCGGTGTCGAGATACTGCATGTGTTCTTTCTTGGGCGACGAGAACACGTGGTGAGCTGGCTCCCATTTGTCCAGGTCGTCGTCCCACTCGAACAACGGGAAATCGTAGACCCATACAAACGAGAAGTCCTTGTTGTCGACAAGCTCTAGCCGACGCGCCATTTCGTTGCGGAGATTCGAGAGGACGGTGTTGACCAGCCTGGCGGTGCCCGCGACGATGAGCATCAGGTCGCCGGGCTTTGCGCCCATCTCGTTTGCGAGCCGCTTTACGACATCGACCGACAGGAATTTCTTGAGCGGCGACTTGATGTGGTCGTCTTCAAGAGCGTCGATCGATGCCGCGCTTTCGTCAATCGCGATAAAGACGAGGCCCTGCGCGCCGCTCGACTTTGCAAATTCGACAAGCCGGTCTGTGTCGCGACGACCATAGTTGCCGCAACCGGGAGCCGCGAAGCCCCTGATCGTCCCTCCAGAACTGACAACGGCCTGGAAGACACGGGCATCGGAACTCGCGGCGGTTTCGGTAATGGTCGATAGCTCCATACCGAACCGGAGGTCGGGCTTGTCGGTGCCGAACCGCTCCATCGACTCGGCATAGGTCAGCCGGGGGAACGGCCTGGAGATCGTGGAGCCCGGGACGGTTTCATCGACGATCAGCGTGTAAAGCTCTTCGACAATCGCCATGACGTCGTCCTGGTGCACGAACGACATCTCGAGATCGAGTTGTGTGTGTTCCGGTTGGCGGTCGGCCCGGAGGTCTTCGTCACGGAAACAACGGGCGATCTGAAAGTATCGTTCCACGCCAGAGACCATCAGCAGTTGTTTCAGCTGTTGCGGAGATTGCGGCAGCGCGTAGAACTCGCCGGGGTGAATACGGCTCGGAACGACGTAGTCGCGAGCGCCTTCAGGAGTGCTCTTGATGAGGATTGGGGTTTCGACATGGATGAAGCCCTTGCCGGTCAGGAAGTCCCACATCATGTGAGTGACCCTGTGCCTGAGCCTGAGCAGTTTTTGCATCCGCGGGCGGCGCAGGTCGATAAAGCGGTACTTCAGCCGGGTGTTGTCGTCAACATCGATGTCGTCGGAAATCTCGAACGGGGGTGTAAGCGACCGGTTGAGGATGACCAGGCCGGTGACAGAAAGCTCGACCGCCCCGGTTGGAAGCTCCGGGTTTTCGGCTCCCGGCAGGCGCTTTACGACTTTCCCGGTTATCTGCACTACCCATTCCGACCGCAGGCTGCCGGCGAGTTCATGGGCTGACCCTGAATACTCGGGGTTGAAGACGACCTGTAGCAGTCCGCTGCGGTCGCGCAGATCGATAAATATCAGGCTGCCGTGGTCGCGCCGCCTGTGGACCCAACCGGCGACAGTGATCTGCGAGCCTACCGTCGATTCCCGCGGTTCGCCGCAGTTCGTGTCCTTGTACACCGTAATTTTCCCATTCGTTCAGCTAAAGGGGTGACCAGGGCCAGAGACCAGGGGCCAGAGGACTAATACGGGTTACCGCCTGTTGTCCACGAAACGCCACAACCCACCTGTGACCGCAGCAGCAGCCATCAGTTTCACGATGTCACCTGGCATGAACGGGTACATGGCAGCCGAGAACAATTCGCCATCGGCCGGCCATGAGAAGTCGAATATCGACAGCCAGATCAGTGCGGGGAGGTAAATGAGGAGTGAACCGAGGAGTATCGGCCAGAGGCTCCGCCCCCGGTTCCAGCCGCGCTGTGAAAGATACCCGACCACACCCGCGGAAAGGATGAAACCGAGCAGATAGCCACCGGTGACCCCATGAATCACATAGTCCCAACCTTCGTTGCTGTTGGCGAATACGGGGAGTCCGGCCATCCCCACCAGGTAGTAACCGATTGCAGAAGCGAGTCCGAGCCGCCAGCCGAGCACACTGCCAAGCATTAGTACGCCAAACCCCTGCAGCGTAATTGGCACCGGGTTGCCGGGCAGATAAAAGCGTGCCTGTGCGAGGAGCGAAACCACGATTATTCCGATCACCACGGCCGCTGACCTGTGCCAGACGTTCGCGCCGGGCACCAGGCGGTCGAGAAGCGATGGTTCGGCCGGACCCATGAGGGTTAGCGGACCGTACCGGTTGGCTGTTACTGCGGTCTGCTGCATTATTGTCTCCGTGATGACTCCGTGATTTTATTGGGGAGGGGGGTCGTTCCGCGACTTTTAATATGCACCCCACCCTGACCGCAAATCTTTCATGGACCTTGGTCGGATTCCAGACGACGGAGATTGATTATATTTCGTGGCGCCCGAAACGGATTAACCAAAACGAGGCACCCACGCCGGAACGAGGCACCTCGCTCCTGGCACCATAATCCCGCAAGTTACGCGAGTATTCCGGACTCTCGCTTCATTACCTGGAGGCTGACGAAGGTTTCGGTACGGCGCACGCCTTCG
Organism: Chloroflexota bacterium; assembly: GCA_022564545.1. Classification (GTDB taxonomy): domain Bacteria; phylum Chloroflexota; class Dehalococcoidia; order Lucifugimonadales; family Lucifugimonadaceae; genus Lucifugimonas. Next base: position 35,874 of record JADFLG010000001.1, on the reverse strand, counting down.
ATGGCACCGACTTGATCACGCAGAAAGCGACCGAGCGCCTCAGAGTTTGGCAGGGTGGCCCAGGCAAATACGTCGTAGGTGCCGGTTGTGATAGTCACCCAGCGCGTGTGCTCAAGGTTCGCCATCTTCACAGCCACGGCATCGACCTTGTCAGGGTCTACCTGCACGCCGATAAGGGCTTCGGACTCATATCCCAGCTTTCTGGGATCGGGAAGCGCCACAACATTGATGATCTGTTCGCTGATAAGGCGCTTCAGGCGCCGGCGCACTGTTCCCTCGCTAACACCAACATCACGGGCGATCCTGGCGTTCGAAGCACGCCCGTTGCCTTCCAGAAGGGTAATAATCTTTCGGTCGAGTTCATCCATTCGAGCTTTGTCCAATTTTCTTAACCGGGTTCCGGAGTCTACACTGAACGTACGGGCGTTCGCACATAACGTTCCTGGAAGTGATCGAATTCATTTCCGAGTCGCGGCGATTTCGTCGGTTTTAATTCTGGCGAAACCCTTCCACGCTCGATAATGGTACCGCCGGTTAACATTCGTCGGGGGCATGCGGTCGATGTCTTCAGGTGAAGATTTAGTGGCAAACGTTCTACTTCCGCAATATGTGCTTTTCACCAAATAAGCGCGTAAAGTAGTAGTTACAGTTCGCTTACGTGCACTTTGAGGACATCTGGAGTAGGCAATGGTCGCATCAAAGACCGTTTTAGAGTTCACCGATGCAGCAACCACCAAGTTGCTTGAAGTTCTTGACGAGCAGGACGCCGAGGGCCAGTACCTCCGCATCGCTGTTGTCACAACGCCTCACGGTGGCGTCGATTATCAGTTCGGGCTTGAGGAAAGCCCCTCGGAGTCGGACAGAGTTATCGAAGGCACGGTCAAAGTGCTTATCGATGACGAGAGCGCGCCGCTACTTGAGGGTTCGAGCATCGACTACGTCGAGGGCTTCGAGCGCTCAGGTTTCGTAATCTCCAACCCCAATTTCTCGTCCGGCTGCGCCTGTGGCGGCGGTGGTTGCGGGTGTGGCGGCGGTGGCGGTCACTAAGACACGGCGGTGCCAGGTTTGCGGCGCTGATTGTCACCTATCTCTGTTTCGGCTTTTTTCGGCCTGTCACATCCCGCGATTTCGCGGTCGGGGGAAGCTGTTCGCTGCGGGTCTCGCAAACGTATAATCCGCAGCGGAATTGCGCGTAAGATGTTACGTGATTTTATTTCAGAGATGACCAAACCAGTTAGTAAACGGATCCGGTCGCAGCTTTACAGGAGCCTCAACGGATGACCTACATCATCGCGAAAGATTGCGTTGACGTATTGGACGGTGCGTGCGTGGACGTATGCCCGGTCGATTGCATTTACTCCAAGCCCGGTGACAACCAGCTTTTTATAAGCCCTGACGAATGCATCGACTGCGCGGCATGCGAGCCAGTTTGCCCTGTCGACGCTATTTTCCCTGAGGACCAGGTACCTGATGATCAGCAAGAGTTCGTCAAGCTGAATTACGATTACGACTACGACTCGTCGGAGCCGGGCCAAAACGCTATTTAAAAGAGCGTTGGCAGAAAAAAAGAATGCGTGTAAAAAATGCCCCGGAGGCCAGAGCGGTCAGGCCGGGGCTTTTGTTTGTGCTGGTCCGGTCTTGTTCGGCCTGAGGCGTCATCACCCCGGGGGCGATGCCTGGACCATTGCCTAGGTCATTGCGTCGAGGGCTTCAGCGATCGGCATGCGGATGGTGGTGAAGATCGGTATCTCGGTGGCCGTGTACTGGGCGACGGGCACTTCACGCAGGTCCATAACCAGCGAAACGAAGTCGGACGGGTCGTCCATTTCGAAGCCGAGCACAAACTCGGTGTCATCGAGACCGAATGCGTAGGTGGTGTTGATTTTCACCATCGGGTATTTTTTGCCGACCCGAAAATGGTCATTCATCATCTTCTGGCGGTCTTCCATTGACCGTTCGTACCAGGGCCGTGTCTTGGTCATCGGATAGATGATCAGGTACTTGTAATCGTCTCTGGGGTCGGCGGCACCACCGCCGTGCTTGTACCGGCTCTTGCGCCTGATCGAGAGATATGAGTATGGCTGCTCCAGGTAGCGGCCCATCAGTGTGGCGTTGATTCGACTGGCGGTTGCGTGAAACGTCTCGATGGACGGCGAGTCTTGCACGAGCATCAAGTCGGCATCGGCACGTGTTCCGACCGTGCTGTAACTCAGGATCTGGTGGGTTGACGAAAGTTCGTCAATTGCCGCAGCAAATTCCTGTTTACCCTGTTCCCGCTCGTCGGCATCGAGCAGCCGGAAGCCCTGTCCGAGTTTGAACAGACTGATTTTCACGAAATTGCCGTACTCGATATCTGGCATTTTTTTATGAAGTACGTACAGAAGCGGGTTGCGTTGCGCGATGATTGAAGCAGAGGTTTTCCGAGTATAGCAACGCGGTTTCATAGCGTTCAGGCAGATGTCCCCAATGCCCAACAAAACCAGGTTCGAACGCGAAATAGACGAAATTATCGAGAAATCGGAAGGCGAAACGAAGTCTAAACCACTTCGGCAAAGGCAGTTCGAGCCCTTTTCGCCAACGGTTCCCAAGCGCAAGTCGCCCGGAATGTCGGGCTCAATCAGGTTCAATCCCGGCAGCGCAATCATTCTTGGGGTGATTATTCTCGCAGTTGCCGCGTTCACTCCCATCGCGAAACTGCCGCTGGCCGTAATCGGGGCTCTTATGGTGGCGATCGGCTATGTGTTGTGGTTCCGCAAGGGCGGCAGTTCTTTCGGGCGAAAATTCGGGCGAGCATTGCCGCGGAGCACCGGCGATCGGCCATCTCGGGGCTCGACAGGCAATGAACCGCAGGTGAAATACTGGCGAGGACGACGCATCGAAGAAAGACCCGACCTGTCAGATTCTGACGGCCCCAGAGACCGAGGAAAGATCATCGAGTTCGGACCGCCTGTTGACGACCCCGACCCGGATGATCGGGGCCAGGACAAAAAGTAACGCGGGCGCCGATCGGGTTCTGATTGACGCACAAACCAAATCGGGCGGCTGCAGTAAAGCAGCCGCCCGATTTTCGCTTCTAATTGGTTTCGATCCGGGCCAGCTCGTGCGACCTAGACCGCGCACTCGCCCTCGCCGCGTTCCAGCTTGTAGACCACGGTTTTTCCCCAGTCCATGTAGGTCTGAATGTGGTCCCGGTCGAGCGGGCCGACTTCCTGCTTCATCTTGCCGAACACTTCCTCAAAGTGATCGACACCGAAGCGTTCGATGAAGTCGGCAAACACCTCACCCTCCTTGCGGTTCGCAACGTATGTGTCGATGATCGACTTGAGGGCTTCTGGTGCGCGCCTGGCGGGAATTCGGGCCCTGACACGGGTGCCGATCTTGGTGCCGCCCGCTTCTGTCGAACGTCCGCCAAGAAACAACTCGTATGCCGGGACCTGGCCTCCGGGACCCTTCATCACAGCGCCGTGGAACCCGATGCTGGCAAGGTGGTGCTGGCCGCACGAGTTCGGGCAACCGCTTGCCTTGATGTGCATCTTTTCGACCAGCGGGTCGATATCGCCCATCGCGTCGATGGCTTCACCGAGCGCCTTGTTGAGGCCCATCGAAGATGTAATACCCAGCTTGCAGGAGTCGGTGCCCGGGCAGGTCACGATGTCGCGGATGGTCTCCCGGCCAGCCACGCTGAAGCCGATTGCACCGAGTGCCTGGTAGATATCGTAAAGCGATTCGTTGCGGACCCAGCGATAGACCAGGTTTTGCTGCTGGTCGACGCGGGCCCGGCCGCCGGCGAACGTGCGTGCGACGTCGGCAAGTTGGGACCACTGGTTAGCATAAATGTCGCCGCGTTCGACACGGACGTACACCATGCTGAAGCCATCCTGTCGCTGCTCGACGACGCTGGTCCGTTTCCACTCGCTATATGCAGCATCGTCGTTCGGCTCTGGGGTCGCATTGGCCGGAACGCCGGGAGCGTCGGCCTCTTCATCGTCGATAAACATCAGGGAGTCGAGGTCGATCTGCTTTTTCGCCCACTCGCCACGAAGCTCTTCATCGACCATTTCGCGGAACTTCTCGATTCCGAGTCGTTCGACCGTGAACTTGATGCGGGCCTTCATGATGCTCTTCCGCTCTTCATCCTGCCGGTTGAAGATACGGAGGACCGCTTCACAGTGGATGAGGAAATCTTCGACCGGCACGAACTCGCTCAGGGTCTTCGCCATTATTGCTTTCGTGGACAGGCCGCCGCCAATGACGATCTTGAATCCACGCTTGCCGTCCCGGACCCTGGCGACCAGGCCGACGTCGTGCATTAGCACCATCGCCTCGTCCAATTCCGAACCGGAGAAAGCCGTCTTCGACTTCCGGGGCATGTTCTGCGTGGTTGGGTGCCGCAGGAAGTAGCGGGAATAAGCTACCGAGTACGGGGTCACATCGAATACTTCGTCTTTGGAAACACCTGCCGAAGGGTGGGCCACGACGTTTCGAACCGTGTTTCCGCAGGCTTCCCGGGTCGAGAGACCGGTATCGCCGAGGAGGCGCAGCAACTCCGGCGTCTCGGCCAGCGGGACGTGGTGGTACTGAATGTTTTCGCGAGTCGTGATGTGGCCTTTTTTCAGCGGAGTGTATTTCTCGGCCACTTCGCCAAGGACGTCCATCTGATCGGCAGTCACACCGCCAAACGGGATCTTTACTCGAATCATCTGGAGGTCGGGCTGCCGCTGGCCGTACACGCCCTGGCGAAGCCGGAACCGCAGGAATTCGATCTCGTCCTTTTCGCCGGCCTGGAACAGCTTTACCTGGTCTTCGAAGTTGGCGAGTTCGGGACCGTCGATCTTCAGGACACCGGCGCTATCTGGATTCGGGACCCAGTCCCTTGCACTAACACTACTGGTGGTCACCGTCAGGAACCTCTTTTTCTATGAATCGTTCTTCTGGAGGGGGTTGGAAATTGATTGCCTGTCCCAATAGAAAAACCCCGCTAACTCGTTGGTGGGCGGGGTCAAATCACTCAAGCGCGAATGTACACCCCGTCCTAGCGGCCAGTACAAATGCAGTCGAGAAGCCGGTGTGCGTTCTTCATATGTTTGGATTTTAGCAAATTGTGAACCATCGATGGCGCGTATGTGGCTTTCGGGTCGCTCTGATTGTTGGTCGAGCATTACTTGCGCCGTGTCTGTAACGAGATCACCATACGCTGGTTCGCTACGAATATCAGGCAATTTCCGATAACGGCCGGGGGAGTTCCAACTTGACGGCAAACAGGGAACTGGACGGCATTCATTTCATGCTGCCCACACCATTCGATGCAAACGGCAATATCGACACGGCGGCGTTCTCGCGACTGGTCGACTGCGCTAAGAGGGCCGGTTGCACCGGAGTAGTGACGCTCGGCGTGATGGGGGAGGCCCACCGGCTGACCGATTCGGAGCGGGGGCCGATCATTGATGCTGTGGTCGCTGCCGCCAGGGACGATGTAACGGTAACTGTGGGTGTTAGTGCCGAGAGCGGGCGAGCGCTGGCCGTCAGGGTGCAGGACGCCCAGTCGGCCGGTGCAACTGCGGTGATGGTCGCCCCGGCCAGAATGGCAAAACCGAATCCCGGGTCGACCTACGCCTACTACGCGGCAGCGCAGGAGGTGACCCGGATCCCGATTGTTGTACAGGACCTGCCAGACCAGACAGGGGTCTACCTTGACCCGGCGTTTATCGCCAGGTTGCACGAGGAGCTGCCGGATGCAAAATACCTGAAACTGGAAGACCCACCGACTCCGCAAAAGATTACGCGCGTGATCGAGTCGACCGGTGGGAGCATGGGCATTTTCGGGGGGCTTGGGGGAGCTTTCCTGTTTGAGGAACTCCGGCGGGGAGCGATCGGCACGATGACCGGGTTCGCCTACCCCGAGGTCCTTGTGGCCGTTCACAAATATATTGCCGCGGGCGACGCGGAACGGGCTAGAAGTATTTTCTACTCATGGTTGCCGCTGATTCGATATGAAAACTCGGTGGGGATCGGCCTCGCCATCCGGAAGGAGATCATCAAGCGCCGTGGCCTGATCGATACTGCATACGTCCGACCGCCAAGCCCGGTAATTGACGACGCGACTCGCGCTGAGCTTGACGACTTGCTGCAGGCGCTCGACCTGGACGTTTCAGACCTGTAGTTGTTCTCAAAACCTGAATCCTGGAAATCCCGGTCGTTATCTGCACTCGTAACCCCGGTGCCGGGTGTCACACTCGGCCCCAACTCAAGGTGCGAACCACGGCATTATTGCGTCAACATCTCTAAACTTATCCATATATGCCAGATCAATCAGACGAAATAGATCAGACGATCGGTGACGATCACATGTTTTGCAGCCACTGCGGGACCGAAAACGCAGGGGACGGCTATTCGTGCACTCGCTGTGGTGAGCGGCTGATCGCGGTCGACACCGACACCGCTTCGCCCGCGGGGCTCGTTTCGTGCGCCAGGTGCGGTGGCGCGAACAACACTCGTGCGGTGTACTGCTGGGTGTGCGGCACCGAGATGAACGATGCGGTTCGAATATCACCCGCGGCGCAGGCAAAGGCCGCACGGACTGCCAGCACATACCAGGCTGATCTCAACCCGATCTCTGTGCCGGCGCCTGTAAGAGAACCGAAAGACGAACGGACCGATTTACGCGGACCGGCATCTGGTTCGTTGTCCGGTGCGGGGCCAGGTTCCAGAGGCGGGCCTGCGCCAGCGGCGGACGGCCCGGCGACGTCCGATGAACCGGTGGCGAACACTTCGGGGATGAAGGGTGCGGAGGTTCCCCGGGAGATAAAACGGTGGAACTGGGCAGCGTTCCTGGTGACCCCCATCTGGGGCATATTTTCAGGAGTGCCGTTTACCGCACTGCTGTTTGGTGCAGCGTTCTTGCCGGTCCCGATCCGCCTGATCGTCGTGATTTGTGCGAGTGTGTTTTTGGGATTTCGTGGAAACGAACTGGCGTGGCGTGGTAAAAAGTGGCGTTCAGTGGAACACTTCAAATCCGTCCAAAGGCAATGGGCAACGTGGGCCGTCAGCCTGTCTCTCGCCGCGATTCTGGTGTTTTTCTTCTTCGTCATCCCACAAAGCTGAGGCTAGCCGCCGGTCGGGGCTTCACCCTGTCCGGGAATTTCTGGCTCGTCCGGGTCGTCGTGCAGAGAGCCTTCAGAGTCTCCGGGCCCTTCGAGATTTTCGGATTCTCCATCCTGAGGTTCTTCGGGACCACTGTAACCCGGACGTGCCACCCATCCCCATTTTGCGGCATGTTGCTCAACCAGACGCGTGAAGTGCGCCTGGAAGTCGTCGCTTTGCACCGGGGGGGTGGTCATTATTACCGCATCTTCCCCGTCGTCGGAGTAGTACCTGCGGCGCAGTCCCACTTCCTGGAACCCGTATTTCCTGTACAGCTCGATCGCCACCGAGTTAGATTTGCGAACCTCCAGTGTTACCACTCGGGAACCGTTCTCCACAGCCTGTTCAATGCCGCTGATAAGGAGCAGTTCGCCAATGCCTTTGCTGCGGTCGACTTCCCTCAGACCGATCACCACAACGTGGGCTTCGTCGAGCACGAACCAGAGGCCGGCGAACCCGGCAATGTAGTCGGGCGGCAGCTTCGGCCGGCTCACATAATCGAGCAGGAACCTGTCGAGGTTCCGTTTCACACGGGCCGTGAAGCGTTCGTCTTCCTTTTCGGCCCTGGTCGCAATCGCGAACCTCGGACCCATCTGTTTGTCGTCGGGGTGCCACTTTCGGACCGCGGCAAGGTAAAGCCCGTTTTCGCGTGTGAGATCGTGTGAAATGCGCGTGACGGGCGTCAGACCGGGAAACGCCTCGCGTTCAATACTCTCGAGCATCGCGGCATCGCCCGCCGTGGCGGGGCGAACCGAATATTCGTTCCTGGCCGGGCCCTTCGGCGATCGCGTTGAGCCTGCGGATTTTGAATCGCTCATTGCGTTGCCCGATTCGAGATCGGAAAGCGCGCCTGCGACCATGTTTTCGGGATCGGAAAGGGTCATGAATTCGGATCGCCGCGCCGGTCAGGACAGCGACGGGGCTCGTCAAAGTTCCATTACTTTGACCACCACTGAGGATAATAGATTGCACCGAGTTTATCGCGAATCGCCTGCAGCCCTGCACAGTGATGAAAATTCGTGTTTGAACCGGTGCGCAAACTAATCCTCTCTGCGCGATGCTTATTTGCTGTGACTTGATAACGCGGAGGGTTCATTACGGCTATAAGCGAGGTTGCACCGGCAGGCAAAGCTGCCGGCACATCGTCAAGACCTGTCGAAGGATCGAGATCGGCAGGTGTGTATGTGCGCATCACGCGCATGGCGCTGCATTACAGGTGGCGACTGGCGATTGGACTCGTCGCCATATTCTTCGCCGCCGGTTTCCAGCTTGCGATTCCCATCCTGATCGGCAACGCCGTCGACACCGCAAACAACCTGTTTGGCGACGCCGACGCCAGAGCGAAAGATGCGCTCGTCCTTACCGCAATTCTCCTGTTTGCGGTGTCTGTCGGACGCGGCTTCTCGGCCATGGTCCAGAACTACATGGGCGAATCGATCGGTCAGCACATCGGGTATGAACTGCGCATGCTGTACTACGAGAAGTTGCAGCGGCTGTCGTTTAGCTACCACGCCGGCGTGCACACGGGAGACCTGATCACGCGCGGCATCCTCGATGTCGAAGGTGTCCGCATGTTCGTACAGACGGCCCTGCTGCGCTCAGTTTTCCTCGTCGTTTTGATCGGCACCGGTATGTACCTGATGCTGACCAAAGACCTGCAGCTCGGACTGATCAGCCTGAGTTTCGTGCCGTTCGTTGCATGGCGGGCGACTGTTGCACGTCTGCGCCTGCGGTCTAACTGGTACTCGCTCCAGGAAAAACTCTCTTCGCTTACCAAGGTGATGGACGAGAACCTCGGCGGAATACGCGTGGTACGGGCATTTGCATCCCAAAAGCACGAGATGATGAAATTCGACGGCGCTTCGAACGAAGCGCTGTCACTCGCAAACATCCAGGTCGGGATTCGCGCAACGAACATTTCGCTAATGAGCCTGGCGTTCATGCTGGCGATGGCGGCGGTGCTCTGGGTCGGCGGTCTACGAGTGATCGATGGAGAGATGACTGCCGGGGGTTTGACCCAGTTCCTGGCATTCATGAGCATCTTGCTGCAACCGGTCCGCCAGATCGGAATGATGGTGAACGGCTATGCCCGCGGCGCGGCGTCGGGGGGCCGGTTGTTTTCCGTGCTCGACCTTGAGCCCGACATTCAGGACAAACCGGGCGCAAAGGACCTTGAGATCACCGAGGGCGTGCTCGAATTCCACAATGTGAGCTTCGGGTACGAGGGCGAACACACGCTGAACGGCGTGTCCTTCAAGGTGCAGCCGGGCCATACGGTGGGCATCGTCGGACCTCCCGGCAGTGGCAAATCGACCATCGCCCACCTGGTACCGCGCTTCTACGACCCGGTCGACGGGTATATCACGATCGATGGTCAGGACTTGCGTGACATAAAACTCGAGTCGCTGCGAAGGGCGGTCGGCGTTGTCGAGCAGGACACGTTCCTGTTTACAGCCTCAGTCGAACACAACGTTGCCTACGGTGACCCGTGGGCGCCCGACGACCGCGTGGAACTGGCATCCCAGTACGCCCAGCTCGGTGACTACATCGAGCGGTTGCCGGGCGGGTACGACACGATGGTCGGCGAGCGTGGCGTTTCGCTTTCAGGCGGGCAGCGCCAGCGGCTATCTATCGCACGGTCGATAATGCTGAAACCCAGGTTGATTGTGTTCGACGATTCGACGGCCGCTATCGACGCGGCGACCGAACAGCGTATCCGCGCCGCCCTGGCGGAATTGACGAAGGACCGTGCGACCATCATCATTTCCCACCGCCTCAGTTCATTGATGCATGCGGACGAAATCCTCTTCATCGACGAGGGAAAGATCGTGGAACGCGGCACCCACGACGAACTGCTGGCACTGGGCGGGCACTACAACGATCTCTACGAATTGCAGATCCGGCCGAGCGAAGACAGCCACCCACTGGACGACGAGGGGGGCGCGTCGTAATGGCAACCAGACGGTTCAGCGAGCGCACCCACGAAATCCCGCCGAAGGCTTCGATTCGCCGGGGACCAACCACCGATGAGGAAGTGTTTGGCGAGGCATTCAACGGCCAGGTCGTCGGACGCTTCATCAAGTACGTCGCGGTGTACAGGAAGTTGCTTTTTGTCGCGATCGCGGCCGTGCTCGTATTCACGGTCTCGTCAATAACATTCCCGTTGATCGTCAAAAGCGTCTATGACGAAGCACTATCTGAAGGCGCTCCCGATCGATCGAGACTGGCAATGCTGGTGATCGTATTCCTTGTCGCCGTCGGATTTAACTTCATTGCGAACTTCTTTCAGGAATTGATCGTCGGCCGGGTAGCGGAACGAATTCTGTTCGACATGCGCCGTGCGATGTACCTGCACCTTCAGCGGATTTCGCTCTCGTTCATGGACAAAACCGAAATCGGGAAGCTGATGTCGCGGCTGCAGGGTGATGTTGCCGCCCTGCAGGAATTCGTCGAGACGGCCGTGTTTGCCATTGGTGACCTGGTGCTGCTGGTCGGGATTATCGGGGCGATGGTCTGGCTCGACTGGCGGCTGGGCCTGATGACCCTCGCCGTCCTGCCGACCCTGCTGATCGTCCGGATCATCTGGCTGCCCTTCGCCAGGCGTGCGTTCCTGCGGGCCCGCGTCACGTCTTCGATTGTGAGCGGTGCGCTTGCCGAAAACATCAACGGCGTCCGGGTCGTGCAGGGGATGTCACGCGAATACGTGAACTACGACCTTTTCGACATCCGGGCTTCGGACAACCTCCGCGCTGCAAACCTGGCTTCCAAGCTCGGTGTGATGATGCTGCCGATCGTCGACACTCTCACGGGTGCGGCGATGGCAATTGTTGTGGTCATGGGCGGCTTTTTTGTGCTGGGTGGAACGATTGAAACCGGTGTGATGGTCGCCTTCGTCCTGTTCGTGCAGCGGTTCTTCGACCCGATCCGCTCGCTGACGATGCACTACAACGTTTTGCAGCGCGCAATGGCTTCCGGTGAACGAATTTTCGAGGTGATCGACGTTCCGGTCGATATCAAGGACAAGCCAAACGCCATCGTGCTTGAGGACATCGACGGCTCGATTGAGTTCGAAAATGTGACGTTCGGATATTTTCCAGACCAGCCGATTCTGAAGGACATTAGTTTCAAGGTGAAGCCCGGTGAAACGGTGGCCCTGGTTGGGCCGACCGGGTCCGGCAAGACTTCGACCACGGCGCTGCTTCACCGCTTCTACGATGTCTGGGAAGGCTCGGTGAAGGTCGGCGGCCACGATGTCCGGGACGTGACGCTGGATTCGCTCGGCAAACAGGTGGCGATGGTGCTGCAGGAGCCGTTCCTGTTCTCAGGCACGATTTTCGAGAACATCAAGTACGCAAAAGACGATGCGACCCGCGAAGGTATTGTCGAAGCTGCCCGGGCCGTGGGTGCACACGAGTTCATCATGAAGCTTCCCGACGGGTACGAGACCGAGCTTGAGCAGCGGGGTGGAAACCTGTCGCTCGGGCAGCGTCAGTTGATCTCGTTCGCCCGGGCGATCGTTGCGGACGCCAAGATTCTGATCCTCGACGAGGCGACGGCAAGCATCGATTCGTATACCGAAATGCTGATTCAGCAGGCGCTTCACCGGTTGTTGGAAGGTCGCACCGGTATGGTGATCGCCCACCGGCTGGCGACTATCCGGAGCGCCGACCGCATTATCGTGCTGCAGGACGGCAGGATTATCGAGACGGGCCACCACGACGAGTTGATGGAACTTGGTGGTCTCTACGCCCACCTGTACTCGATGAATTATGCCTCGTTCGACGACATTCCCGACGAGTTGATCCAGCGGGCCACGCAGGCCGCGCAGGAATCGGCGACGTAGGGGTGTTTTCCTCCCTGCCCCGGAGAGGCTGTCTCAAAATACATCGACCGGCGTGGTTAGTTCCTTCCCCCGGGTGAGAAGGAACTGGAATGCTGAGCCAACCCCTAAAGTAACGTTCCCTGGCCCGCTGGGCCGTCGAGCCCCGGCTGCAGACCGAGGTGCTCGAACCCTTCGGGCGTTGTACGGCGTCCCTGCGGCGTTCGCACGATGAAGCCGATCTTCAGTAGAAACGGTTCGACGACATCCTCAAGCGTCTGCTGGTCTTCGTTGATTGTCGCGGCGAGTGCCTGTATTCCCGCCGGGCCACCCTGGTAGTTCTTTGAGAGTGTCGTCAGGTACAGCCGGTCGAGCCGGTCAAGGCCAAGCGAATCGACGCCCTCGATTCCCAGTGCCTCCGACGCCACAGACTTATCGACCGCACCGGTATGCCGGACCTCGGCGTAGTCCCTGACACGACGCAACAGGCGGTTTGATATTCGCGGCGTCCCGCGCGACCGTCTGGCGATTTCAAACGCCCCCTCGCTGTCGATGTCGACATCGAGGATCCCGGCCGAGCGGGTCACTATTTGGGTGAGTTCCTCGGTCGAGTAGAAGTCGAGGTGGTACGAAAGGCCGAACCGTTCGCGCAGTGGAGCGCTCAGCATGCCTGCACGGGTCGTCGAGCCGATCAGTGTGAACGGTTGCAAGGGCAGGTTGATGCTCTTTGCGAAGGCACCCGAACCGGTCATGAAGTCGATGCGGAAATCTTCCATGGCCGAGTAGAGATACTCTTCGACCGCGTGCGACAGCCGGTGAATCTCGTCGATGAACAGCACGTCGCCGGTCTTCAGGTTCGAAAGCAGACCAACCACATCCGCCGGTCGCTCCAGTGCCGGGCCTGATGTGTGGACCAACGTGGAGTCGAGCTCACGGGCGATTATGTGGGCGATGGTGGTCTTGCCGAGTCCGGGCGGACCGTGGAACAGGGCGTGGTCGAGCGTGTCGCCGCGCTTTCTGGCTGCCAGGACCGCTATCGAAATACTGTCGACCACCGCTTTCTGGCCGACGTAATCCCGGAAATGGCGCGGGCGCAGGTCGCGGGCCATCCGTTCTTCGGCAACGACCGGGTCAGCAGGGTTTTCGGCGAGCTGTCGGGCGCGTTCTTCTTGGGCCTGCTCACCAGCGGTCATACCGGCGTCATCGCCAGAGTTTTCAGGACCGGGGGCAGGGGTGGTCGCCTGGACTATCCGCTCTCGCCCGTTTTCATCTGCCTTTTCTTGTTTTTTTGTCCCTGAAGCCAACTGTTCGCTCCGTTATTTCGTCAAATACTGCGTCGGGGAATTTATCTGGCTTCCACCTGTTTTCGGGGGAGTGCCGATTCTTACTCCTGCTGCGAGACCTGTGCCCTGAACACTTCGCGCATCAGCTTCTGCAAATCGTCAATTACGTCCGGTACACGGCGAATGGCATCTTCGACCTTGTCCCGTGCCTCTGTCGGACGATACCCGAGTGTGACCAGCGCCTCGACCGCTTCCGAGCGTGCGTCGGCGGGTGGCGGGGCGTGGCCCTGCTCGGAAATGCCAGCGTCTTGCAAAAGTGCGGTTGCAGCCACCTTGCCGCGGAGTGTTGCGACGATCTTCTGGGCCGCCCGGCTGCCGATCCCGGGCAATCGCTGAAGCGCCCCCAGGTCTTCGGTTTCGATAGCCGACGCAATGGTCGAAACCGGGAATACAAGCGCCGTCGCAGCCTTGGCAGGACCAATCCCTTCCACCTGGATCAGCTGCTCGAAAAAGTCCTTCTCGCTCGGGTGGCGAAAACCGACCAGCATCGGCTTCGGCTGTCGCTCGGTAACGTGGTAGTAGATCTCCAGCTCGATCTCTGAGCCCTCGCGAATACCGTCGTTGGCCAGCGACTGGTAGACGTAGGTCGGCAGGCTGACCTCGTATCCGACGCCCCCGGCGACGATCACGACCTTCGCCGGGTCGCGGGTGAGGCTCCGTACGGTTCCTGTCAGGTAGTTGATCACTGGTTACTTTGCGGCCTCTATCGCTGCGACTGCGGGGCTGTCGGCCATGATCGCATGGCAGATGGCGATAGAAAAGGCGTCGGCGACGTGTTCGTTTTTCGCAGCGTCGGGGTTTTTCAGGTGTGAGGCCACTGCCTGCCGAACCTGATCTTTGCCGGCCCTGCCCGAACCGGTCACGACGTTCTTTGCCCGGGTCGGCTGGTAGTTGAACACAGGCAGATCAGCTTCGCCGGCGGCCATGACCACGACGCCCCTTGCATGGCCCAGCAGAATGGCAGTCTTTACGAAACGGGCGTGCGAGTGAAGATCTTCGATCGCCACCGCGTCGGGCTTGAACTCCTGGATTACGTCTCGAATCGCCGAGTAGATCGTGTACAGTCGCTGCTCCATCGGCACACCCGATTTCGTGCGGACCACCCCGCCCTCGACCGCCCGATAGTCACGGTCGACAATATCGATCACACCGTAGCCGGTGTTGGTCAGTCCGGGGTCGATTCCGAGTATTCGCAAGTGGCAAATCCGATCTCCGAGCACGGGTGCCCTGAGGCGAAAATATGGGACGAGAAAATAAGGGCGAATCCAGTTGCGGAGTCTAGTCTTATCCCGCTCGATCTCGAAGCAGACATGACGTTTCAGGGGTGATCGATTTTACCCGCACCGGTGTATCTTTACGAATCGAATTTTAGTGCCCAGACCAGAGCAATCACGAGATTTCTAAAAAGGTTCGGATATGCAGCCGTTCTACACCGAACAGCAAACCATGCTGGCAACGACGGTGCGAGAGTTCGCCGCCGAGAAGCTGGCCCCCCGTGCCGATGAAGTAGACACCCTGGAAGAGTTCCCGATCGACCAGTTCCGCGGACTCGCTGAGCTGGGCCTTACCGGGATGACGATTCCCGAGGAGTTTGGCGGTTCGGGCGGCGGGTACCGGGACTTCATGGTGGTGCTGGAAGAGGTTGCAGCAGCCTGCGGGTCGACCAGCACGGTGCTTATCACGCACGTTTCGCTCGGGTCACAGACGATCAACCAGGCCGGGTCGGACGAGCAGCGCCAGAGATGGCTGCCGTCGCTGGCTTCAGGCCAGAAGATCGCCGCGTTTGCACTGACCGAGGCAGGAACCGGCTCCGATGCGCTGGCACTTGAGACTTCGCTCACACGAGCCAAGAGCGCCGAAGGCAAGGACGAATACATTCTGAACGGCTCGAAGCTGTTCTGCACGAACGGCGCGGTTGCGGACGTTTTTTCTGTGTTCACCAACCATGACAGGGCCGCCGGGCATCGGGGCGTAACTGCGGTGGTGGTCGAGAAGGGAACGCCGGGATTCACCGTTAATCCGCAGCACGGCAAGATGGGCATGAAGGGCTGCGCGACGGCCGAGCTGGTGTTCGATGATTGCCGCATCCCCGTCGGGAACCGGCTCGGCGAGGAGGGCGAGGGCTATCGAATCGCATTGAAGATTCTCGATTCGAGCAGGATCATGATCGCGGCGCAGTGCCTGGGCCTTGCGAAGGGTGCGCTGGAGGCGGCGCTTTCCTATGCGAAGCAGCGCGAGACGTTCGGCCGTGTGCTGGCTACCCGGCAGGCGATCCAGTTCATGCTGGCGGATATGGCGACCGAGCTGGATGCGGCGCGTTTGCTGACTTATCGTGCGGCCGCCCTGTATGACGAGGGGCTTCCCCACGGGAAAGAGTCGGCAATGGCGAAGCTGTATGCGTCGGAGGCTGCTGGCCGAATCGCAAGCAAGGCGCTGCAGATTCACGGCGGGGTGGGCTATTTCAAGCCGTCGGTGGTGGAGCGGATTTACCGGGACCAGCGGGTGACCGAGATTTACGAGGGGACGTCGGAGATCCAGCGCCTGGTGATTTCAAGGGCGCTGATCGGGGACATTTAGTGTGCCAATGGGTGCCATTGGCACGTTTTCTCCGGCTGGATCGGTGCCGGCTGGATCGGGAGGGCCGACCAGGTGGGCAGCGGGTGTTCTCCTTCCCTGGCAGGGAGAGGGGACTGGACTATCCACCACCTCAAACCACCTGCGGCTCTGGCGTAAAGCCCACGCACTCCGGCGCATATTCGGTCAGGCGCTTTGCGGCCACCTGCACCGCCTCGGGGTTCGAGTCGACAAGCACGAAACGCCGGTCGTTCCTGGCAGCCGCAACGCCGGTCGTCCCGGAACCAGCGAAAAAGTCCAGCACCAGGTCGCCGGGGTTCGAATGGACTTTTACGATTCGCTCCAGTATCGCCAGCGGTTTCTGGGTCGGGTAGCCCGTTCGTTCTTTGCTGTTAGTCGGCACGATCGTCTGCCACCACACGTCGGTCGGGATCTTGCCCCTCGCGGCCTTTTCCTTGCCGACCAGGCCCGGCGCCATGTACGGGATGCGGTCGATTGCATCGGCGTTGAACGTGTAGTCGTCGGGGTCGACCGCGTACCAGAATATCGTGTCGTGCTTGGTGGGCCACTTTTTCCTTGAGCGCCCGCCGTAGTCGTATGACCAGATGATTTCGTTGATGAACGATTTGCGACCGAATACCTTGTCGAGCAGCACCTTGCAGTAGTGGGACTCGTGCTGGTCGACGTGCAGGAACAACGAGCCGTTCTGGGTCAGCACACGGCGTGCTTCTTCGATGCGGGGTGTGAGGAAGCCAATGTAGTCGTCGAAGGCGTCGAGGTAGGAGCTGCTGCCCTGCCGCTCTGTCCGGTACCTGTTGCCGCCGAATCCCGTCCGGTCACCGTCCTCGTCGCGCACGGTCTTGACACGGGTGATCGACTGCTGGCCTCCCGTATTGAAGGGGGGGTCGATGTAGACCAGGATCACCGAGTTATCGGGCACGCTGCTCAAGTATTCAAGGTTGTCGGCAAGGATTATCGAGTTGGGTTGCATCGAACTTCGGGGCGCTGAGGTGAACCATGGAGACCAGACCGGTCATCTTCTAAAAAGTTAACACTGCCCCGGGAATATTAACAGCCTTTGAATTGATCGCATCCCGCGAAATGTTTTAGGTGAAAACGTTTGTGAGACAGGCTGTATATTCTGAGTTATCTTCGAAGTCACTGGATGGAAAAAAGACCCCCCGGAGACGAACAAGATGGCTGATTTATTTCAGGTAATTATCGTGGCAAACAACGTGGGACGATTGGTGAAGTTCTACCGGGACGTGCTGGGTTTCGCAGTCACTTATCCGGAATCGGAAGCGAATTTAGCTCAAGAAAACTGGGTCACGCTCAAGTCTGGCGCCTGTCAGTTGGCGATTCACGGCGGGGGCGAAGTACGAACAAGCGGTTCCGTGATTCTTTCGATCAAGGTCGACGATCTGGATTTCGCAGCGTTCGACCTCAAAGAAAAAGGATTCGACGTCGAACCGATTTATGAGGTGGCGCCGGGTGTGAAATCGGCCAAACTACGCGACCCTGAAGGCAACCGCCTGTCCCTGGAACAGCACTCGTAAGCCGAGCCAATCAGACGGTCAACGGCTTACCCGAAGTAGCTTCGAAGCTGCTTCACGCTCCACAGCGAACTGTTAGACCGAGTCTTGTGAACAGGCGGGACTGGCACGAGGTTTTGCGGGTGGACGTTCATAGGGTCGCCGTCTCTTGATCGATACTGCTGCGCTTTCGAATCGACCCATCCGTTTGCAAGGTAGAAGACCACATGTCGGGCGTTGGCGAGGTATCGCAAACCCTTTCCAACACCCAGGCTCAGTTGCGGGTACTTCTGCCCACGGGCCGTCTTCGTCTGCCCCTGCCAGATCCATCGGCCGTCTTCCTCGTATCGAATGCGGCTAATCACCTTTGCTCGTCGATCGATCTGGTCTTCCCACAAACGGACGTTGCCCCTGAATTTGAGGAGTCGTTCTGGATGATCAATCGGAAGTTGGGACATGGCAATCCCGACAATTTTAGTCCTGCCCGCGATCACGCCGCATGAGATAGGCATCCACGTCGCCTTCCGCCGAGTGATACGTCCTCACGTAGGTAAAACCGGCTTTTTCGTAGCTTCGGATGGCCCTTGTATTTTCAGGCTCAGGATCGATGGTGCAGGTTTCTATTCCCGGACGTGAGAAAACAATCTTGTCTGCGAACTGGCGAAGGGCGCGCGAGCCGATTCCACGATCTCTCCATGCTGGCTCTCCGATGAACAGGTCCGCACTCGCTGCGTTCGGAATGCCCACTTCGGCGGCAGCTTCGGGGTAGTCGCGCAGGTTTGCGACCTGAATTTCGCCAATATCGTGCCCATTGACCACGATGATGAATCGATCGGTTTTCGATTCCGTTTTTTTAGCGATTTCAGTCCACTTGCGTTTCAGCTCTCCGTCCGACAGATCAACGACATCCCAGTACCAGCGCGCCGTCTCTGCATCTCGCTGCCATCGCACAAGATTCGGCACGTCCTCAGTCCCGATGGGTCGGAACGTTATTTCAAATTTTTCTGATTTCATGAGCTTTACAGAACTTCAGAACTACGGCAGGGCGTTGGCGAGATTCTCGCAGACCGCCACATCGGTTTCGCACAGGACCACCAGGTTGCCGATCACGCCGAACGCCCCGAAATGGGTCGTCTGCTTCATGCAGGGCCCGGCCCCGCGGCCGCTCACGCCGCGGGTTGCAGCCACGATCTCTTCGGCTGGCGCGGTGCCAGGCCGTTTCGCTTCTTCATGCGATCCGTAGATCCAGACTTCCAGGTTTTTCTGCTGGTAGAACCCGAACCAGACGGCTGAAACGCCTTGCAGCGATTCTGCCGGTAATTCTTTCGATGACTTCCAGCCGGTGGTCTTCACATCGTCGATCGTGTAAACGCGGTCCGGACTGGCGATGATCGAAGTCTCAAAGCCAAACTCGCTCACATCACCCGAACTCGCGACGCCGCCAGCACCGGAATCAGAACCGCAGGCGGCGCTTGCGATGGTTAGAAACAACGCCGCAGCGCATAGAACCGGCCTGCTCAGGCCAATACCTCCACGGCGCAATATCGTCTCACACCTGGGACAGAGAATGTTCCGGTGCAACGACGGCAGGCGAACCCTCTGTGTGCCCGGACCGCCAGCGATCAGACCGTCGGCCGATATGTGTTAGGTTCCGGACCGATGCTTCGTTTGAAATACGTGATCGCAGGGTTCGCTGCACTTGCCATAGGCGCAACGGTGCACGAACTGGCTCACGTCATCGTGATAAAGGCGATGACCGGCGAGTGGCCTCGATACGAATTCGTGCAGGTGACCCAGGTGGTCCCGTTCACGAGCGATTGGCAACGTGTGGTCGTTGCCGTGTCGGGTCCGCTGGTAGAGCTGGGTTGGGTCGGACTTGTTGGCGGGGCGGCGATCGTCAGCAGGGGAAGGCATGGCATCATTCTTGCCGCAGCTTTCGGGATGCTGGCCGCACGAACGTGGGCCGTGTCGCAATTGTGGGTTGACGCCGCTCGAACGGGACCGGGCGCAGACGCGTGGAGGTACGACCTGGCCAAAGCCGCCTCCACATTCGAGGGTAACGAATACCTCGCGCTGCACCTTATGAGTGCGATCAACGCAGTCCCTGTATACGTCCTGCTGGGTGCTGTCGTTGTGTTCACGCTTCGAGCCAGAGGCCGAAGGTGGGGTAACGTGGCCATTGCGGCCCAGGGCGTTGCCGGCGCGGGAATCGCGATTTTCACCCTTCTGATAGCCCGGGTCTTTCAGGCCCTGTTTTGAGGGTGCGGTGGTGGAGGGGTGACCTTCGCCTACTGGATGCAATCCTCCGCCACTCGTAAGCACTAGCTCAGTTCGTCAACTACCGAAGTGAGTCTGCACGGCGGTGAAATCCTCGTGAGCGAGGTGAAGTTGCGGGATTTCATCCATCGACCAGAGTGAAAATCCGATTCCTTCTCGGAGAGACATGTCCTTCAACGACACCGGAATTCTCGACGAGTAATAGTGGGCTACATACAGTGCGTTCATCCGCTGAACCCTGAGGGTGCACAGCTCCCGCAGCTGGTTTGGGTCGAGTGAAACCGACAACTCTTCCTCGATCTCCCGCACAGCTGTTTGGATCGGTGATTCACCGTCCTCAATATGCCCTCCAAACACTCCCCAGCGACCCGGTAACAATTTGGCCTGAAAAGATCGTTTCTGCAGAAGAACAAGGTCTTCCTTCCATAGCACAACACCGGAAAATCTCATGACTGGCGTCGCGCTCACTTAAACAACCTCTTTTGCTTTGATTGCTTCCAGAGTTTCTTGAATGGTTGTGTGCCGATCAGCCTGGTGCGTAGTAATCCTGCAAACACGCCGATTGGTGCCGAGCCGAATCGCGGTTACTTCCGTTTGTCGAACGCTTCCTGTTCTTTGTTCAGTCTTTCACGTTTGCGAGGATTCTCCCGCTCATGCTGCAGGCGAGCGTGAGACACCGGGTGGGTCAGGTTCTCGACTCGGCATGTGGGTAGCTGAAATTCGCCCGGACAATCGTCAGCGCTTCAGTTGGCAGTCGAGGGTCCCAGCCGGGCAGCCTTCCTGCAAGCTGGCTCGTAATCAACAGACCTCCCCGCCCGGTCAATCGTGTCAGGTCTGGCAGCCAGCGGTCATAGTCGATTCCGGCGTCCTCCATGACAAGTCCGTACGGGCCGTCAAGATCGGGAAGAAAGGACTCTGCATCCCCGCGCAGGATCGTGATCCTGTTCGACAGTCCAAGTCGCTCGAATTCTGCCTGAGCGAGGTCGGCATGCAACGGGTCGTTTTCGATGGTTTCGACAAGCACGTCTGGCGCGGCAGAGGCGAGGCAGGCGGTCTGGTAGCCAATGCCGCATCCGATTTCAAGCACCCGCGTAACCGATAGAGCGGCCGCCATCATCGCCCATAGCGGAGCCTGTGGAGTTGGGAACACCGTGCAACCGTCACCGTGCTCGGTTTGATGAAGCAGCGAGCGATCGAAGAGATCTTGATACACATGCTCTTCCGTGTTCAACTTCGACCTCCCTGAATGTTCCGCAACATGGTCGTCGCGTGGCAATGTGCGCTCGGATCGGCGGCAGCACTATGGACCTTCCTGATAATACGGGTCGCCCAGGTCGTGTTTTGAGGAGGTGGATGGCGCGGTAATTTCAACTAATATTTGTCAGGGGTTTCGATCCACTTTTCCGTTGAATCGAATCAATCGAATATTAGGGGGGCGTCCGGGTTGTCGTGGAAGTGAAATGCCTGCGTGAGTTGATCCGGAGATACACGTTCGAGAGAAAGTTCTGGAATCTCGTCCCGGCCAAAGAACCCGACGTCTGATGTCTCGGTGCTCGTACGGAGTTCACCGCTTATCAGCAGGCATTCGAAAAAGACCTGGTAGATGTGAACGATGCGATGGTAGTGTTTTCGTTTGTCATACAGGGCGATTATTCTCGTCGCCCGAGTGGCGAGGCCTGACTCCTCCAGGATCTCCCGTTCGACGTTCTCTGCAGGTGAATAGTTGACGTCCATCCATCCCCCGGGCAGCGTCCATTTTTCGTCGGCAGTCCCTTTGACGAGCAGGACTTTGCCATCGGTGTTCCAGACAACGCCCCGGCAATCGATTTTTGGCGTCGCGTAGCCGGTCTCTTTCAGAAAGTAATCGACGACGGTATCCGCATCGGCATCGACATGTGGGGCAATCATTTCGGCGGCGATCGAACGTATTTGCTGATAGCGCTCTACATCGTACGGATTTGCATCAAACGCGAGGCCGTTCTGGGCTATCGCCTGCAATTCCCGCCCCCAACGAAGCCACGGAGGTTCGCTTTTATCGTGGGTCATGGTTGGATTGTAGCTATTGGCAACACCGAATCAGACGTGAAGCAATGGGACGATGTTGCACTACGTGGCGTTCGCCCAGTGACATATCCGGTAGCGGACAGCGGTTGACGCCCGGTGCAATCCCACCTCACACGCAAGCAAACGGGACCGCGTTGCACACCGAGTTCAGGGCCTCACACGGTGATCCAGCCGAGCGATTGGACCTTCTCGGCGGCGAACTTGCCTGCGAATGCCAACGGCAGCATGACTACAATTCTGCCAAGAAACGTGTAAAGGAAGTAGGTCCGCCACGGGACTCCCGCGGCGCCGGCTACCAGACCGGAGAACGAAAAATGCGGACCCGGAATCGCAGACATCAAGAACGACGCAAGGGCCGGCCGGCGCTCGAAACCACCCAGGAACTTTTGCGCCAGGCGTCCTGCAATTCCGCTCCGGTTGGCGATGGAACTCTGTACAGCGTCCTGACCCGAGGCGGCGACGAAGTATGTGGCGGCCATCCCAACAGTCATTCCGGCTGCCGCCAGGAGCCCTGTGGTGACCGGGTCCAGCATGCTTCCAGCAAGGAAGATGATTGGAAACACTGGTAGTGGGAACAGTAAGGTCAGGCTGGCGATCATCGGGATGATGAAAACCGCAACGTATCCGAACGTGAGGACGGTGCCCGGGTCAACGTGGACATCGTCGTAGAAAGCCAGCACCAGAGCGATGAACATGACCGCACCGGCGACGAGCAGCTTCCGGCGGCCGCTCCAATTGGTGGATGAGAAATTCGCCTGGATTACCTGCATGACGCTGCCTCCACGACCCGTTGTCTACAACGTCATGACACAGCAAATATCGGTGTTTGTTCAGGGACGGATGTACTAAAACCGGTAGTACAGGGATACCGGTTAGACCAGTCCAGGTTTCGGGCATTTCAAGGCGTCGTTTTGAGCGAGTGGTGAGTCCTGACTCCTCCAGAATCTCTCGCTCGACGTTTTCCGCGGGCGTCAGGTTGACGTCCATCCACCCGCCGGGCAGAGTCCATTTTTCGTCGGCAGTCCCTTTGACGAGCAGGGCCTTGCCGTCGGGGTTCCAGACAACGCCGCGGCAGTCGAGCTTTGGCGTCGCGTAGCCGGTCTCTTGCAGAAAGTAGTCGACTACGGTGTCCGCATCAGCATCGACATGTGGGGCAATCATTTCGGCGGCGATCGAACGGATTTGCTGACAGCGCTCTACATCGTACGGATTTGCATCAAACGCCAGGCCGTTCTGGGCTATCGCCTGCAATTCCCTGCCCCCAACGAAGCCACGGAGGTTCGCTTTTGTCGTGGGTCATGGATGGATTGTAGCTGTCGGCGGAATCCGTACTGCTGAATTTCAGTACGGATTCCGCCGTCCACAGGCAAGGGGTTTCGTCCGAGGGAAATGCTGTCTTTTGCGGCGAATGCCGACCGATCACATGCCGCAGCCAGAGGGTCGGGAACGTATTAGAATCACCGAACCGCGACATAACGGGTAGTTATCGAGCGTCTGTCTCAGTGACGTTCGGGGAGAGTCTCAAATGCGTTTCTTCACATCGATCAGATTCCTGGACGTGGTTCGTTTCGTAGCGCTGTTGGGTGTCGCAGCCGCTATCTTCACGGTTGGTGGCGACGTGTTCGCCAACCCAAGCCAGGGCGGTGGCGGGGACGACCACAACGGCGACAAAAAAGTTATTGTGACCGGCGACCCGGCGTTCACTACTCCGGTACGCATTCTGGCGACCAATAAGTCCGCTCCGAGCGACCCTGCCGCCAAAGTTTGGTTCGACGGAATTGTCGAGCTTGGCGGAGAGTTCACTATCGATGCTTTGCTGGCAGGATCGACTAAGCTTTCGTCGACCACGCACGTGTTCGTCTTCAGTGCCCCACCGAACTCGAATGCGGACGAACTCATCCAGACGGTTGAGTTTCACACGTCCTGTTCCCGGGACCTGACCCTGGGGGACCAGTTTGGAAGTCTCGTGATCGTGGGTTTCGTCAACGACGAGGGAGAAGACGCCGGGGATTTTTCGGGACCTCTCTGTGAGCTCGGCGACCCACAAAAGCTGATCATGCAGTACAACGGTGAGGCCTCCGGGGCTGCCGACAGTACCGCGAGTGCCGACACCATCCACGCTTGTGCCAAGAAGAAAAACATCCGAATCGTTGATGGCCCACTGGATTGCAAGCAGAATGAAACCGCGATTTCCTGGGCGATCTTCGGTCCGGCGGGCGCCGGCGGACCAACGGGACCGGCAGGACCAGCAGGCGCTGACGGTGCTCCTGGTGCGCCTGGCATTGAAGGACCTCAAGGAAAACCAGGGTCAGCCGGTCTTCCGTCCACCGGGGCCGGCACGTGGTCCCTTGACGGCAACGCAGGGACGACCGCCGGGATCGATTTCGTTGGAACGACCGACGACCAGCCGCTCGAGTTTTTCGTAAATGGCGTCCGGGCCTTCAGGCTCGAGCCGAAGGTTGGCGGTCCGAACGTGATAGGTGGTGACAGCAGCAACTCTGTCGTTGCTTTTGCGGAAAACGTGACGATAGGCGGTGGCGCTTTCAATGAAGCGTTCGAAACTGGAGCGACGATAGGAGGCGGCTTTTTCAACCTTGCCGACGCGTCGACCACCACAATTGGTGGAGGCGAAGAGAACTACGCAGGTGGAGCTTTGTCGGTTATTGGGGGAGGTCAGTTCAACGAGACCTACGGTGGTAGTGCGAGCATTGGCGGCGGCGACAGCAACACCGCCGCTGGCGTTAGATCGACGGTCGGCGGCGGGGGATTCAACACTGCCGGAGGATTATCCTCGGTCGTGGGCGGTGGCGCGGGCAATGCGGCAAGTGACGAGTTCGCCACCGTTGGCGGCGGTGAGTCGAACACGTCTTCCGGCCGGTGGGCTACCGTTGGTGGCGGTAAGGACAACCTGGCGAGCGGGCTGTACTCAACGGTCCCCGGAGGCCAGCAGAATGAGGCTTCTGGCGCTTTCAGCGTCGCGGCCGGTCTCAAGGCCAAAGCGGTCGACAACGGGACGTTCGTGTGGGCCGACTCGACCGGTTCGGCACTTTCATCGACCGGGCCTGACCAGTTCGTTGTACGTGCATCCGGTGGGATGACCTTTTTCTCGGACCCCGGCGCAACCACCGGTGTGACTCTGCCTGCTGGCTCCGGGTCCTTCTCATCGCTCAGCGACCGCAACGCAAAAACCAACTTCTCGGCGGTGAATCAAAGGGAGATCCTCGAACGGCTGCTTGGCGTTCCGATCGCCACATACAGCTACAAGACCCAGGATGGCGTGCGGCACATCGGCCCGGCAGCTCAGGATTTCGCGGCGGCATTCGGCGTGGGCGAGGACGAGCGGCGCATCAGTGTGGTAGATGCAGACGGTGTGGCGCTGGCGGCGATCCAGGGTCTCTACCAGATAGTGGACGAGAGGGAAGCCCAGATAGCGGCCCAGGAGAGTCAAATCGCGAATCTGCAACAGCGGCTTGAGTTGTTGGAACAGTTCGGTGCACCTGCAGGCGTTATCGAACAGGTCGTTCCAGTTCAGCAACTTGTTTGGGTTCTGATCGGGGTCATTCTGATACTGGGTTTGTACGCGTGGCGACGATCTGCCCGCCAACGACCGGCGGCGATTGAATAACTGTTACTTTCGGTTCGCGTCACGCATGACCGAGTTAACGGTGGGAAGTACGGGGCTCGATCAACTGGTCGGGACTTTGTATTTGTATGGAACCGTTTGACGTACCCGATAGCGGATTGGGGGTTACATCCATTGCAATCCCCCGCCACTCGCAAGCAAACGGAACGGTTTCAAGGGTTACTTTTGTTTTCGGGTGTTCTGACTCAATTGGTGGTTTTCGTCCGTGGAACTGAATTGCGTTCCACATTTCAGGCCTGGCAGGTGGTTTGCCGTGAGAATCTGCGGCCGTTTTGACGATTACCAGGCTGATTACTTCGAGTGTCGAGAACGCATCGCGAAATTCCTTTTGTGTTGGCGGACCATCCGCCATACCTGTCCGGATCTCGAAATACTTCGTGTTGGGTGTGTCTCATCATTCGTACTCGGTTAAGGTCGCAGCCCGAACCGAGATGCAATCCAACCCTGGTTTTCAGCCCTTGAGAATCGCTGCCGCGATATCACGTATGTCGGCCGACGGCATATGCAGGTAATTTTTGCCTGGCGGGAGTGAAGGACCGACGAAGATTGCGAGACCCGCGTAGTCGAGCATTTGGGAGTCGCCGTCGCTATCTCCTACAGCCGCGATAGACTCATGGTCGATTTTCAACTCGGTCGCCAGGTCAGATGCGAACGTTACCTTGTGCTCGCTCCACGCGTGGCCGATATCACCAGTCGAAAAATCGAGTTTTGTGGCCAGTGTCCACTGAGCGCCAATTTCTTCGGCGATTCTTTTGACTACGAATTCCCAGCCCACGGAAGCGAGTGCTATTTTCACGCCCGCGTCGCGCAGCATCCGCATCCCTTCGAACAGCCCGGGTGCCCATGGGAACCCTTCGAGATCGGCCAGCAGTGCGTCGGGTGTCGACCCCCTGTACCACGACGCCATCTCTTCACGTGCTGCACTCACGTCGGGCTTGCCACGCGATTGCTCCAATTCGAGCATTCGGTCGTACTTGCTGAGTCGCCGGGCAATCCAGAGACACGCCGTGTCGCCGCGCAAAAGGGTTCCATCGACATCGAATACTGCCAGCTTGATCTGGTTATTGGTCAAGTGAACAACCTCTTTTGCTTTGAGCCCGTCCAGAGTTTTGTGGAGGGCGGTGCGCCGATCAGGCCGCCTTTGCGCCGCTCACCGGCGAACACTCCGGGTTTGACCGTTCCGAACCCGCGCTTCCGTCTCTCCGACTCTTTGAACGCGTCGCTTCGCTTCTTCAGTTCCGCACGTCTGCCGGGATTCTTTCGTTCGTGCTGCGATCTGGCGTGGGATACCGTGTGGACGTTCGAGCGGACGATGCAGGTGACGGCTGCCGGACGCGAACAGGTTGTTGCGTTCGTGCGGTTACTGGCGGCATGCCGACGTTAGATTCCTCCGTTCCAGTCGGAATGACAGTGGTGATATTAATGCTGGTATTTCGTGGCCAGGCCTGACCCACGGAATGACAGTGACGATATTAGTGCTGGTATTTGCTGGCCGGGTCTGACCCACAGAATGACAGCGATTGCGTTACGTGGTGGATTCAAAGCGTATTTCAATCGTGTCAACGGAGCCACGTGCGATGCAGTTGAACGTTCCTATAGTCTCGCGCATCCCCGCGAGTTGCCCGGAGCCCGTTTGACATACCCGGTAGCGGATTGCGGTTTACACCCAGTGCAATCGCCCACCACTCGCAAGCAAACACTACCCCCTCTTGTCAACGCTTGCTCACGTGTGCGCCCGCACATACAGTTATCGATTGTGCGCACTTTCACTAAGTGCCATTTTGACCTTTAAGAGTCCTGACACGGGGTTTTGGGTCACATGATCTACAACGTTTCGGGGCTGTTGTCCGGGAAGCCGGGCGAGAGTCGTCAGCACGAAATTGAGAACGAGCGATTGACTTTTGGTCATGGCGGCCAGGGGCAAAAGCGAAGCTCCTTCACACAGATCAGCGGTCCGGTCCGGATGATGAAGACTGACAGGACTGTGCTGGTAACTGCTGATATTGAAGCTGTAACGCACGCATCGTGCAGCAGGTGCCTTGAACCGGCAACTGTGAACGTGAGCGTTGCACTGGAAGAGGAGTTCATTCCGAAAAACGCCGACTTGATGGGTGGCCGGAAAGACCGTTCACAGGATGAGGACGGTTTTTACGACCCGGCGCTTTTTATCGACGAGCAAAATTTCCTTGATCTGCGCGAGGTCCTCGGCCAGGCGCTTACGGGCGCAACACAGATCGCCCCACTTTGCAAAGACGACTGTCTCGGAATTTGCCCTGTTTGCACAGTAAATCGCAACGAAATTCAATGTACCTGCGCCCAAAATTCAATCGACCCGCGCTGGGAAGCTCTTGCGGGATTGATGGTTGAAGGCGCAGAATCCTCCGGTTGATCGGGCCTATCGCCCAACTGAACAACAAAAATGGCACCACTACCAAAGAAAAAACATACCCGGGCCCGCAAGGGCGGCAGGAACGCCCACAACGCAATCAAGCTGCCGGCGCTCTCTATCTGTCCATGTTCGCGGCGGGAAGTAATCCAGCCGCACATCGCCTGCCCGGAGTGCGGAAACTTCAAGGGTCGCACGATGCGGGGCGACTGGCCCCAGACGAACCTTCTCGAAAAGGTGCAACCGGTCGCAGTCGCAGCCGGGGCGGCATCTGAAGACTCAGAGTCCTAGCAAGAACCACTCGGGGGGAGTCGTTCCCATATGACTACAAAGACCACTTCGAAGATAGCGTTTTTATTCCCTGGCCAGGGCTCACAGGCCGTGGGAATGGGAAAAGACCTGTACCTGAACTCGATCGCGGCACGCGATGTGTTCGATGAAATCGACGACATCCTGGGTCGCAAGCTCACGACCACGATATTTGAAGGCCCTGCCGAAGAGCTGACCCGGACCGAAAACGCTCAGCCAGCGATCCTGGCGACTTCGATCGCAACGTGGCGGGCAATGGAGGAAGCGACCGGCGTCCTCCAGATTCCGAACGCCACTGCCGGGCACAGCCTGGGCGAGTATTCTGCCCTTGCCGTTTCGGGCGTGTTGAGTGTTACAGATGCCGTAAAACTGGTCCTTGAACGCGGCCGACTGATGCAGGTTGCATGTGAAGAACGGCCCGGCGGCATGGTCGCCCTTATCGGCATCGACGAAATTACCGCCGAGGAAATCTGCCGGGAGTCCGGCGCGCAGATGTCCACGATCAACACCGCCGACCAGGTCATTCTCGGCGGTGACCACCGCAGCCTCGCAATGGCTATCGACATCGCCACTGTCCGAGGCGCCAGGAAGGCTATTCCACTACAGGTCGGCGGCGCCTTCCACTCGGGCCTGATGAGCCCGGCCCAGCACGGGCTGAACGCCGTTATCGACTCACTTGCATTCCACGACCCGTTCGTTCCGCTCATCGGCAACGTGGCGGCACGGTCGCTAAACACCGGCGAGGAAGTTCGCGAAGAGCTCCGATTGCAGCTGACTTCGTGTGTGCAGTGGAACAACACCATCAGGTTCATGCTTGACGATGGAATCCAGAGCTTCTACGAGATCGGCCATGGCCGAATACTCTCCGGAATGGTGAAGAGGATCGACCGGGGAGCGAGCATCACCAGCATTGGTGATTTCGCTTCGGTGCTCGCATACGCAAGCGCGTCGTAAGTTCCGAAGACCCTGGCGGTGGCGGTTTCAAAGCTTTAATTCTGGTCGTGGCACCTGTTCGCCCATAACCGGACCTCCCCTCATTGATATTCTGGAATGATTGGTCGATGCGATTACGAGTGATGCCGATGCCGATTTTTCAGGGGTGCAGAGGGGTCCTGAATCCCATTCGACTCCGCCCTGCGTCAAGCTCAGGATGTACTCAGGGCAGGCAAGTTCAGAATGACAATTTTTGCTGGCCGATCGGGCCGACGAGGCCGATTTTCTGTGTCTCCTGGCAAATCTAAATTCACAACACACGAACCAGACCGCCTCGACGCCCTTGTCGAGGGCGAACCCGTTGGTGAAAACGACCCGTCGATTCGTGGCGGGCGCACAGGCTCCCGCGCCGCCGTGGTCCAGGCGCTTTACGAATCCGACGCATCCGGCCACCCTGCCGTCGCCTCGGTCACACGCCTCGCCACGGAGCGGGGGCTGAGCGAAGAAGAAATCGACTTTGCGACCCGTCTCGTAACGGTTTGCGAGGAACAGCGAAACGAGCTGGACTCACGCATTGCCAGGGTTGCGTCCCAGTTTCCCCCCGAGCAGATGGCGCTCGTCGACCGGAATGTGCTGCGAGTGGCGCTGGCCGAGTTGGAAATGAGTGACGCCGCTCCGGAAAAGGTAGTGGCGAACGAAGCCGTCGAACTGGCCCGGTTGTTCGGGTCGGATTCGTCGCCAAAATTCGTGAACGGAGTGCTCGGTGCTCTGCTACGATAAGTTGCCGTTCGGCCATACGCGTGGTCGACGTTGTTTGTTATTACAAGTTTGAGCGGGACGGCCGTCCCGCGCGACCTTTCGGGGGTTGATGTAAATGGCCAGTGTGTTGGATCGAGTCCGCGACATAGCGGTCGACAAGCTCAGTGTTGATGCCTCAGACGTTTCGGCCGAATCTTCCTTTACCGAAGACCTGAATGCCGACTCTCTCGACGTTGTTGAGTTGATTATGGCGATCGAAGAGGAATTTGGTTCTGACGACCAGCCCCTTGAGATCTCGGACGAAGACGCTGAAAGTATCAAGACCGTTCAGGACGCCGTTAAGTACCTGAGCGATCGCGGAATCTCCGACTAGCCCGTTCCGATCGAGCAACTTGCGATCGAGCAAGTAGCGCTCCAACAAGCGACCGCCCCGGTCCTCTCGTTTATCTCCATTATTCTGAGAACGGTGCGGTTTTTTGTTGCCGAATATTTTTGCGTTCGGACCCGGTTCCCACGACGTGGTACCCCCAACAGAGACGGTCGCAAAGTTGCTCCCCGTGCGTGAGGAGATAGCCACCCTCTAACTCCCTCCGAGATTCGGAGGGAGGGCAGGACAAGCACCAGATGCCGACACTCGGATTGGCCCCCTCGATTCCCGTGCAAGCGGTGCCGGCATGTTTTGTTATTAATCTTTATTCTGGCGCTGTGATAACTTGACGGTGACTTTTTCGGGCCCAATCGGGTCCTGCGGTATTCATCGGGTCGCTTCGCATTGACAATCTCCTCCACTGGCTCCACTGGCTCTCCTGGCCCCCCTGCCTGGAACTCCATCGAGGAGCTGGCCGATGCCGTGCGGACCTGCACAAAGTGCCGGTTGCATTCCAGCAGGACGAACGCCGTGCCGGGCGATGGCTCGCCGGTCGCCAGCATCCTGATCATTGGCGAAGGCCCGGGATTTTACGAAGACCAGCAGGGTTTGCCTTTCGTGGGTCGTTCAGGGAAGTTGCTCGACGAACTACTGGCCAAGGTCCCGCTGTCCCGCGAAGATGTGTTTATCACCAACGTGGTGAAGTGCCGCCCGCCCGACAACCGCGACCCGCAGCCCGACGAAGTCGCTGCATGCCGTCCTTATTTAGAACGGCAAATGGAGCTGCTAAACCCTAAAGTCATTGTCACGCTGGGCCGCCACTCGTATTTGCGGTTTTACCCGGACGGGAAGATCTCGAAGGACCACGGGAAGATACTGCGGTGGAACGACCGAATCCTGTTTCCGCTCTACCATCCCGCGGCGGCACTGAGAAATCCTGCGATAAAACGCGACCTCGAGGAAGACGTACTCCGGCTCCCCGAGGCCCTGAGGGAATCTCTGAGGGTATCGCCGGGGGCATCGCAGCAAGAGCCGGCGAGCGGACAGCAGCCGGAAGCGCTCGAAGTCGGCGCATCATTATCTGAACCACTTATCGAGAACGAAACAACAGAAGAAGAAAAAGGAGACCGCCAGCTGGGGTTTTTCTAGGACTACGCCAGATATGTTCCGCTCCGGGCTGCTCGATCCGCTGTCCGGTAGCAGACGCGCAGTGCCCCGGCTGGCACCATTCGACACGTATGACAACCAAAAAAAGTACCGACGCACCGTGGATACGCGTCTTGCCGCTTGGCGGTCTTGGCGAGATCGGCAAGAACATGATGGTCCTCGAAACAGTCGACGATATCGTCGTGATCGACGCCGGAGTGCTGTTCCCCGAGTGGAACATGCCGGGCATCGACGTGGTGATCCCCGACATGGACTACCTTGAAGAAAACTCCGCCCGCGTCCGTGCGCTGCTAATTACCCACGGCCACGAAGACCATATTGGCGCGGTACCGCACTTGTTGAATCGACTTTCCGTGCCGGTGTTCGCCCCGGCAATGGCGCACGAGCTGCTGCACGATAAACTGCGGCAGGCCCGTATGCGAGACGAGACAGACCTGCGCCTGATCCGCCCCGGCGAACAACACCAGATTGGCGGCCTGACAGTCGAATGGTTCAGCGTTTGTCACTCGGTTCCCGACTCGATGGGCATCGCAATCGACACGCCGGCCGGGGTCGTGATTCACACCGGCGATTTCAAAATCGACAACTCCCCGGTGATCGGCAGCCCGTCCGACCTGGGCGTAATTGCCGATATATGCCAGGACGGTGCGCTGCTGGTGATGTCCGATTCGACCTATGCGGAGGAAGAGGGATACTGCCCTTCGGACCGCGAAGTGGTCGAGAGCCTGCCCAGGCTCATAGGCGCTGCTCAGGGACGGGTCATCGTGTCTAGCTTTGCATCGCAGATTGCGCGAATCCAGATCATTGCCGATGCCTGCATGGCCCATGACCGGAAACTCTGCATCCTTGGTCGCAGTATGGTCAACAACACTAAAATCGCCCGCGAACTGGGTCACCTCGACATCTCGGGCGATTTGACGATCACCTCGGCCGAGGCGAACAGCCTGCCCGACCACAAGGTGTTGATCCTCACGACGGGAAGCCAGGGCGAGCCGCAGTCAGGTCTCGTCAGGATGTCCCGCAATGACCACCGCGACATCAGGATCAAGGACGGAGACACCGTCATCATGTCGGCCAACACGATCCCTGGCAACGAAATGCCGGTAAACGAATCGATCAACGATCTCATTCGGCTTGGCGCGAGGGTCATCACAAACCGCGAACAGCGTACCCACGTGCCCGGTCACGCCCGAAAAGAAGAATTACGGATGCTGCTCAATGTCACGCGGCCAAAGTATTTCGTGCCGCTTCACGGTGAATACCGAATGCTGAAGGCGCACGCCGACCTCGCCAGGGCGACCGGTGTTGAAAAAGAAAACGTGTTCCTGCTGACCGATGGCGATGTGCTGGAGCTGGACGATGAATCGGGCAAAGTGGTCGATCACGTCGAAGCGGGCCACATCTTCGTTCACGGGCTGGGCATGTGGGACGAGTCTGGCAACGTGGTGGTCGAACGTCGTTCTCTTTCGCACAACGGCGTCGTCACCGTGGCGTTCTCGCGGAACTCCGTAGATGGATCGCTGGTAGGCAAGCCAAAAATCGTTTCAGCCGGTTTCGTTCACACAGAGGATGCCGACCAGCTTTTACGCGAAGCTGAAGACGCGTTGATTCCCGTCCTTGACCGGTCTTTGAAGAAGCCGGTAGAGTGGGCCGAGGTCGAGCGAATTGTGCGCACCACAGTGGGCAGTTTCCTGAATCGCCGCACCAAGAGGCGGCCATTGATAATCACCAGCGCCATTGACGTCTAAAACCACACCGAAAACATCAGCCGTAAAGAAGACGGCCAGGAACGCCGCACGACTGGCCGGGTCGGCGCTGAAGGGCGTCGCCTGGCTCATTGCCTCGGCGCCACCGCAATTACGGTTCGCGGTCGCACTGGGGGTGATCGCGGCAGTCGCATACATCTGGTACCGGGAAGATGCTGGAACACTTGTCGGTTGGTCGGCGGTGCCGCTGGGTCTCTGGCTGGTGCCGGTTTTGTTTTTCGGGCTGTTCAACCGCTCGGTGCTGGTCGGCCGATGGCGCTGGATAATATCGTCGCTGGCGCTTGGACTTGCGATATCTGGCGGGCTTGGGATTTTCTACGCTCCACTGGCATCTTTCAGTGGCGACACGTACGGCGGCGATGTCGGCATGGCAATCTCGCGATTGCCGCTTGAGTGGAGCCGGTTCGACGTTTCGATATCTGAATACGCCGCCGCCTGGGCACGAGTAGCCGGCCTGCTGGTCGTTGCGTTTGTCGTCTACTCGCCGAGTGCGTCGAAGCGCACCGGCGCGGGGACGCTTCGACTGCTGCTCGTGGCGTACGTAATGACTGCGGCTGGCGTTGTCGTACTGAACCGCCGGTTTGAAAACTGGCGGTACGAGCGATCGCAGGCGAAGGCCTTGCAAGCTGCCGACAGAGCTGCGTACGAAGCCGACCAGAAAGCA
This sequence comes from Chloroflexota bacterium, assembly GCA_022564545.1. Classification (GTDB taxonomy): domain Bacteria; phylum Chloroflexota; class Dehalococcoidia; order Lucifugimonadales; family Lucifugimonadaceae; genus Lucifugimonas. The sequence continues at coordinate 2,131 of JADFLG010000001.1, read as the reverse complement.
CATGCCGACTCACGGGCGGTCGCCGGGGCAACGAACGGCGCGTCTGCGACCGCGGCACCTGGTGGGGCCGCCACTTCTGAAGGGCCGGGAGAGGGGCAAAATTACGAACGGGACCCGGAGCAGTCGAAACTCGTCGAGCGAACGGCTGAAGACCCCGCAGCTCCCATCACCGTCGCCTACCCGACGCCCGGTGAGGTCGAGGCCGCCGGCGAAGTCTCGATGCCGCTCCCCGACTACTCCGCGGCGCAGCGCTACCCGTGGCACCTGCCGGACCCTGAAATGCTGGCGATCGCCAGGCCGGGCGGCATTACACAGGAAGAGATCGAACGGACCAGCGCGCGTGTCGTGCAATCGCTGCAGCAGTTTGGGATCGACGTGAGCGTTGACCAGGTGCGGCAGGGGCCGACGGTCACGATGTACGGGCTCAGTCCGGGGTGGAAGGGCCGGTCGGAGGAGAGCGCCGGTCAACGGGTCCGAGTCGATACGATTCTCGCCCGTGAGAAGGACATCGCGCTGGCGCTCGCCACTCCCAGCCTTCGATTTGAAGCGCCGGTGCCGGGCGAATCGGTGGTTGGCATCGAAGTGCCGAACGCTCACCCGACGCAGGTGACCCTGCGTTCGGTCATGGACACACCGGAATGGAACAATTTTAAAGATTCCGCCGCGTTGCCCGTGCCGCTGGGTCTTGGCAGCGGCGGAGAGCCTGTAATAGCCGATCTCTCGCGCATGCCGCACATGCTCGTGGCCGGGTCGACGGGTTCCGGCAAGAGCGTTTGCATGAACGCGATCATCACAGGTCTCATCATGACAAAAACGCCGCTCGAAGTCCGGTTCGTGATGATCGACCCGAAGAGAGTGGAACTGACGCCGTACCAGGGCATTCCGCACCTCTACACCCCGGTAGTGGTCGAAACCGACCGTGCAATAATCGTCTTGAAGTCCCTGGTTGACGAGATGATGGGCCGCTTCCGCCAACTCGAAGGCGCGAGTGTGAAGAACATCGCGGCGTACAACGACAAGGCAAAGAAGAAGATACCTTACCTCGTCATCCTGGTCGATGAACTGGCCGACCTGATGCTGACCGGAGCCGGCGAGGTGGAGCGGCTGCTCGTTCGCCTTGCTCAACTGGGACGGGCGACGGGCGTACACCTGGTGGTGGCGACGCAGCGGCCGTCTGTGGACGTGGTGACCGGGTTGATCAAGGCGAACTTCCCGAGCCGCATTTCGTTCGCGGTGATGTCGCAGATCGACTCCCGGACTATCCTCGATTCGCCCGGTGCCGAGAAGCTGCTCGGCCGTGGCGACATGCTCTACATGCCGATCGACAGGCCCAAGCCGTCGCGCGTCCAGGGCGCGTTCCTGAAAGACGAGGAAATCGAGGGCGTCGTGACTGCATGGCGGAACTCGGGCGGTCCGGCGCTGCCCGAGTTGCACGTGTCGTATGACGAAGCGGGTGCCGAGGCGGGGCCGTCTTCCAGCTTCGGTTCCGGCACTGATTCGCTTATCGACCAGGCGGTGGACCTCACACAGTCGCAGAAAACGCTGTCGGTCTCATTGCTCCAGCGTCGTCTGCGGATCGGGTACCCGCGCGCAGCCCGGCTGATGGACGAGCTGGAAGACTCGGGCGTCGTGGGCGCGGGTGAACCCGGCAAGCCACGACCTGTGCTTTAGCGTTAGCGCCGGGCGTGGGCGTTAGCTCCGGGCGTCGTCGGACGACTTGCCAGATGACTGGCGTGAGCAAGTCGCCTATGCAGCTCCGCGGGGCACGCCAGGGCCTGTTGGCAACGGAATTAGCGTCGACCAGTGGGGAAGCCGGGCAGGGCTTCGGGCGTCGTCGGACGACTTATAGGAAGAACTGCGGTCGATCCTGAGGTTGAAAAGCGATTGCAAATCAAGGGGCTCGACGATCGTTACCGGAGGCTGACGTGCGTTCCTGAACAGTCGTTGAAAAAACATTTACGTTATGGGCGGGATAAATCTCAGCCCGCGGCGCCGGAATGCCAATCTTTTGCATTACTGGCACAGGTCGGCTGACAAACGCCTGGTGCATTTTCTCCAATGATTTCCATGTGTTGACGATGTGGATGTCACCAGAGTCGTCAGAACTGACGGCGTGCACTATCCAGCCATC
>JADFLG010000141.1 GCA_022564545.1 Chloroflexota bacterium | reverse complement strand
GGCGATGCCGCCAGCGCGGCCAGGGCACTGGTGAAGTATTCCGCCGACCACAACCTTCCGGTGAAGGTGATTGGCGGGATGCTGGATTCGGATGTGCTTCCGGCAGAACGTATCGAGGCGCTTGCAAAGCTTCCGTCGAGAGACGAGTTGATTGCAAAGTTGCTTGGTTCGATGAACAGTCCGATTACCGGGCTTGTGATGGTTATGAGTGGCCCCGTGAGGGCCCTGGCCACGGTGCTTCAGCGGCACGTTGAAAACCAGCTTGAAGGTTCGGCTGCGTAGCCCGGTCGGCAAGTTACGGGTGCGAGTTGATTTGAATGACAATAACAAGGTGCCGGGCGATGGTCCCGGGCGAAACAGGAGAGACCAGTAATGGCCCTGAGTAAAGAAGAACTGATCGACGAGATCAAGGGGATGTCGGTACTCGACCTCGCTGATGTCGTGAAGGCGCTCGAAGAAGAGTTCGGCGTTAGCGCCGCTGCCCCGGTTGCTGTTGCCGTGGCGCCCGGTGCCGGCGATGGTGCTGGAGCCGAGGCGGAGGAGAAGACGGAGTTCGATGTCGTTCTGAAGGATATCGGTGCCAAGAAAATTGCCGTGATCAAGGCTGTGCGCGAGCTGACTCCGCTGGGCCTTAAGGAGGCCAAGGACCTTGTCGAGGCTGCTCCGAAGGCGGTTCTTGAGGCTGTTTCAAAGGATGATGCCGAGGCTGCCAGGACCAAGCTCGAAGAGGCAGGCGCTTCAGTCGAGGTTTCCTAGGGCGCCGGTTGCTGAGAGGTCGGTCGGAGTTGGCTGAGTTGAGGATTTCGGCTGGTTGAACTGTCTGGTCCAGGCTCTGGCGGGTTTCACCCACCCTCGCGCCCACCAATGGGCACCCGCCTCTCTCGGAGGGACGGAGGATTTGAGCCATCTCGGCCGGGCGCGCGGAGCACGACGCTGTAGCGGTCGAACTCGGCCAGCTAGAACAGGCTGTGCGACTGGCCGCCGTCGACGTTGAGGCAGGCGCCAGTGATGAGGTCGGCCTGCACCGAAGCGAGGAATGCGACTGTGGCGCCGATTGGTTCGGGCCAGCCGAACTTGCCCATCGGCAGGTGGCGAGCGATGAATTCGTCAACTGCTTCGGTGGTGTTGTTTTCGATGAACCTGTCCCAGCTGCCCCCGGGGAAGAGGATTGAGCCGGGAGCTACCGAGTTCACGGTCACGCCGTCCCTGGCGACGGTCATCGCTGTGTGCTTCGACGCCGCGATCATGGCCGCCTTGGCTGTCATGTAGGGGGCGGTCCCACCGTACTCACGACCGAATATCGAGGAGATGTTGATCACACGGCCCCAGCCACGTTGTTGCATACCGGGTACGACCAGCTTCATCAGGGCCACTGCCGACCACAGGTTGGCGTTCATTACCATGTGAAAATCTTCGAGCGAGGAGTTCACCAGGTCCGACGTTCCGAGGCTTCCGCCAACATTGTTGACAAGAATCTCAATTGGCCCAAGGTCTGCCTCCACGCTGGCGGTAAGTTGGGTCGTTTCGCTCTCGTCGCCCAGGTCGGCCACGTATGCCCCAACATTTATCCCTGTCGCCCTGAGTTCGCTGGCAGTTTGGTTCAGTTGCTCTTCACCCCTTGCGCAAATGGCGACATTTACGCCTTCTGCGGCGAGTGCAAGTGCCGATTGGCGACCGAGTCCGCGACTCCCGCCAGTGACGAGGGCTACTTTGCCCTTGATTCCCAGGTCCATGTGTTGATGTACTCCGTGGAGACGATACGATGTTGCCGCCGCCCGATTCACGGCGGTTCTCGATTCTACATGTGTTCGAAAAACCTCGATTTCTATCCGTTACCGGAAACTTTGGTAATGATCGCGTAACGAGGTATTGGTAGATTAGAAATTGTGGTGAGGTGCCTCAAATGTGAATCGAGAATGGTTCAAACGTGCCTCAAAGTGGGAGTTTGGGGCGGTGGAATCATCTTGACTGGCGATTTTACGGTGGTGTATCTTGACCGAGTGCCGTTAGGATTCCCGACGGCCTTTTGCTGCCGTGCCGAATATAGATCATATTTTTTTCAGTTACGGTGAACTTGGGCTTCAGGCCTGAGTGAGTGTTCGCGCGGTCGGACAACTTAATTAGAAATTGAGCTCGCGGGTACGGTTGCGAGCAGGTAAGAAGAAGTGTCTTGAATAAAGAAACTTTCAGGAGGGTGCCGATGCTAGGCTCCGCAATTCCAAAGCGCTGGGTAGTTTCTCTCGCTTTGGTGGGCTTGGTTTCATTGTTTGTGGCCTCGTACGGGGCGGCGTGGGCGGGGCCAGCATCCGCGGATACGACCACGGGCGGCGGAACGCCGACTCCCGGCCCGGCCGGCGCCAATTTGAGCGACCTATCGGCGCCGAGCTTTCTGAATCTCCAGACCGGTCAGGCGATTGGGATTAGCGTTTCGCCAATTGACGACAACGGCAACATTAATCTGGGCTTGTCTGCAATTACGTACGACTGGAGTTCTGGAATCTGTGGCACCATTAGTGACTCTACAAGTCGAACTCCGACGTTCACGGCTGTCGGAAGCGCCTGTTCCGGAACGATCACCGTGCACGCCCATCAGGGTGCTGGCGCTGCTAACGTTCCGGCGGGCGGTCGTTCGATCAGCGTAAACGTGGCGAGTCCCCCTGCGACAGCAGTTCCGACTGCAGTACCGGTCGACCCGGTCGTCATTCCGGTAATTGTTCCTTCAGGTCTGAGTGCAGACGATGTGGCGGTGATTCTGCCGTCCACTGGCGGCACGTTCAGTGTTCCACAGGCTGCCGGGGACGTCGGCCCGCCTATCAGTATTGAAATTCCTGGCGGGGCAATCGCGAGTGGCACCTCTGCCGCGGTGACTATCAATGTCGTTTCGGCGGGTAGCGTGGCACCACCTCCGACGGGTGCAACCGAGGGCGCAACGTCCGGTACGTTCAGGTTTGGCAGTACGATTGTCGAGGTCCAGTGGTACGACGATAACGGCGCCGCCCTTGACACGTTCCGCTTGAACCGGCCAGCCGAGATTTGTGTGCCGTTCACCAGGGCGGATATCGATGGCGCTGACGGCGGTCCCGATGGCCTGGCGGTGTGGCGTTACAACGGCACCGAGTGGATTCAGTTGAATAGCACGGTCAACGTGAGTGATGGGACCGTTTGTGCGAGGACTCTGGACTTCTCCTTCTTCGCGCTTGGTCTGGCCGTAATCTCACCTGACGCCGCTGGAGCAGGATTGCCGGCCACCGGTGACTACACTCCGGGTGTGGGTGCTTTGATACTTGCCATGCTGGCAGGTATCGCCCTGGTCGCCACGGGTGCGTTCACGGCACGCCGGGCACGACGAGTGCGAGTGACTTCCCAGAACATTAATTCTGTGTAAGCCTGAAAACGCAAAAAAAGGAAAGGGACCCGATCGACGGGTCCCTTTCCTTTTGACTCTTTCTGGCTTTTTGACTGGATATCCGGTCGACCGCTGAGAAACTATCTCAAAATACGCCGGCCGTTGAAGGTGTCAGATTGAACTTCTCCTTAACCGCGCCGTAGATGCCATCGAAACGGTATTTTCTGCCTGGCGGCTTTCCCCTCACCCGCGCCCCGATTGCATCGGGGCGCCCGTCTCCCGGCAGAAACGGGGTTTTTGCGATAATTTCTTTGTCTTTAGCAATCTCCCCTGACTCGTTTCGCACGTATTGGCCATGAGAGTGCTTGCAAGCCTGAATATTCGAAACACACAGACAGCGCACCGCGTGGTGCTTGCGCTGTTGTTCGCGTTTTCGCTGGCGATATACGTCTCGACGATGTCACGCGGGATCACCTGGTTTAATACCGGATCCGACGGTGGAGATTTCATATCGGCTGCCAGGGCGTTTGGCGTCCCGCACCCGACCGGGTATCCGACGTATACGCTGTTATTGAAGTTTTTTGGCGACGTTGTATTGATTGGCGATCATGCTTTTCGGGCCAATCTTCTTTCGGCACTGCTGGGTGCCATCACTGTCCCGCTTGTCTACGTAGCGGCCCTGCGACTTCTGAGCATGCTGCCGGTTCACGAAGTTGGCGACAGCCGCTCTGTGCGTGCATCGGCCGTAATAGCGGCACTTGCGTTTGCAACCTCGCGATTGTTCTGGTCGCAGTCCACCATTACCGAGGTGTACACGTTGAACGCCCTGTTCGGTGCGGCGTTGCTGGTATTGACGCTCGGTGTGATCAGCGACCTGAGGCAAGGCAAAACGGCGATCAGGAACCGGGTTTTGCTGACGCTGCTGCTCGGGTTGGGGCTTGGCAACCACACTACGCTCGGCCTGGCTGCAACGCCTTTCGGCGTCTGGGTGCTGTGGCTGGTGTGGAAACAGCAGGGCTGGCGTGGCGTTTTCGACTGGCGACCGGCCATCGGATTGCTGATCGGGCTATCGGTGTATGCATACGCACCGATCGCCTCGTCTTCAAATCCGGCCGTCAACTGGGGAGCGCCTGATACGTTCGAGGGTTTCAGGTGGATGGCGTCGGCGACGATCTACCGCCCTTATGCGTTTGGACTTGCCAGCGAGGCGCTGACCGGGCGGATTTCGACCATTGCTGAACTGTTGTTCAGGCAGTTCACGGTTGCGGGCACGGTAATCGGCATTGCCGGTCTTAGTTCCATCTGGTCTTACAGCCGTGGATTTGTGCTTGCCTCGGCAGCTTCAGTGTTATCGATCGCCGTTTATGCGGTTGCGTACGACACCGTAGACAGTTTTATTTACCTGATATCTGCTTTCATGGTGTTTTCGTTGTGGCTCGCGGTGGGCATTGCGGTGCTCGGGCAGGGGGTCAGGCGATACGCGGCGCGTACCCGGAGGCTGTTGAGGTTTCGGCAGCAGACGTACGTTGCCTTGTTCATCGTGATAGCGCTTGCCGTGCCGTTGTGGTCACTTGTGACGGGCTGGAGCGATGTCGATCTTTCGGGCAAGAACGAGCCGGCCCGATTCGCTGAATCGACAATATTGAAAGCAGCCGGTGGGATCGTCTTTGCCGAGGAGCCACAGTTGTTCGCACTCGTCTACGAGTCCCAGGTCGCCAGTCCCGAGCTTGACGTAATGGTGGTCGGGCCGGTCATGCTCCAGCACGATTGGTACTGGGACCAGTTGGTGGAGCATTACGCCGGCCGGATGCCTTCGGAGCGTCCAGATGACTTCTTCCAGCGTGTTCAGTGGGTGATGAGCCTGAGTCTGGGTGTTTTGCCTGTGTATTCGACACACGATGACCGCTCGTACCATGAAGGTTTCAACATGATCCCGGACGGCGACCTTTTCCGGGTCGAGTATTAACCGGATTGTCGACTGATGTCACGTGACCCGCAATTCAGCGTGAAGGCCGTGGGAGTTTTCCCCGTTGGCGGGCTGCCCGAAATCGTTCGGGGAACTGACCTGGGACGGTTGATCGCGGAGCAGTGCGCCGTCAATGGCACACCGATCGCGGGCGGCGACCTGGTGGTAGTCGCTCAGAAAGTCGTTTCGAAAGCCGAGGGAGCGGTTCAACGAATCTCGGCCCAGGTCCCGACGGAAGAAGCCCTGGAGCTGGCCGAGCGAGTCGGGAAAGACCCGCGGCTTGTCCAGATCGTCCTTGACCATTCGTCGAGGGTGGTCCGGGCCGTGCCGGGGGTGCTGATCGTGGAGACCAGGCACGGTTTTATCTGTGCGAATGCGGGAATAGACCAGTCGAACGTTGAAGGCGACGACCTGGTGACGACGCTTCCCGACGACCCGGACTTATCGGCGCGCACGATCAGAGACGCGATCGTCAAAAGTGGGATTGGCCCCGATTGGCCCGGTCTCTTAGAGGGTTCAGGGCCCTCAGACCGTCCTGGTCGCCCGGGTCTTACGATCGGTGTGTTGGTGTCCGACACGTTCAACCGACCCTGGCGGGAGGGCTCGATAAACGTCGCGATAGGCACTGCGGGCTTCGACCCGCTGCGCGATTTACGTGGATCGGCCGACGATTTTGATCGGGAAATGACGACGAGTATGGTGTCGCTGGCCGACGAGGTGGCGTCGACGGCTCAACTGGTGATGGGCGAAAGCGGCAGGGTTCCGGTCGCGATAGTGCGGGGCGTTGACTGGGAGCCGGGCGACTACCCGATCAGCCGGCTGCTCCGCCCCCCGGGTAAAGACCTGTTCAGGTAAGGCCCGTTTTGCACCGGGCGTGCGAAGCACACTCGGGCGATAGCAGGCAGCTCCGCGCGTCACTCGCCGCGTGCCCTGGGGTCCCTCCGCAGGGGTCGGGAAATCAGGTTTTCGCGGTTGGAGAGTGGGTGTTAGTCGCCGGGCGTGCGGGTGCACCTGCGGCGCACACACGAGCTCTGCGGGGCACGCCAGGGCTATTTCCTGGCTGCAGGCTTCTTGTCGGAACTGGCGGCGCTGGCCGGGGCTGCGCCTTTTTGGGGACCTTTGGCTCCGGGAGACTTGTTTCCATACCAGGACGAGTACTCGAACGAGTTGCGGAATTCTTTCTCTTCACCACAAACCTTGCAACGACCCTTGCTGACCGCCCCGTTTGGCGGGTCGATGACCCAGTGGTGAACGCACATGTCGCTCGCCGCTTCGGGCTGTTCACTCACCGCTGCTTTTTTCTTTGCTGATGAAGATGGACTCATGTATGTCCTGGCTCCGGCTACTTGATCT
>JADFLG010000034.1 GCA_022564545.1 Chloroflexota bacterium | reverse complement strand
AAAAGAGCCCGGTCGGTGGACCGAGGTCGAACGGCTATCCGGGGGCGACAGGATCACGCCCGTTATGGTCACCGCCAGTGGCGAAGTCGAAATCGGTTATAAGGGGATCGGCTGCAACTACAACTAGCAGGGTGCTGAAAAAGGGTCGTTCGTCGAGCGACGATACGAAGGGATTCTCAAAGTCGACGAAACCCTTCATACAATGAGCTAGGATTCTGGATTACGATCTGTGTCATCACGAATACAGAGCAATTCGTCGGGCTGTTCAAGACCATAGTACCGGTCGGGCTTTTTTCATCACCCTGCTAGGCCGACTTTGCGAGCAGCGGCGGTTCCTGGTGTTGTACCGAGGTGACTGCAGCAGCTTTTATCGCCCAGTTGACACACATTTCAACTTCGCCTGGCTCCCAGGGCTTCGTGACATAGTCACGGACACCCAGCTGCACGGCCTTCACCATGTTCTGACGGTCGCCCTGTGCAGTAACCATGATCACCGGGAGGTTTGCGCTTTCGGGCTTTTCCTTCAACCGGCGCAGCGTCTCAAGACCGTCAATTCCCGGCATGGCGATGTCGAGCAAAATGACATCTGGCGGCGTTGCCGCAACCACTTCGAGGGCGTCCAGACCATCGACGGCCTGTAGTACCTCGTGGCCTTCCTCTTCCAGGATCTCGGCCAGGGCTTCGCGAATCTCTTCGTGATCGTCAACGACGAGGATCGTCGGCATGTTTCAATCCTGTACTTCTAGTAATCGGTACACATTCAAAGTTGGGATAAGAACGATTCCCAGAACGGATAACGGTTATCTCTTCAATAATGTTCCAATCTCGCATCAATGTGCGCGGGGGCAGGTTTAGCCACGGTGTGAATATGGTTTGCCGCATCGTGTGTGACAACCGGGGTTGGAGATGATTACGACGAACTCTAAGATGCCCACTGGGAATGAGGGCGTTTCCTGTTCCCTGTTGTGCCGATCGGTATTTGCCAGACCGGAAATTGAAAGATTCTCACAATGCTTGCCAAGACACGTACCTGTGCACTCATCGGGCTGGATGGTATTGTCGTCGAGACGGAAGTCGATATTGCCCCCGGTCTGCCAGCGTTCCACATAGTTGGTCTCCCCGACACGGCGCTCCAGGAATCGCGTGAGCGGGTGAGGGCGGCAATCCGGAATTCGGGTGTTGAATTTCCGATGCGGCGCATTGCCGTGAGCCTTGCGCCTGCAAACGTGCGCAAATCGGGCCCGGCATACGACCTTCCGATCGCAATAGGCATTCTGACGAGCACGGGCCAGGTTCCCGAGATCGATAGTAGTTCGCTCTTGCTGGGAGAACTGGCGCTGGACGGCTCGCTGCGCCCGACGATGGGCATGCTTCCAATGGTGGCCGTTGGCAAGCGACAGGGGTTCAGTCGTGCCTTCGTACCCGAGGCGAACGCCGAAGAAGCTGCCCTTGTCGATGGAATCGAGGTCATGCCGGTAAAAAGCCTCACGGAAATGATCGCTTTTCTGCGATCTGAACAGAAGATCGACCCGATCGTCGAGCCGGTCGACCTGAGCGAGCGACGTGTGACAGGGCGGGAAGGCCCCGACATATCGGACGTGCGCGGACAGGAGCACGCGAAACGCGCCATCGAGGTTGCGGCCGCAGGTCGGCACAACCTTCTGATGGCCGGGCCTCCCGGCTCCGGTAAGACCCTGCTGGCGCGCAGTCTCCCCTCAATTTTGCCGTCGATGACCGCTGAAGAAGCCCTCGACGTTACAACTATCTACTCGGTGGCCGGCCACTTACCGGCGGACACTCCAATGATCAGCGAACGTCCGTTCCGGGCGCCGCACTATACGATTTCGAATGCAGGCCTCGTCGGCGGCGGTGTTAACCCGCGGCCGGGAGAGATCACGCTGAGTCACCGGGGCGTCCTGTTTCTCGATGAACTACCCGAGTTCGGGCATGCGTCACTCGAAGTGCTGCGACAACCCATCGAAGATAAGGTCGTGACCATAAGCAGGGCGCAGGGCACCACGACTTTCCCGGCTAATTTCATGCTGGTCGCCGCAATGAACCCGTGCCCGTGCGGCTACAGCGGCGATCTCGAGCATGCCTGTTCGTGCTCGCCTTCCTCGATCTCGCGATACCGGCGCAGGATCTCCGGCCCGTTGCTCGATCGGTTCGACATTTTCGTTGACGTCCCACGAGTCGAATACGAAAAGCTGGTGACGCCGCCATCGTCTGAAAATTCTGACACTGTTCGAGAGCGGATTTCACGGTCCATCGATATCCAGAGGAAAAGGTTCGCCGAGACCGGCCTTAATTCGAATTCCGATATGGGCCCGGTCGAAGTCTGGGACCACTGCGCAGTCGAAGATTCAGCGCAATCGCTGTTGCAAATGGCGATGAAGCAACTGACGCTTTCGGCACGCGGCCTTCACAGGGTCCTGAAAGTCGCCCGTACCATCGCCGACCTGGCCGGTTCACCCGACATCCTGACCCCCCATGTGGCCGAAGCCCTGCAGTACCGGCCAAGGCAGCTTGTTTGAGCCGACGGACCGCATCGAATTTGCCTGGGGCGTACCGGAATTTCGCCGCTTTTTCTATCTTGACAAGGCGAAACTGCCGGCCCTTGTCAGGCGGTTGGTGACGGAAGCCCTCAACGGTGTACTGAACACACTCGCCTGGTCGGTCGAGGTCGCTCGTTACCTGTTACGAGGTTATCGAAACTCTATCGCTACACCGGATTAGCCACTAACGCCTGTCGGGGCAGCATCGACATCTTCGGTTTCAGCAATCTCGGCCAGATTGATACCCAGGGCGCGTGCAACGCCTTCGCCGTAGTGTGCGTCCGCCCTTGAGAAATGCCTGATCTGCCTCAGTTGGATCTCACGGGCCACAGTCTTCATTGAATCGGCCAGGTTGTCGATCAGTCGTTCCTGCTGATCTTCCGTCATCAAGCGGAACAGATTTCCCGCCTGCGTGAAGTCGTCGTTACCCTCGCGATGGTCGTATCGTTCGGCAATGCCGTCGATCTCGAAGTTGTACGCTTCGTGCTTGAACTTCGCGTCCTCGACTGGACCGCCAAAACTGTTCGGCTCGTAGTTCACGCTCGGACCACCGTTCCCATCAAACCTCATGGCGCCGTCCCGATGGTAGTTCTGTGACTCAGTTGCGTGCGGGGAGTTGACCGGCAGCGTCGCGTAATTTGCGCCCAGTCTATAGCGGTGAGTGTCGGGGTACGCGAACAGTCTGGCCTGCAACATCTTGTCCGGCGAAAACCCGATACCCGGCACGATGTTCGATGGCTCGAAGGCAGCCTGTTCGACATCCTGAAAGTAGTTGTCCGGATTGCGGTCCAGGACCAACTCGCCGAACTCGATAAGCGGATAGTCCCCATGGGGCCAGACTTTCGTCAGATCGAACGGATTCACATGGTAGTCATCGGCATCCTCCATCGGCATTATCTGGACACAGGCCCGCCACCGTGGAAAATCGCCTCGTCCGATGGCCTCGTACAGGTCTCGGGTGGCATGGTCCGGGTCTTTCCCGCCGACTTCGAGCGCTTCTTCCCGTGTGAAGTTCTGGATACCCTGCTTCGTCTTGAAGTGGTACTTGACCCAGAATCGCTCGCCTTCCATATTGATCCAACTAAACGCGTGGCTGCTGTAACCGTTCATATGCCGGAATGATCTGGGAGTGCCCCGGTCGGAAAACAGGATCGTTACCTGATGAAGACTTTCGGGTGACAGTGACCAGAAATCCCACATCGCCGTGGGGTTTTTCAGGTTCGTCTGCGGGTCGCGTTTTTGCGTCCTGATGAAGTCGGGGAACTTAAGACCGTCTCGGATGAAGAAAATCGGCGTGTTGTTGCCGACTATGTCGTAATTACCGTCTTCCGTGTAGAGCTTGATCGCGAAACCTCGAGGATCGCGTGCGGAATCGGTTGATCCTTTTTCGCCCGCCACCGTTGAGAAGCGCAGGAACGCTTCAGTTCTCTTGCCAATCTCAGAGAAGAGAGCGGCCTTGGTGTACTTCGTGACGTCGGCCGTGATTTCTAAATAGCCGTATGCACCTGCACCCTTCGCGTGAACAACACGCTCAGGAATTCGCTCCCGGTTGAACTGCGCATTCTTTTCGATCAGGTGAATGTCCTCGAGCAGGAGCGGCCCCCGAGGTCCTACCGATAGCGAATTCTGGTTGTCGCCAACCGGTGCTCCAGCGGAACTGGTCAATCGCTTTCTATCTGTCATATCAGCTCTCCTCAAGCACAATCCGAGCGTGGTTAGGTATCAGGTTTCAGTACCGTTCCCACCTGATTCCTGGTGCGCGCACCCGTAACGCATTCCTCCCACGCGATACGAGTCGGCTTCACTCTTATGATCAACACACAGGGCCGCACCACAGTGGCGATAGATGGCGACCGCGCTCCGCTGCCGGGATTCCAGGTTGCATGAATAGCAGTCCATTCTGAAATCGCTCCCTTATCGTGGGGCCAGAGGCATATTGCCGTGTCAGTGTGAACTGGTGATCGTAACAATCGCTAAACCCGAGGTCAACCATGGATGATCGCCGTTGGAGTCGCTCACCAAGGCGGGAACCAGTCCCGCGAGAGCTTGTGCCGGGCTGTCACCGCGTTCTCAGTCGCGATAAGGCGAATCCACGTTTCCTTTCTACGACGTTATTCACAGGCGTCTTACCGGCAGCATTCGCGGGCAACATTCGACGGTATTCCTGGGGCGCGCTGCAACCGCGCCCAGGGCTGACGACCACTCGTCGCTGACCACATGTATCCTGAATTGTTCTGCATCGTCTGCGGTCCAAGTCCGTGTCGAATACACGAAATAACTGCCCCGGTCTGATAGACACTCGTCAGGCCTGGTCGCACAGCGTTCACATCTTCATAAGTGCTAATTACCAAGTCCGCCGATGTCGCCGATTTCTGCAATGAGGTTTCAAAAGCCGAGTACATCGCCGTCGACACAGAGTTTGTTAGAGAAAAGACCTACTGGCCCATACTGTGCCTGGTCCAGATCGCCACCCCCGACCGGGCCGCCGCGATAGATCCGCTCGCAAACGGCATCGACCTTCAGCCGGTATACGACCTCATGACGAACACGTCGGTGCTGAAAGTCTTTCATTCTGCCGTCCAGGACATGCAGGTCATCTTCAATGCCACCGGCCGGATGGTCGCGCCAATCTTCGATACTCAAATTGCGGCAATGGTGAGCGGTTACGGAGACCAACCGGCCTACGCAACCCTGGTGGAGCGGATTGTCGGTGTGAAAATCGACAAGCGATCACAAATGACCGACTGGTCCCGAAGGCCGTTGACCGACCACCAGGTCGAGTATGCGATCGGCGACGTGACGCACCTGATTCACGTCTACAACACACTGACTACGAAGCTTGATAAATCAGGTCGCTCAAACTGGGCCCAGGAAGAAATGGGCCACCTGCGCGACCCAAACATGTACGACCTGGACCCGCGCGATCTCTGGCGGCGAGTACGACTCCGCCGGCCAACACGCCGGGCGCTGGCGGTGCTGCGGGAAATAACGGAATGGCGGGAAGTCAACGCCCGGGGAAGGAATATTCCCAGGGGCTGGGTGTGCAGGGACGAAGCACTCGCCGAAATCGCATTGAACGCACCGCAAACGCCAGCGGCGCTCGAGAGAGTCCGTGGGATCAACCAGCGATTTGCTCATGGCCGCGACGGCAGGGCTGTCCTGGAAGCAGTGAAAGTCGGGCTGGAACTCCCTGAAGAGCAATGCCCCGACCCCGAGAAAGCCCGACCGCCCTTGAAGGGCCACGAAACCCTGGTTGCGTTGCTGCAGGCATTGCTTAAATTGCGATGCGATGAGAACGGAATCGCTGCTCAACTTGTGGCAAACCGAAAAGAACTGGACCGAATCGCAACCGAGGACGAGCCGGATATCAGGACATTGGCAGGCTGGCGTCGAGAAATCTACGGTAACGACGCTCTTGCATTGAAACGCGGCGAGATCGCCCTTACCGCCGACGGCATGACTGTTCGAGTAGTTCCCACCTGAGATTTTTGTCGTCGAGCTGAAACTTCCGTTTGCATGACGACTGCCGATACCTGCAATAGCTGAAACTCCCGCACGCGTTGTGGCTGGCCGACCCGGTATGACTGGCTGGTTGGCCGATCTATACTCGTCTGCAAAACATTCACGAATTCTGGCACGAATTCAAAACCACAGGAAACACCCCAATGGTCAACGCGCTCAAGGGCGATGTATTCATAACCGGTGCCGCCAGAACGCCCCTGGGCAAGTTCCAGGGAGGCCTTTCGGGAACCCCGGCCACAGAGCTGGGCGCAACAGCCATCAGGGCGGCGGTCGATCGTTCCGGTTTGAGCAGCGACGATGTCGAATACACCATCATGGGGAACATGCTCTCCGCGGGCCTCGGCCAAACGCCGGCCCGGCAGGCCGCGATCAGTGCAGATATCCCGAACTCCGTTTCCGCGCTGACCATCAACAAGGCCTGTGCCTCCGGGATGCAATCAATCGTGCTCGCTGCCCAATCGATCCAGCTGGGCGAAGCGGGAGCGATGGTCGCTGGCGGGATGGAGAACATGAGCGCAGCGCCGCACCTGCTGTTGGACAGCAGGACGGGGCAGCGGCTCGGGGACGCCAGCCTCATCGATTCCATGATTCACGATGGATTGTGGTGTCCCTTCGAGAACCGGCACATGGGCGGGTCGGCCGAGGCTATTGGCGAGAAATACGGGATCTCGCGGGAGGACCAGGACACGTTTTCCGAACGGAGCCACAGGTTGGCCTCGACGGCAACGGCTGAAGGTTCGTTTAAAGACGAAATCACACCCGTCGAAGTCACCGGCAGGCGGGGTCAGGTCTCAGTCGTCGATATCGATGAGGGGCCGAGGTCCGACACGACCACGGAACGACTGTCAGCACTGTCAACGATTTTTCCGCCCGGCGCCACGGTGACTGCCGGGAACGCATCGTCCATCAGCGATGGCGCGGCTGCGGTAGTGGTCACCAGTGAAGCGATGGCCGCCAATTCGTCATCTTCTGGCGGCCCGGTAGCCCGAATCACCGGTTACGCCCACGCTGCCAACGAGCCAGGGATGCTGTTCGACGCCCCCCGCATGGCGGTGGCAAAACTGCTGGATAAGACAGGACAAACGCTGGATGACTTCGATCTGATCGAAGTGAATGAAGCGTTTGCTGCCCAGGTCCTGGCGAACGGCCAGGCACTGAGCTGGGACTGGGACCGTGTGAATACCAGGGGCGGGGCCATTGCGCTCGGACACCCGATTGGGGCCAGCGGTGCACGCATCATAGTGACTTTGATGTATGGCCTGCAGGCTGCGCGCGGCAAAAACGGTCTCGCAGTCATTTGCCATGCCGGCGGTGGTGCCGTGGCCATGTGTATATCACTCCAGTAACGCAAAACCGCAGTGTAGATATTCGTTGGCAGCCAAAAGGAGAACACGGATGGTTTTCGATCCGAGCAAAATGGACGTCATAGACCGGCGACGCATTGAGGCGATGGTCCTGGGTCCGATGTTGAGAGCGTTTCAGGCCGAATTCGGGGTCGAGAAGACGAACGAAATCGCCAATACAGTCATTACCAAACTGGCCAGGGAACAGGGGGCAGAGTTCGCAAAAGGGATCGGCGCGAACGGCCTGGACGACTATGCCGCCAACAAAGAGGCGTGGCGGAGGCACGGGGCGTTGGAGATCGATGTCATCGAAAGCGACGCCGAACGATATTCATTTGATGTGACCCGGTGCAAGTACGCAGAAATGTACACCGAACTCGGGTATTCGGATTTAGGTGCGATATTTTCCTGCACGCGCGATTTCGAGTTTGTGGCAGGATTCAACCCGAACGTGAATCTAGAACGTACACAAACGATCATGCAGGGCGCTTCGCACTGCGATTTCAGGTACTCGATGAAGAAGCCTGGAACCACGTGATGGCCGGCCCGCAGGTAGTGAACTCAGGCAGCGTAAACCCAAAAAACAGGCCGGGAGTCGATTCGGTTCGTACAATCAAGTATCGTTTGACTCAACGGTCGCGCGCAGAACGCGCAAGGGTCCCACGCTGGTCGAAAGAAAACAAGGGCTGATCGAATTGCAAAATCTTACGTGTCCGATAGACCAAACCATCCTGGCCGAGTCCAAGACCTCGGGAGAAATATCCTCAAAGTGCTCTGAATGCGAGGGCGTTTGGCTGACTTTCGATGCACTGGTGTCGCTTGAGGACCGAGCGGCGTCCGAAGACATGGTCAAGGGACAACGGCAGTACGGGAAACATGCTGTCGACCACCTGTGCCCACACTGCGGCGAGCAAATGACGCGGTTCCGATACCGCGGTTACAACCTCGAAATCGAGGCTTGCCCCAGCGATGCCGGGTTCTGGCTCGACAAGAGCGAAGACCGCGAGATTCGTGACGTGATGAAGCGGCGCACTGCCAACCTCAGCAGGTCTGCTTCGGCACAGCGCAGCTGGCACCAGGCAAAGCGCGGCACGCGCCCGGGCGTTTTTCAGCGAATAAAAGAGATGCTCGGCTTCCGCTAAGGGGTAAAATCGACAGATGTTTGATTCTGATCGCGGCACCGCCGACATTACCCTTTGCATTTTCCCGCACCTGAGAGAGTTCATCGTGGTCGACGCCCGTGAAGACCGCCCCGGTGGTCCAGCGGTGCTGAGGCTGTCGATTTCGAACATTCTTGGCGAAGATTTTTATACCCAGGTCGAAAGCGATTTTTCTAAAATAATTCGTCGCAACGATATCGGGTTCCTCGAACTTATGAGCATCCCGCAGCAGGTTGAAGCCATAATCAGAGCGAATTCCTTGAAGCGGATCATCGCGGAACTGGGCATCAACATTCCCGAATCAGACCACGGGCCTGGCGGTACGGTAGGCGTACTCTTCTTCGCCGGGTCGCTGCTCGCGCTTGAAGGGCCGTTGCTCACGGAAGCGATGCAGGAGCTGTTCGGTAATAAACTTGCCCCGCAAGCACGGGAGCAACTGATCGACCAGTTGCTCGAATTGATGGAGCAAGAACGCAAGTCGATCAGGGACACGACCCGTCAAGATATCGCCAGTCTGATTTCCGGCAAGGGCGGACCGTACGTCACAATCTGGGAAAGTAGCGGGAACTAGGGCAGTCCCAGTTTGCGACCCGGCTCAACCTGTATCGTTTCTTCTATCGTATTTTCGGGTGGCCCAGATTCACAGTATCCCGGAGCTGCTTAATCTTAGTCTGGCCGATCGAGCCGTTTATCACAGCCCACCGTCATTCCACGCCTGGCGTTGCAACTCATGGAAGAATCCTTCCTCGACAAGTTATTAGATAATCCGGCCGACGGCACCTTCCTGGCATGGATTTCCGATGGTGGACTGTGGGCCCTGTTGATTGCGCTTGGCGCAGTCGTCGGCTGGTGGTTGGTCCGCAGGTACCTGCGCCGGGGACTGCAGCAGGCCGTCCGCGGTCTCGATCAGCATGAAGCTACGGCCGACGTCGGAATGGCTGTCCGGGCTGCCGATTCGTGGATAACCAACTTCCTGGTGGCGGCCGTGTTCGGGGTCGCCGCAACTCTGGGCATCCTTAGCGTGCTCGGCAGCAACATTGATCCAGCCATTAATTTCCTGAAAAATGCCGGTGCAACCACCGGAAGCTGGTTCGCAACCGATGGCCTGCGAATCGGAATGATCTTATTTTTGAGTTGGATTGCCACTCGGATAGCCAAACGTGTAATTCCGAGAGCCCTGTCCTCGATCATGCTGGGCCAGGCTTCAATCGCCGACCGCGACGAGGTGATGAAACGATCGCAAACGCTGTCGAGCGTGTTCGTCGGCGTGGCCGTCAGCCTGATATACGTTTCGGCGCTGTTCATGGTGCTGACGGAACTATCTGTCCCCATCGGACCCGTTCTCGGTGGATTCGGAATCGCCGGAATCGCGGTCGGCTTCGGCGCCCAGTACCTTGTGCGAGACCTGATAGCCGGAATATTCATACTTGCCGAGAACCAGTACAGGACCGGCGACGTGGTCACAATCGCAGGCATATCGGGGCTGGTCGAGTCGATAAACCTCCGGCGCACAGTGCTCCGAGACCTCGACGGCCAGGTACACGTGATACCGAACGGCGAGATAACCGTTGCATCGAATAAGACCAAGTACTGGTCAAGGGTGCACCTCGACATCGGCGTCGCCTACAAGGAAGATGTCGACCGAGTCATCGCAGTGCTGAACGAAATTGGGAACGAAATTGCGGCCGATCCGTATTACGGCCTGATGTTGATAACCCCGCCGCAGGTATTGCGACTGAATTCGCTGGACGATTCGGCGGTGACCTTCAAGATGCTCGGTGACTGCAAGCCGATGAAACAGTGGGAACTAATGGGCGAGATGCGTAGGCGCATCAAAATAAGGTTCGATGCTGAAGGCATCGAGATTCCGTTCCCCCACCAGACCGTTTACTGGGGCGAGGGACAGGTCCCGCTCCAGTGGGACGCCGCACGAATGGCAAGCTACAGGAAGACCGCTGAACCTGTTACCGACATTGCCGCTCCAACCGTCGAGCGCGAACCGGCCCGGCAAGCAGCACAGCCGGAAATAAGACGCGAGACCGTATTAGCTGGAACAGGCATCCCGGAAGCTGAAGCTGAAGCCGAGACTGATATCCCCATGACTCCCGAGAGGCGAGAGGAACTGCTGGCAGCCATCGCGATCGCAACCAGCGCCAGGGTTGGTGACGCCGATTCCGACATTCGAATGCGGACACTCCTCGTGGACACATCCGATGACGAATAAGTGTTTCAGCCGGTAGCGGGGTTGTCATCGCGCAGATAGGGCCAGTTCCCTCTCCCTCGTAGGAAGCGGGTCAGGGGGTGGGTCGATCTCGCCATCAGGCACAAACGGTGGCATTGCCAACCGACCAACCCGCCCTCGTGCTTCAAATCTGCTTTGACACGCAATTTGGGGGCTAACTAAAATCAGTTGTTCGAATCGGTCGACGCGCGATACTTGGAAACAGTTCGGAGAAAAATGAGCCCGGGTCCCTCAAAAATGGCACCAAAAACGGCAGACGATCTGCGAGAGGCGTTTCTCTCGTATTTCGAAGATCGCGACCATCTCCGGATGCCGTCTTCATCGCTGATTCCAGCCGCAGACCCGACACTGCTGCTCGTCAACTCGGGCATGGCTCAGTTCAAGCCATATTTCTCCGGCGAGAAAGCGCCTCCACACCCGCGTGTCGTCACGTCGCAAAAATGCTTCAGGACCACCGATATCGAAGAGGTCGGCGATGACACTCACCTCACGATGTTCGAGATGCTGGGCAATTTCAGTTTCGGAAACTACTTCAAAAAAGAGGCCTGTGAGTGGGCGCTGGACCTGATGACGGACCGGCTCGGGCTGGACCCCGAGCGTCTGTACTACACCGTCTACACGACCGATGACGAAGCCGAGCGAATCTGGCTTGACCTGGGTATCCCACCGGAGCGGATCTACAGGTTCGGGGACGAAGAAAACTGGTGGGGCCCGGCCGGTAACGAGGGTGTCTGCGGTCCCAGTTCTGAAATCAGCTACTACCGCGGCTCGCTCGACGATGTCCCAGGGGCAGACGACCCGGTGCGAAACGGGGAGTGGGGCCCTAACTATCACGACGACTTCATCGAACTGTACAACCTGGTATTCACCCAGTACTACCGCGACCTCGATGGCAACGACACGGTCCTGCCCGCCAAAAATATCGACACTGGAATGGGTCTCGAACGGACGCTGGCTGTGTTGCAGGATGTGTCAAACGTATATGACACCGATGTGTTCCGTCCCATCGTTGCCCGGATCGAACAACTTTCGGGCAGGGAGTGGGGTCAGGACGAAGCGACCGACCGTGCTATCCGAGTCGTCGCTGAGCACGCCAGGTCAGCGTCGTTCCTGATCGGCGACGGCGTTATCCCCGGCAACTCCGGACGTGGTTACGTCCTCAGGCGTTTGATCCGGCGTGGAATGTTGTTTGGCCGCGAGTTGGGTATGGATACCCCGATGCTTTCGGCGGTAGCCAGGACCGTGGCCGATCACATGGGCCACGTTTATCCCGAGCTAAACAACAACCACGACTTCATCAAGGACGTACTGGAGCAGGAAGAAAACAGCTTCTCGCGCACACTCGAATTCGGTGTCCAAGTTCTCAAAGGAATGATGGCGGCGCGTGCAATCGAAGAAGGGGAATTCGGGGCTTTCGTGGATATCTTGAAAAGCGGCCAACAGATAGAAAATGTTGCTCCGTTCCTGGAAAGATTTGGGGTGAAGTACTCCCGAGGGGGCGACGGAAGGTCAGTGGGTGCCCGGCTCGCCATCGACGAGTTGAACAATCTCGCGGCTGATTACGTACGCCTTGTCCGGACCAATATTGAAAAAGTTTCGAAGGCTGTTCTGGCGCTCGTCAACTGGCGACTTCAACTTTCAGGCAAAGAAGCATTCGTGCTATATGACACATATGGGTACCCGTACGAAGTCACTGAAGAGCAAGTCAAGGCAATGGACAAGTCCGTCGACCGTGACGGGTTTGCCCTGGAAATGGAAGCCCAGCGGGAGCGTGGACGGGCGGCTGGCGGATTCGGCGGCGATAAAGACTCGACGCGCGTCTACGAGGAACTGGGCATCGAGGACACACCATTTGTCGGCTACGAGACCCTTGTCTCAAACACCTCGGTTGCAGCGATAGTCGTTGGCGATAAATCTGTCGATTCTGCCACCGAAGGCGATGAAGTCGCGCTGGTCCTCGACGAAACACCCTTCTACGCAGCCCGAGGCGGCCAGGTCGGCGACACCGGAGTGATTTCCGGTGATGGCTTCGTGGTCGAAATAACCGACACACAGGCGCCATACGCACACGTAAACGTGCACTTCGGCACTGTCACCTCGGGCTCACTGACCCGGGGAGCGGCCGTGACGGCCACGGTCGACGGCCCAAGGCGCGAGCGCATTCGGCGCAATCACACTGCGACTCACCTCGTACACGCAGCCCTGCGAGAGATCGTTGGCACCCATGTGCGACAGGCGGGGTCGGTTGTGGATGCCGAGCGGCTCAGGTTCGATTTCACCAACATGCAGGCCCTGACGAAAGAACAGATCAGGGCGGTGCAGGACCGTGTCAACGAGAAGATCCGGCTCAACCGGCCGGTCACCGTGCACTGGACGACATACGGTGAAGCGGTCGAGGAGGGCGCTCTCGCATTTTTCGGCGACACCTACGATAACGAAGTTCGAACTATTCAGATCGACGCCCCGTGGAGCTACGAACTCTGCGGCGGCACCCACATGGACTACACAGGTGGCATCGGGACATTCGTGATCGTTTCCGAAACGGGCATCGGCTCTGGCATGCGGCGCATGGAGGCGATTACCGGCCTTGCTGCCGAGCAGGCGATTTTCGAGCGGTTCGGAGCACTGGACGAGATTGCTTCCAGGTTCCGGGTTCCCGTTTCCGAGGCGAGCGGCCGCGTCGATGCGCTCGCCAGCGACCTGGACCAGGCCCGCAAGAAGGTCACGCAACTCGAAGAACAGCTGCTGAAGGCCAGTGTGAGCGCCGGTTCAAAGGGTTCTGGAAATTCTGTGCGGGGTTTCGATATCGAAGCGAACGGCACCACGGTCCATGTCGAAGTCAGCGAAGTGCAGGCCTCGAATGTGGGCGCGCTGAGAAAAACTGGTGACCATCTCAAGAACCAGATCGGCAAAGGCGTGGTCGTCCTCGGCAGCGTGATCGATGGCCGGCCAATGGTCGTTGTGATGGCGACCGACGACACGGTCAAGGCGGGAATTCACGCCGGAAACATAGCTAAAGGACTTGCCGATAAGATGGGCGGCGGCGGCGGCGGGAGTCCGTCTGTCGCACAGGCCGGCGGCAAGAACGCAAATCAGTTGGCGTCCGCGCTTGACTCGACCGAACAGGTCATACGGGCCTTGCTTGAGAACGGCAAAGCGGACCCGCGATAACTTCGCCGGGAAGAACTCTGACCAGACAGAAATAACAGGAAAGTAATTAGCAGGACAGAAATTGGCAGGACGAATGCTCGGGGTCGATTACGGGGAAGCCAGGATAGGTCTTGCCGTCAGCGACCCGACCGGCACAATCGCCAGCCCCATCGAAGCGATCGGAGCCACCGGTTCGGGGGACCCGTTAAACGTGGCCAACATCGCTGCCGATCACGGGGCATCGACCATCGTCGTGGGGCTTCCTCTTTCGCTGGACGGCACTTACGGTCCGGCGGCGCGCAAGGTGAATGCGTTCTGCAATCGCCTGCGGAAGATCACCGATTTGCCGGTGGTCGCCTGGGACGAGCGGTCGACAACCGTCGAAGCGCAGTCGCTGCTACGCGCCGCGGGCCATTCGCCTGCAAAAGCGCGTGGCAAAGAACGGGGCAAGATAGACTCTGCTTCCGCAGCAATTATCCTCAATGCGTATATGCAATCGCTTTCTCAAGATATTTAATCCGAATGACTTCTGATCCGTGGTTGAAGACTGATCTCGGACGAATCTTTTAGCAACTATCCCAAAACTCCCTCTCCCCGGGGAGAAGGAATTTCACTTCGCCTATTGATGTGTTTTGGGATAGTTTCTTAGCATTGGCATGGGCAACTTCTGATTTGTTGGCCTTCCGGCACACAGCCAGCAGGCCGCACTGGCCGCGGTTTTTCTACATGGCAAACGACGGAGAACTATGAGCAGCAATATCGGCGTAATGGGCCACCCCATTGGGCACACCAAGTCGCCCGTGTTCCAGCAGGCCGGGCTCGACGAGCTTGGGATCGATGAGACTTTCGAAGCGTGGGACGTCATGCCTGAGGAACTCTCTGAAAAGGTCGCCACCTTCAGGGACAAAAATTTTCTTGCGGCGTGCGTAACCCTGCCGCACAAACAGGCCGTAATCCCGCTGGTCGATGAGTTGACCGAGGCGGCTGAGGCCGTTGGCGCCGTCAACTGGATTTTCAATCGCGACGGAAAACTCGTTGGGCACAATACCGACAGCACCGGGTTCCTCCGAGCGCTCAGGGAAAAAGCCGGATTCGACCCCAGAGGCGTCGATGCAGTTGTTTTCGGAGCCGGTGGGGCAGCGAGAGCGATCGTCTACGCATTGAAGATCGCCGGTGTAGCCCGGCTGACAATTGCCAACAGAACGGTCAGCAAAGCCCAGGCCCTGGCATCCGATTTTTCCGAAGGCAGGTTCAAGCCAGTCGCCATCGGCCTGGACCGCGACGAACTGGCGAACTGTGCCCCCTACGCCACGCTGCTGGTAAACGCGACATCGTTGGGAATGGCGGGCGGGCCGGCGGAGATGGCGACGCCGATTACGGCCGACATGATTTCGGCGGATGCGATGGGTTACGACGCTGTTTACGCGCCCCCTGTGACGACGTTTTTGCGCGAGGTGGAAAACGCAGGGGGCACGAGCGCCGGGGGAATGACGATGCTGGTCTACCAGGGGATCGAGGGGTTCGAGATGGCGACCGGCCAGAAGGCCCCGGTCGATACGATGTTCGCTGCGATCGAGAAGGCGCTCAAATCAGGTTAACGTCCGGCCAGGTTGTGGCAACTGCCTATAATCGAAGCCTGAATACAGCCGCGGCCCGGCCAGCGTGCCCGGTCTCGTTGGCAAATACGGTTCCCAAAAGCTTTAAAAAACACGTGAAACACGAAAAGCAAGACGAATGACAACATTTCGCTACCTGACGGCAGGAGAATCGCACGGCCCCGGCCTCACGGTGATCGTCGAGGGGATACCGGCTGGACTTGAACTGACCGAGGAGTACATCGAAATGCAAATGGCCCGGCGTCAGCAGGGCTACGGGTCCGGCGGCCGCATGAAGATCGAGAAAGATCGCGCCGAATTACGCTCGGGCGTCAGGCATGGTGTTTCACTTGGCTCGCCGATAGCCATGTGGATCGAGAACCTCGACTTCGCCAACTGGACCGACGCCATGTCGATCGCCCCCGTAGACGACGGCGTAGACAAACAAGTCCACACGAAGGTCGTGCCGGGGCACGCCGATTTCCCCGGCGCACTGAAGTACGTGCAGCACGATTTACGAAACGTTCTGGAACGTGCAAGTGCCAGGGAGACCGCGGCCCGCGTCGCGGCTGCATCGGTAGCACGGCGGCTTCTGGACGAGTTCGGCATATCGATCCACTCGCGCGTCATTGCCACCGGGGTCGAGGAGGGTCGTGAGATTGCCACCGAGGATGTCGACTGGGAGACCGTTGAGGCGTCCGATGTGCGTGCTTCCGACCTCGACGCCGACGCCCGTTTTAAGGCGGCGATCGACAGAGCGAAGGACGACCGGACAACAATTGGCGGCGTGTTCGAGGTCGTGGCTTTCGGCGCTCCGGTCGGTCTCGGCAGCCACGTTCACTGGGACCGAAAGCTGGATGGCCGTCTGGCGCAGGCAATGATGAGTATCAATGCTGTAAAGGGCGTCGAGATCGGCACCGGATTCGCAAACACCCGCAGGCCGGGCAGGGAAGTGCAGGACGTAATCGTTCCAGACCCCTCCGACCCGCGCCGGTTCCGGCAAACGTCGAATCATGCAGGCGGCACTGAAGGCGGGATGTCGAACGGTCAACCAATAATTACCAATGTGGCGATCAAGCCGATCGCCACGATGACGAAGCCCCTGCCGTCGGTCGACATAAACACCGGGGAAGTCGTTGAGGCCGCGTATAACCGCAGCGACATTTGCCAGGTTGCGAGGGCGTGCCCGATAGGCGAGGCGATGATGGCGCTTGTGCTTGCTGAAGCGATGCTGGAGAAGTTCGGCGGCGATTCGCTTGGCGAAATGAAGCGCAACTACGCCGGCTACATTGAGTCACACCAGGAGTTCGGCAAGGGGCCAAACCGGGGTTCCTGATAACTCCAGTTCCCGGAACAAAACGCACACTATGGGTTCCAAACCGAACATCTACCTGATCGGTCTTTCCGGCACCGGAAAGACACGGTCAGGTCGTCGTCTCGCAGAAATTCTCAGATGGCCTTTCGTTGAGATGGACGGCGTAGTAGAGGACCGCGCAGGAAAATCGATCCTTCGAATATTCGAGGAAAATGGCGAGGAGTATTTTCGCGACCTGGAATCGAAAATACTCACCGAGGTCGCCGAGCGCGGTGGCCGGGTCGTTTCGACGGGCGGCGGCGTGCCAGTTCGTGCTGACAACAGGAAAACGATGAAACTGTCCGGAATGGTGGTCCGTTTGAGCGCAAGTCCCGAGGTGATTCACCGGCGATTGGCCAGCTCCGTATCCTCGAGAGGCCGCGCTGGCAGACCCCTGCTCGGTGCCGATACCTCTCTCGAAACGCTTCGCAACATGCTGCGCGAGCGAGAGGAGTCGTACGCGACCGCCGATGTGACTATCGACACCGAGAAAAAATCTCACGATCAGGTAGCGGAACTGATCGTCAGGGCATGGCAGGCCAACAAGATGGCGGCACCAGGTGCCTGACCAGAATAAAAGCCAGAAACAGACACGCAAGCAAGACCCGGACCTCGCCACCATCGTTCGCACGACGCAGGGCAGCTACCGGGTGATAGTAGGTCGCGACGTTGTCGACGGGCTCGGGTTGGAACTTCGAAAGACCGGCCAGGAGGGCAGGGCGTTCCTGATTGCCGATGAAGTGTTGTTCCCGGGCCCTGTGCGCAGGGCGCAGGAAGCGCTCGAACGCGGCGGGTACGAAACCCATGTTCTGGCCCTCGAAATCGGCGAGTCGAACAAGAATCTGGCAACCCTCGAAGTCGTCTGCTCGTGGCTTGCCGACCGGCGCGCCGAGCGCGGCGACGTAGTGGTTGCGATGGGCGGGGGTGTTACTGGCGACCTTGTTGGTTTTGTCGCCGCGACATGGCTGAGGGGAGTTGCCGTGGTGCACGTGCCGACAAGCCTGACTGCGATGGTCGACTCATCGATCGGTGGCAAGACCGGCGTGAACCTCCCCCAGGGCAAAAACCTTCTCGGGGCGTTCCATCAGCCGAAGCTGGTCCTGCAGGATGTCGGACACCTGGAGACGCTACCCCCGAGAGAGATGGCGGCAGGGTGGGCTGAGGCTGTGAAGCACGGGCTCATTCTCGACGCAGATTTGCTCGATATGTTCGAGCGGCTCGCACCACAAATGATCGCGCTTGAAGGCGACGGGCCAGTAGAGGCGATTCGGCGGAGCGTGGCGATCAAAGGTGAAATTGTCTCGGCTGACGAGTTCGAGACTGGCGATCGACGTGTATTGCTGAACTACGGGCACACAATTGCCCACGCGATCGAGACTGTCTCAGGCTACGGGGAATACCTTCACGGTGAAGCGGTCGCCATTGGGATGATGGCCGCAGCCGGAATCGCGACCCGGCTCGGGATGATCGACTCGGAACTCGTTGAGCGACAACGCCGGGTCCTCGAAAGCTACAACCTGCCAACCCAGGCCTCGAACCTGGACGCGGAAGCGATCATTGACGCCACGAAGAGCGACAAGAAATCACGCGGCGGGACGATCCGGTGGGTGCTGCTCGAAGGCCCAGGGCAGGCCACAACGCGCCGGGACGTCCCGGACGATGTCGTCCTCGAGGCCGTGCAGGCCGTTCTTGATTAGTACCGGTCCCCTCTCCCTTGCTCTGGCGTGCCCCGCGGAGCCGCATAACGCGACCAAGTGCGCCTCGCACGCCCGGAGCTAAGAGACGGGTGCCCTCTGGGCGCGGGTGTGGGTGAGACTCGCCAGCAGATACGAGTTCCGTCGATAGCGCGTTCGGAAAATCCCCGACGAAAGTTCGACCCACCCTCGCGCCCACGAGTGGGCACCCGCCTCCGCTGGAAGGGATGGAGAATTGTTGAGATCACACTGAACGGCTTTTCCTAACCACCAGCCACGGCGGGGACGATGCTCAGCTCATCTTTGTCGCCAACCGAGCTGTTCAGGCCATCGAGATACCGGACGTCTTCGCCATTGAGGTAGATATTCACGAAGTGCCGCAGATCACCAGACTCATCGATCAGCCGCTCCCGCATGCCGGGGTACGCCGATTCGAGCGCATCGACAATGGCACCGACCGTTGCACCGTCCGCATCGACTGTCGTTTCGCCATTCGTCAGTTTCCTGAGGGGCGTTGGGATTTTTACAGTTGCTGACATCAGGTTTCCCGTTTCTGGTAATTGCCGCATTCAGGCCGGTGATCGGATAATAGTGCGGGTCAATAAGCTTCCACAAGTATGTTAGACGTTACTCGGCCGGTCGAGGTGCGCGCGAAATTGGGTCAAGTCACTACTTTGCCGGTCGCTAACCAACAAGGATATCGCCATCGAGAGGGCTGACATCGACTCCCAACTCGACCACCCACGCCAGCCCGCGGTCGATCTCGTCCAGTGTACCTTCGAGTTCGAGGACGACCCAGCCGTTGTCCTGACCAACTTCGGCGCGACGAATGTTCGTGACGATGTCGAACTTCTTTCCAAGCTCGTATATCACCGGTCGCTGAATCAGATCGGTCTTGAACGTGAATGTGACTCTTCTGAGTGGCACTAGCTAACTGCCGCCTTCGTTACGATTTCATCGAATGATTGCACATTCGGCTCGATCGTCTTTGTCTCGACCGAATCGGCGATCGCTTCGAGTGTCTTTAGACCAGTACCTGTAATCAAAGCCACGGTTTCTTCATCCGGGCCGATCGCACCCTCGCGGACCAGGCGGCGGAGCGCTGAAATCACAACACCGCCAGCGGTTTCAGTGAAGATTCCTTCGGTTTCCGCCAGCAATGTCATCCCCTCTACGACTTCGTCTTCGGGGACTATTGTCGCAGAACCTCCAGTCTTGTTGGCGATGCTCACAGTATAGAAACCGTCGGCGGGACTGCCGATCGCCAGTGACTTGGCAATGGTGTCTGGAATCACTGGCTTCGGATGGGTTTGACCATCGACAAACGCAGTCGCGACCGGCGAACAACCGGCTGGTTGAGCGATGTGCATCTTCGTATCGGCACCGTCGATTATCCCCAGCTGGGCGAACTCGTTGAGGCCCTTGTGCACCTTGGTAAACAGGGAACCCGACGCAACGGGCACGATGATATGTTCGGGTGCGTGCCATCCGAGCTGCTCTGCAATCTCGAAACTGAGGGACTTGCTGCCTTCCGAGTAGTACGGCCGCATGTTGATGTTCACGAACGCCCAGTGGCGGTCGTCGCCAAGTTCGGAACATAGCCTGTTCACCTGGTCGTAGTTGCCGTTCACAAGCACGACCGAACCGAAAATGGCAGCCCCCAGGATCTTTCCACGTTCGAGGTCAGCCGGCAGGAAAACTATCGTCTTCATTCCGGCTTTTGCACCGTGGGCAGCGGTTGCACCAGCCAGGTTGCCGGTCGAGGCGCATGCGATGGTGTCGAATTCGAATTCGAGGGCCTTTGTCGCGGCGACGGAGACGACGCGGTCTTTGAACGAATGAGTCGGGTTGGCCGCGTCGTTCTTGATCCAGAGGTTGTTCAGGCCCAGTTCCCTGCCGAGGTTGTCGGCCTTGAGCAACGGAGTCATGCCGGCCCCGATGTCGACGGCGTTCTCGCGACTGACGGGAAGCAACTGGTCGTACCGCCAGATGGTCGGCGGGCCGTCCTGTATCGATTCGCGGCTCATGTTTTTCGCCGCGGCGTCGTAGTCGTAGGCGACTTCGAGCGGACCGAAGCAAAAGTCGCAAACATAGATCGGTTCGAGTGGATAGTCGCGACCGCACTCTTTACAGCGCAGGGACTGAACATTTGGCAATGTCTTGGCTGGACCTCTCATCGGAAGGAGTTGCATATATCGCTTCCGGCAGTCCAGCCGGGAGTGACAGCAGCAGCTATTGATCCGAAGCTCGCTGATTCACCGACCACCTGTGACTCTCAATCTGAGATTGGAATCTGAAAGATCACAGGAAGTAGAACTAAGGATCAATAGTAGGGCTGAGACGCCGCAGCGTCAATTTGTCGCTGTTGGCCGAAGCCCCGCCTCGGAGGTGAAACCGGCAGTTGCAGACAATTGATCGACGATATCGAGCCGGCTCGTTTCTGGCGACTGCACTTTTGCACTCGCCAGAAAACCGGTCGGGCAGTGCAGTAAACAAATTCGGGAAAAAACAAAACGATCTGAAAATCAGGGTGCGATCGCCACAACTATCGCGCCCGTCCCAATCGCCCCGGCGCCGATCGCACGTTTCAACGTCACCGATTCTCTCAGGACCAGGACCGCCATGACCACTCCAAACACAATGCCAAGTTCCCTGAACGGCCCGATGTAGCTGACCGGCGAAAGTCTGAACGCACTCAGCACCAGGGCGTAGGCGGCAAACTGCAGCACTCCGCCAGCCAGCCCGATCTTCCAGTGCTTCCGGAATTCAGCGGTGAAATCCTGTTTCGCATAGTTGCGGCCGATCAACAGCAGTATGCCAAGCGAACTTCCCAGGGTCAGGGTAAACATGTAAAAGATCGGCTCAACGTGTTCGACGCCGCGCTTGTCGAACGTCGAGTAGGCCGCGATCAATACGCCCGTTAGCACGGCGAACACCACGCTTCTGTCCGACAGCATTGACCGGGGTTTTAGCCAAATTTTTAACCCACCACCCGTGGACGACCCCACAGTGACAACCCCGATGAAAATCAGGGCAATGCCCATCGCCGCAAGCACCGACACCGTTTCCGCCAGGACGGTTACGCCAATGATCGGTATCAGCGCGAGTCCAAGCCCCCGGGCAACCGGGTAAACCAGCGACAGGTCGCCGTGTTTGTATGCGCGGCCAAGCGTGAAGAAATAGGCGATGTGCAGGGCGACCGTGCCAGCAACGAACAACCAGCCGATCGGGTCGGGTGGGCGTGTGATCAGCAGGAAAAGCGCGAACGGGGACGCAAGCACTGCCCCCGAACTCAACATCATCCAGTTGGTAAGCTCGGGCGAGTCCGATCGCCTGACCATCGTATTCCAGGATGCGTGAGCGAACGCGGAAATGAGAACGAGAACGACCGCGAGACCGGTCATGCGGTGAGTCCCGGGAAACTAACGGGCTAGCGGTTCTTCTGTTCGCGGTCGACCGCCAGCGCCCAGTCGACTCGCAGTTCAACATCTCCGTCGGCCCACGGCTTGGTGATGTACTCGACAGCCCCAAGCGAACGTGCCATCGCCATGTCTTCGGGCCGGCCTTTTGCCGTAACCATGATGACCGGAATAGGGTTCGTACGCGTATCGGCCTTCAGCGTCGCCAGGGCATCGAATCCGTTCACGCGGGGCATCATCACATCGAGCAGGACGAGATCAGGAGTTTCTGAGATGGCAAGATCAAATACCTGATCGCCATCTTCGGCTTCCACAATGTCGTGACCTGCATCCTCGAGGATGGTCGCCAGGGCCAGTCTTACGTCGGAGCTGTCGTCAACGATAAGTATTCGAGCCAATTACCTCATTACCTCCATGCAACTCCACGGCACGATCCCGAAACACACAACTCGTCCGCTGATATAAAGATGATTCTTCCACACATCAGACCTGATTACATGACGGTAGTGCGTTAAATCGGGCATATTTCGTTGGTTAACAAGGTATCGAATCCCACCGTACTTATACTGGTGCAATTCCCCAGTCCTTATGGAGGGTTTCTGTGCACAATCAGGATGAACGCACAAGTGGCTGCAGAATTTCCGATTCATGGACCTACCGCGGCCTGAAGACAGTCGTACTGGAAAACGAGTTGCTCAGGGTCTCCCTCATTGCCGACAAGGGTGCTGACGTTTTCGAGTTGTCGCACAAGAGAACCGACACGGAGTTCATGTGGCGGACCCCGTGGTCGGTCCGAAATCTCGGACTCTGGACACCCTCAACCGGAGATGGAGACAATACCTGGCACGACACGTATATCGGTGGCTGGCAAACTATCGCGCCAACCGGCGGGCCACCGCAGAAGTACGCAAACGCAGATATTGGACAGCATACAGAGGCAACCCTTATGCCGTGGGACGCGGTAATCGTTGAGGACACGCCCGAACGGGTCAGCGCTAAGTTCAGCGTAAGGACCGTCCGTACGCCTTTTTGGATCGAGAAGGTTGTGACCCTCGAAGCCAACAGCCCCGTGCTTACGGTTACCGACACACTCACAAACGAGGCGGAAGAAGAAGCGGAGGCCCAGTGGGGGCAGCATGTAGCGCTTGGAGACCCGTTTCTAACGCCGAACTGCCGCCTGGATATGGCGCCGGGCGATTTCTTTGTCCCTGAGGGTGCCACCGGAGAAGAATCGACACGCCTGCAGGATAATCAGACCGGCTCGTGGCCGAACGCGGTGGGAAAAGACGGCAGCAAAGTCGATCTCTCCACGTTTCCTCCCAAGTCAGACCGCGTGCAGGATTTTGCTGTGTTCAAGAATCAAAAAGAGGGCTGGTACGCCGTTACGAACCCCGACCGGGGCGTGGGAATCGGCATCACTTATCCGGTCGAGACATTCAGGTACCTGTGGTACTGGCAGGTCTTCGGAGGGGGGATGGGATATCCCTGGTACGGCAGGACCTACAACGTCGGGCTGGAGCCGTTCACGAGCTTGCCTGCAGGTATTCCAGAACCCGGTTCCGACCAACGTACGTCGATGATATTCGCCCCCGGTGAAACGAAGTCGGCCACTGTGCGTGCGGTCGTATACGAGAGCACGACTGGCGTATCGCACATTACCCAGGACGGCATGGTGACGACGCTCTAACTCAATCCCCTCTCCCTGGCAGGAGAGGGCTAGGGTGGGTACAGTCCGGGCACCCTGTAAACACCTTAGTCCGGGGACACTGGTAACACTGAGTTGGTAGAACACCGACGAAGGAGTTAGCCCGTGCCCTGGAAAAAGACCGACCAGTTGAGTGAACAGCAGAAGTTCATTATTGCATGGCAGGGAGAGGCCCTTACGCCGTTTTCCGAACTGTGCCGCCGTTTTGGCATCAGCCGCAAAAGCGGCTACAAGAGAGTCGCGAGGTTCAATGAGTTTGGGCTCCGCGGCATCGGCGATCTGTCCAGTGCACCGTTGAGTCATCCCAACCAGACGCCTG
>JADFLG010000140.1 GCA_022564545.1 Chloroflexota bacterium | reverse complement strand
ACAACGTCCGGCCCGCCGGTCGAGTAGACAACCCCGAAACCCTGACACGCTACGATCCGGAGCACCCCTACATCTACGCCGAGTACGACAAGGGCGACCGCGGTTAGCTCGGCCAGTGCGTCAGTCGGTTACTGCTCGACGGTCACGATGAATTCCTCGGTGCCGGAGACAAGGAGGCATAACCTCACACGTCAATGACTACACACGACACAACAGGCAAAGTCCTCACGGTGCTGGGCCCGGTCGACCCGCACGACCTCGGGGTGACGATCACGCACGAACACCTGCTCATCGACCTCAGCATAGTCTTCGTCGAACCCGATGACGAAGAAGGACGACGGCTTGCCGAAGAGCCGGTAGGCATCGGCAATCTTGGCTGGATTCGCACTAACTGGTCGTCGAATCGCGACAACCTTGTCCAGACCGACATCGATGTTGCTACACGTGAAGCCGCGCGCTTCAAAGCCGCGGGCGGCGGCACGATCGTGGACGCCACCAGTATCGGTATCGACCGCAACCCGAAAGCGCTGGCGGAAATCAGCCGGGCGGCGGGCATACACGTTGTCATGGGCGCGGGATACTACGTCGGCCCGGCCCATCCAGACGATTTCTCGTCAAGGCCGGTTGACAGCATCACCGCGGAAATAGTTCGAGACATTGTGACCGGCGTTGGCGACACCGGCATACGCAGCGGAATTATCGGCGAGGTTGGCTGCTCGTGGCCGTGGACCGACAACGAGAAGAAGTCTGTGGCCGCGGCAGTGGCGGCACAGTGTGAGACCGGTGCACCTTTGCTGATCCATCCCGGTCGTGATCAGAAGGCACCCATCGAGATCGTGAAGTTTATCGAACGCGAGGGCGGCGACCTGAACCGGACGGTCATGTCGCACGTAGATATCCGGATTTACGAGCGCGAGATACTGCGTGAGCTGGCGGCGACAGGCATCTATATCGAGTACGACACCTTTGGTCTTGAGTCGCCGTTCCCACCGCACGCCCCGGATACCTACATGCCCTCCGACTATCAGCGCATCGAGCAGCTGATCGGGCTGATCGAGGACGGCTACCTGGAACGGGTTGTGCTGGCGCATGACAATTGCACGAAGCACCGGCTTCGTGTGTTCGGCGGCCACGGTTTCGACCACATTCCATCGACGATCACCGGCTGGATGAAGCGGCAGGGCATGAGCCAGGCCCAGATCGATACGCTACTGATCGAAAACCCCCGGCGCATGCTGACTTTCGCGTGATTTTTGTGCTCAAGCTCCCTCTCCCTGGCAGGGAGAGGGTTGGGGTGTGGGTCCTGTACTTCATGGGCATAATGTTGTCGTTTGCATCTACCCGAACGTCGACTGCATCCCCCTCAACTGCGCCCACAAGCGGGCACCCGTTCCCCCAGGGGAGCAAGGAATAAGAACCACACATGGCGCGCCTACCGGTAGACCTCCAGCGCCCGCTCCGCGGCATCTCTGAGCAGCTGATAATCAGTCACCCGCGTCGGGCCGAATATCTGTATGCCCCGCTCCTTCTGCCGCCGATATTCGGCGCTGTTTGAAGGAAACTCGGCCGGCTCGACCGCGATGCCGCGGGCCAGTGCCACTTCGATCACGCTCTCCATGGCAGCGAGCACATCCGGGTGCTGCCACCCGCCGTGAAAGCCCATGCTCGCCGCAAGGTCGCCGGGGCCGAAAACGACGCCGTCTACCCATTCATTCGCCAACAATTGCCCGGCGTTTTCCACACCTTTGCGGGATTCGATTTTCAGCACCAGCATGGTCGCCTGGTTGGCCTCCCGGCAATACTGCTCCGCGTCGGCATCCCGGTAGTCGACGTTCGCCCCCATCGCCAGCGCCCGCTCGCCAACTGGCGGGTACTTCATCCAGCGCACCAGATCGTCGATCTGCCCGACCGTCTCCGCGTGGCAGAGGTTGATCCCCAGGGCGCCCGCAT
This sequence comes from Chloroflexota bacterium, assembly GCA_022564545.1. Lineage (GTDB taxonomy): Bacteria > Chloroflexota > Dehalococcoidia > Lucifugimonadales > Lucifugimonadaceae > Lucifugimonas. The sequence continues at coordinate 4,810 of JADFLG010000140.1, read as the reverse complement.
CGAGCAGCCGCGAGACCAGCATGCGGTCGGTAGTGGGGACGGTGATCAGCGGACTCAGGCCGTTATCGCGGGCGCTGATAATGAAGTTTGTCAGCGTGTATTCATCGTGCAGGACATGTTCGGTTTCGATCATCAGCATGTCGTAACCGGTCTGCTTAACAATCTTGATAGTCGACGGCCTGAGCGATTCGAAGACATTGAAGACCAGGACGGGCTTACCCGCCTTGAGCAGGCTCTTAGCGGGATTGCTGATGGTGGCTGACGATTCGCTCATTATTTAGCTCCGGTGGGGCGCTGTGGCGGTCATGTGTGGTTAGTTCCTTCTCCATGAGGGAGATGGTTAGGTATGTGCTGAGCTAGTCGAAGTGTTGAGGGGGAATGCCTTCGACGGTGGAGCATCGATAACAGCATAAAGCAGTCAATTTCTAATCCCTGAGAAACACGATTTCCGTCGCCCGTTCGACTTCAGCGGTAAGTTCTGGTCGAAACACGTAACCTTCCGGGTGTGAGAACCCCGCAACAAGTTCGAGGGCCGATTCGGCTGTACCTGCCTCGGCGCTGTTCGAGACGAGGTGGCGCACCAGCGCCCCTTTCAACAACTTTGAAAGGTGGGTGACGGTCTTTAGCTGCCCATTCGCGGCGCGCTCGATAAATTTGACCGTGAAACGGGTTTTGTACGGCACAGTCGACGGATCCCACGCGGCGGCATGTTCGTTGGGAAGCAGGTCCCATATCACGCCGGTTTCGGCTGCGTTCGCCAGCGATTTTGAGATCAGGGGTTTCCAGACTGCCGCGCATGTCTTATTTCGTAGCAGCTTCGCCCCCATCTTCAGCTTGTAAGCCGGGATCATGTCGAAGGGGCGGACCATACCGAAGAGTCCCGACATGATGATGACCGTACTGCCGAAAGCCTCTCTGGCATCGCCGTCGAGTGACCGATAGTGAATTGCGTCGTACATCACGCCTGTATAGCGCTCGATGGCCGGTAGGGTTGGCGCTTTTTGAAGCCTGGCGTTGTCGGCCATTGCCTTTTCGAGAGCCGCTCCTTTTACGCCCAGCAGCTTTTTCGACGACCGCGGCCGCTGGCTTAGCTGCACAAGGGCTATTGCCATGCGCACGCGGGCCGGGTTGAGAGACTCAAACGACAGTGATTCGAGACTGAGCGGCGAGCCATCACCACCAGATGCCTTGCCTTCTGAAGGAGGTAAGAGGATCAGAGGTTCACCAGCCATCGACACGTATCCGTTTACTTGGGGGCGCTTGCGACATCCGTACCCAAGTTTGGATTGTCCCCGACAAAGAAAAAAGCCCCGGCACCGTTGTCGAAGGTTTCTATTTTCAATGTGGAGTCGGGTAGACGAGGATCGAACTCGTGACCCACTTGCGGGAACGCCGGCGCCCACATTTTTTCCGAGCCAGGCCCGGGTAATCGCAGTACTCCAGGTTTTCCTCGATCAGGCAATCTCGGACCGTGAAATCGGCCGCTGGCTCCGCCGCGTCGTCATTGGCGCTGCTCCAGCGCCGGACGGCCCGGGGTGGGCGAATCCTGTTTGGCCAGATTGCACTAGAATCTGTCGAACTCGAACTCGATCAGTTCATCGGAGCAATCTGAATATGGCACGGACCACCTCACGTGGTAAAACTTTCCGAATTCAATTCGCGATAGCGGTCGCGGCGGTGGTGCTGTTTGGAGCGACCGTCACCTGCGGCGGGTCGTCCGTTGATTCTGAAGTCACGGATGCACCTGTCAGCGAGGCGACCCGGGTACCGAGCGGTCCTGTCCAGGTGATTGAACATGTCGAGGCATCTTCGAAAGATGGCGTGTTGTTCGACATTAAGCTGGCCCTGCCGGTGTTCGATCACAACGGTGCCGGAGGAAAACGAGACGATGCCGAGGTCGTTTCGCCCGATAAGACCGAGTACCAGGGCATATTCCCTGATGGTCCCGGAACACTGTTGATCGTTTCGTGTTTTGCTGACGTATGTCAGACCGATGCCAGGACCGCCACGTTCGAAATTCACTACTGGATTGAATCCGCGCCCGACTCCCTGCCGGATGGAGTCAGCCTGCCGGGCGGGTAGCGAGTTCGATTTTGCAAAGATGTAACGCTCGTAAATGCGGATCGAGATGGCTGGATTTGCAGGCAAGACTTGAGAATCGGGGGTATCGGTGACAGCGAAACAACGACGGTTTAATTTCCACTGGGGGAGCGGGATCGTGGCTGAGGAGGCCAGATTCGAAAGCGAACACCATAATCCGGCGATTCAGCTACTCAGATACGACGAGGGCGAGTCTGCAGGCGGATTGGCGGTCCGCTTTTGCTTCTTCAATAAACGCGGGCGATTTCAGCGTTCGCCGCTCATGATTTCTGAGGATGATCTGGAGCAAATGCGGGTTGCACTGGAACAGACTCCGGAACTCCGGGACCTGTTGCGACGAATGCTGGGCGACTGATGTTGGATTCCGGTTTTCTGTGGAGGTGACGTGGTCGCAGGTGGGCTGGCTATCGGTGGGCTGAAAATGAAGTGAGTGCGCGGAATAACGCTCGGACGCACTTGCCAGAACTATGAGTTCGTGCATTTATTCATTGTTCTCTCACGAAATCCGCTCTGGTTGTTGGTAGATTTACCTGAATGATGTCACCCGAATCATGGAGGGCCAGGTCGTGCAATCAATTCAGACCAAACTGGCCGCCCTGATCGGACTCGCGGCTATTGCGTTCACTTCCATAGCAGTCCTTCTCTATATTTCGATTGCGAGAGATTTCTTACCCGGGATTGTCGAACTCACCGTTGCTCTTTCAGTCGCTTTGATCTTCGGTATCGTCACTCTCGTACCCCGGGCGTCTCGACATGCGGCGCAACGACGCCTGAACAACGTCCGCGTCGGTAGAATCGGCTTCGTCGCGGCCGGAGCAGCCGTTCTTGCACTTACCGCTGTGCTCGCGGTGTTTGTAAAAAGTTTCCCGTGGCCTGCTTCGCTCCTTCTCGTTGTGATTTTGATGGCTTTCGCGATCAGAGAGACCGACAGCGATTAACGCCGTCGGCCGGAAGACGCCGCGCTGTGCCTTTCCGGTCAGGAAGCGTGTCAATATTCAGCGCACAGCACCCACTGTCTGCCGCTGTCACCTGGCTGAGAAGTTGAGCGGATGGGCTAATATGCCTTCCGTACGAAGACGGGTTTTGGCGGCGTGTGACTGGCAAAAAGATGCGGAGGTATTTATGAGCGAATACATCCCGAGCCCCTTCGCCTGGGTGGCGGAACAGGTAGAACTGTATGAAGGGAGTCTCGGCACTGAAGGGTTAACTCTTAAGGACACAGGCCTGCCGGTCATCATAGTGACGCACCGTGGACGTAAAACAGGCGCAATCCGCAAGACCCCTCTAATGAGAGTCGTGGACGGCAGTAGCTATATCCTCGTGGCGTCCATGGGTGGAGCGCCAGTGCATCCGGTGTGGTATCACAACTTGAAAGCGGAACCGGATGTCGAAATTCGGGACAGGACAGAGATTTACTCGATGCGAGTTCGAGAAGTGTCAGACCCGGCCGAGAAACAGCGACTCTGGAAAATCGCGGTCGCAGCATATCCCCCTTACCAGGAGTATCAGGACAGAACCGATCGCGCGATCCCGGTCTTTATTGCCGAGTGAGGCATTCAGCTGTTCCTGAAGCGACGGCTCCGGACGGTCAAGATGACCCGGAAAAGTCACCCCGAACAGATTCGATTGGCCTGGACGTTGGCGTAATCGCTTAAAAAGAGAAGCCCGGCCAGCCACCGGGCTTAAGTTAGAGTGCGGTATGCAGCAGGAGACGAGAATCGAACTTGCGACCCCCTGCCTGGGACCAGGTTGTCATCGAAGGTAAGCCGGCTTACGGCCGCACCACCGTACCGTCCGCACGACGCACGTTGTCGAAATGGCCGGTGCCCTCCTCGTTGTGCGGGTACTTCGCCGCCAGTTCTTCGTTGATGTCGATACCCAGGCCCGGCTCCCCGTTCGACCACATGAAGCCGTCCCGAATTTCCGGCGCGCCCGGAAAGATCTCCTTGATGCGGTCACTGTAGATCGCCTCTTCCTGCACGCCGAAATTGGAGATGTTCAGGTCCAGTTGCAGGTGAGCGGCCTGCCCGACCGGCGACACGTTGCCCGGCCCCTGGAACGCCGTTCGGACCCCCATCAACTCGGCCATCGCGGCGTACTTGCGGGCGGGCGTGATTCCGCCAATTGGCGACAGCCGCGTCCGTACGAAATCGATCAGCCGACCGGTGATCAACGGCACGATTTCCAGCGGGTTGTTGAAGATCTCGCCAATCGAAAGCGGCGTCGAGCACTGCTCCCGCACACGCTCAAACCACCCGATCTCGTGCGGCGGCAGCAGATCTTCAAGGAAAAAGAGTTTGAACGGTTCGACCTCTTTGGCGAAATCAACCGCCAGGATGGTTGGCAGCCGCTCGTGCACGTCATGCAGCAACTCCACCTTCCAGCCAATGCTCGACCGCAGCCGCTCAAGCAGCGCAACGGCCGATCGCATGTACGGCTTCGGCTCATACACGCCGGCGCGCTGTGCGTAGGCGTACCGGTCGTCGGCCGGCGCGGCCTTCCTTGTGATCCACTTCGGCCCGTCCTGGGGGTCGCGGTCACGGCTTTCGCCGCCGGACGCTCCGTATGTCGCGAACCCCGGCGTCGCCACCTGCACCCGGACGTGGTGATAGCCCTCTTCCATGAATCCCCGGGCCTGGTCCTCGACCTCTTCCGGCGACGCCGCCGAGGCGTGGGCGTATACCGCCGCGGCCTCACGTGCCTTGCCACC
>JADFLG010000033.1 GCA_022564545.1 Chloroflexota bacterium | reverse complement strand
CCCCCTGTCCCGGCACTTCGGGTGACGAGGTCGGAGCCAGGGCCTCCCCTTCTCGGAACGCCGATTCCTCCGCCACCAGGGCGTACGGGGCGGCAGCATCCTGGGCCATGACGGACTTTCTTGTGGCGTTGACAAAACCTCTTTGCAACTGCCCTACAGTTCCGCCCGCTCCGGCTTGGAATAGCTGATCTCTGACCCGTTCGTCCACCAGTTGATGGTCGGGGCCTTCCACCAGTCGGATGTAATTTCTTTGTTGGAAGGAACTGCTGGTCTGCACCCAGCGCGGGTGTTTCTTCCCGTAGAAGAATTGTCGTGGATCGGAGGCGTAGTCGGATTGAATGGCATAAACCGACTCATCCACCGTTCCGATCGACACCTCGGCGGAGACGGGATTGCCGTGCCGATCGGTGGTTGTGACGGTGATTCGGGCGGTTTGGCGCGGCTCATATTGGTCCTGGTCGGTCCGAACCTCGACCTGGAGAAAGTGGTCGATAGGCGGAACCACGACTTCCTTCGTGTCCATGAAGATCTGCAGGTCGCTCACCATCACGGCAGTGAGGAATAAATTGGGAACATAGTGGTCCTCGATGGGGACCTCAATCAGTTTGGCGTTGCCGGTCACGTGAACCAACTGGTAGTCATGGAGAGTTTCCGCTTCCAGGCTGAAGAGAACGTACCGATTGCTGGTTTGGGTGGTCAACATGACGGAAACCCTTTGACCCACTTGAACCGTGTCCTTGTCCAGGACGATCTCCACGCCGCCGTGACGGTATCCCAATTCGGTGGTTCTGTTGTTTCCCACCCAAACGGCCGTGGATCCGCTGATGGGGCCGGCCAGTTCATCGTGACTCGACCACACGATCTGGTAATAACCTTCCCGATCGGCCGAGAAGCGCAATTCGGCTTCCCCCTGGTCATCGGTGTTGATCGTTTGGGACAAGACCTCCTCGTGCTGGTAGCCCCGATGCTTGAGACTCCAGCCTTCATTGGAAGATCCGGGTGGTCTCTCTTCTTCTATCTCACGGCCATCGGGATCGATCCAGATCTCGACCCAGTGACTGCGCTGAACCTTGACCGTACCCTGCACTTGACTGGGTTGATCATTGGCATCCAGGGTTTTGATCTTGATGTCGACGCGGTCTTGGGGGCGGTAGAGATTGTGATCCGGCCGCAGATAGACGAAGTAAGGCTGGCGGGTCACGCGGAGGGTGTCCCGGCCGATGACTTCACGACGCGAGGAGTCTCTCACCCGCGCCTCGATCTCATACTCCTGGTCCTGGTTGACGTTGGAAGGTGAATCAAACGAGAAGAGTGCCCGGCCGTTAATGTCCGTTTTGATCTTCTCCTGGCGAATCACCTGTCCTCTCCCGCCTCCGTAGTAGTTTTGATAGTTGGAGGATTCTGGGTAGAACCAGGGGTACCGACGAGGTGGGTGCCAGCTGTGATAAAAGGGTCTTTGGTAGACCAGGATGTCCACTTCGGCATCGGCTACCGGTGCCCCGAAGTAGTAGTCCACTTGAAGACTGACTTCCACCGTGTCCCCCAGCCGAAACACCTTCCTTTTGCCGTCTTCTTCGGGTGTTTCGACCGTGACCTTGAACTCGGGCAGCTTGTATTCTTCCAGACGAAACAGGGTAGCGCTGCCGATGGAGTTCCTTCTGCCCTCGTCCCAGAACTGAATCTGGTACTCTCCGAGGGGCATCTTCTCGGTCACCTCCAGGGATCCCCAGGCGCTGCCGAAGGCGTTCAAGGTTGCTTTGAATTGGTGGATCCTGGTGCCACGCGGATCGGTGATGTCGAACTCGACGGTCTGATGCGACGGCGTGGTGAGACGGAAATCTTTTTCTCTGCGAGCCACGATTTTCCAACTGACTTCTTGTCCGGGGCGATAGGCGGGCCGGTCGGTGAAGGCGTAAATCCTCCACTGTTCAGGGGAGGAATAGTACGAAGAATTCCCGATCCCGAAGGCTTGTCTCTCATCGAGTGCGGCAAAGGCGAAGGTTTGCCATCCGGATGCCATGGCACCCACGTCGAAAACGGCGATACCCTCGGAATCGGTCGTCATCGCCAGCCTTTGCCACCGGTCGGACTGATTGGCATACTGCCAGAGGCTCACCCTGGCATTGGGAATGGGGGATCCGTCCAGAGCGCTGCAATAATAGACCAGGGCCTCGGTCCCGTGGGTCTTGAGAACCAGCGAGGTGTCGGTGACCAGAATCAGTTCTCTGGCCCTCCTGCCGTTTCCTGAGGCTTCCAGCAAATAGGCTCCCAGGGGCAGCCTTCCTTCAACTCTCAGTGACTCCGATCCAGGTTGGTGCTCGCCGCTGTCGCCGGTGTCCTTGCGTTCCAAAAGCATCTCGGCGTAGTCGTGGCAGGTCCAGCCGAGCTGCGGCCTGAACTCGGCCTTACGGCAAAACGCCAGCGCGTCTTCGAAATGGCGCGCTGCGTCGGTCGGGCGATCGAGCGTTCGAGCCAGAAGCCCGAGAATGCGGTCAATCGGTAAGAACACCCGCGGGTCAGCCGAGCCAGTTCGCTCCCTGAGTTCCGGATACACTTGGGCTGCCGTTTTCTTATCGCTTTCAACAGCCGCCACGAGGCCCAGGGCAACCTGCCGAGCGACTCGGCCGCTGGGGACATTGGACTGGATTGGATGGCCGCTTTCAGCAAACGACCGCGCCAGCCCCAGGAACTCTTTGTCACGGGAGTTGTGACCGATGATTGCCGCGGAAGCGGCGGCAATCGGTCCAACCGAGCTAGGGTTCTGAGCCGCTCCCTGGAGTCGTGCGATTAAGTCCGCTCGGTCATCGGTTTCGCTACCGGTCTCGGACCGTATCATCTCGATGAGATGATGACCGACGAGACTATCTTCGAGCACCGTCTCAGATACCAGTGCGAAGTCCCCCTTTGTGTAGAGCGCCTCGGCACGTGCAAGGATGTTCATCCTCTCATATTGACCGTCGTGGACTCTCTGAGCGGCAGCCAGCGACTCACTGATGAGGACCTCAGCGACCTTTCGGTCGCCCAGAGCCAGCATCGCTCGGGCCACAAATGGCCCGATCCTGACCAGCGAGTACGTGTCATCCGCGGCCCGCGCCGCTTCTACAGCCAGGGAGCCGATCTGCGCGGCTTCCCGATAGTTGGCAACCGTAAAAGCATGCATGGAGCGATGCACCAGTGTGCGGGCTTTCAGCACCGGATCATCCAGGCTCTCAGCAAGCGCTACAGCACGCTCAATGGCAACGCGGGACGCAGCCGTGTCTCCCAGGTCGTCCGTGAGCGCGATGCTATGGCGCGTAAGTAGTCGGCAGGCGTCGATTGAGTCGGGCGGTACCAGTTCCAGGGCGCGGCCGATCACGACTGCAGTGCCGCGGATGCGGGCGAATTGCGTCGGGAATTGTGCCAGCGCGACTGCGCTGGCGGTGTCGCCGAGTTCCAGGTGCAAGGAGAAAGCCCGGGAGATGAGATCCCAGCCATCCTGGAAGGAATGGGGCTGGTTGGGTGGCAGCATACACCAGACCCTCCCGAGGCCAGAGAGAATCGCGGCAAACTGCGCGTCTTCGACACCTCCCTGTGCTACGCCGTAGGCGGTCTCAAAGTGACGGGCCGCTTCCGCCCACGCGTAGGCCGAAAAAGCACGATCCCCTGCCATCAGTGCATAGTGGGCGACCTTTTCGGCGCCGACCACTAGTTCCGCCTCAGCAGCGTGAAATGCAAGCTCGCTGATCCGCTCCTCCCCACCCTTTTCATGCGATTGTTCCAGGGCATCGACGATTCGAGCATGCAGGCGCGTGCGACGGGTTGCCGACAGCTCATCGGCCAGAGTCTCCTGGATCAGCGCGTGAGTGAACTCGTAGCGTTCGCCCGCTCGAAAAGCCTCTCGGATCGCGCCCGCAGCCAGCGCCTCTTCCACAGCATCAAGCAGATCACTTTCAGGTAGGTCGTCGGTCGTCATAGCGAGTACCGAGAAATCAAACTCCCTGCCGATGACTGCAGCCGTCCGGAGCACCCGGTTGCACTCCTCGGACAGGCGGTTCAAGCGAGTGCCGATTGACTGGCGAACACCTTCAGGAATCCTGAACTTCAGGGCGTCGAAATCCTCGCCACGCTCGGCAGCCTCTCGCGCCAGGTCTCGCGTCACCTCGGTTACGAAAAACGGGTTCCCTTCTGTGCGACTGTGGATCTCTTCGACCAACGCAGGTGAAGGCGTTAATTTCCCGGCAGATTCAACTAGACGCCCCACATCGGTACTTTCGAGGCCGCGCAAGAGGATGCGTTGGAATCCGCGTACTCGTGCGAGCTCCGCCAGTGAATCTGTCAGTGGATGCCGTCGCGCGAGCTCCATATCGCGGTATCCGCCGACCAGCAGCATCGGGTGCAAGGAGATGTCACGCGCAACGAATTCGAGAAGATCAAGTGTCGACCGGTCGGCCCAGTGCAGATCATCAAGTACGAGAAGCAAGGGTTGCGCTGCAGCGACCTTGTTCAGGAAGGAAGTCACCGATTCGAATAGCCGAAAGCGTGCCATGGCAGGGTCAGCTTCCGGAGCAGGCTGCTGGTTGGGGAGCGTTTCCCTGATCTCGGGGACTATCTCAGCGATCACCGCAGCCCTGGCTTCGAGGGCGGTGAGTGTCGCCCCGGACGGTTCGGTCAGCAATGAGCGAATCGCCTGGGTCCAGGGCCAGTAGGGAGGCGCACTGCCACCTTCAAAGCAGGAACCCCAGGTGACCAGGGCACCGCGATCTTTCGCAATGGCCATCAACTCTTCTGTCAGGCGGGTCTTGCCGATGCCGGGTTCGCCCGCGAGCATGACGAGTCCGCCGCGACCGTCCAGAGCGCCCTCGAACGCCGCGGTAAGCTCGGCCATCTCGCGTTCACGGCCTACGAAGAGATCAGTTCCAGTCACAGACGGCATCTGCCTCGTCTCCCAACCCACACGGGACTATTCGGGGCATGATAAGCGATGTTGTATGCGAGCGGCGGTGCCTGACGCAAGTCGAGGGCAGATGAGAACTGATACGGCGACTCCGGGTCCAGCGACCGTTCGTTTTATCGCCGTCAAAAACAATTCGCACACGTCCACTCGATAACGTCAATCGAAAACGCACACGCCGATGCATCCTTTCTGGAGACGTTGCATCTTATTGTTGACAACTGACCGACGGTCGGTCATAATGAAAACCAGTAGCAGAATCTGATAGGAAACGATGATGGCGACCAGGCCCAGAAGAACCGAAAGCGAGCATGTGCGAAGGAAGCAACTGCTCGACGCAGCCCGAAAGATATTCAGCGAAAAGGGCTACGAGGGAGCGACCGTTTCCGAAATCGCACAGGAAGCCGGGCTCGGGAAGGGGACTTTCTACTTCTACTACCCGTCCAAGACAACGATCGCAGTGGCGCTCCGCGACGGACTGATGGTCACGATGGCCGCGGCCGTGGAGATTGCAATGAAACCGGATACGACGTTCGGCGAGAAACTGAATACCCTGATCGCCACTTCGTTCAAGGTAGCTCGCCAGAATGCCGATCTTTTCAGGCTCGCATTCATAGGCGCCGACGAGACTCACCCCGAAATGCACAGTGAATCGCCCGAGCACTCGGCGCTCCTGACGACCCTCACGAGATTATTCGGCAAGGCGACCGAAACTGGCGAAATGAACGCGATGGATCCGGAAATCGCCGCCCGGCTGGTCCTGGGCCTGCTTCAACAGGCTGTCATCGAGGCGTTTGTCTCCGGCCACGGCCGTGGCGATGAGTCCGAACGTCTTGAGCAGGGCGTCCGACAGCTGCTGTCGAACGCACTGGTGCGACAGATCTAGATTTATTTACCTACCACTGACCGACGGTCGGTCATACCCATCAAACCACCAGGAGGTTAATACATGAACCTAACCCTATTTGGAGCTTTATGACCGACGGTCGGTCAGTAACGAAAGCCTGTAACGAAAGTCTGTAACGAAAGAAGGAAAGCAAAATGACTGCTCTTGATATAACCGGTCTGGCCGGAAACCGAATACAAAAACTACGCTGGTGGACGCTCGCCGTCCTCTCAGTGACCATGGTGATCGCAGCAATCGACGAAACGATCCTCAACGTTGCGATCCCGTCACTGCAGCGAGACCTGGACGCATCGTCCTCGGCTCTGCAGTGGATGGTCAACTCCTACATGCTCGTCTTTGGCGGTGCACTGCTCACGATGGGCGCTCTTGGCGATCGCTTCGGTCGTGCCAAACTGCTCCGCATCGGTCTTGCGACCTTCGGACTTGCCTCTGTCGGAGCGGCTCTGTCGGAATCCCCCGCTCAACTGATTGCCGCCCGGGCGATCATGGGCCTTGGCGGGGCCATGATGATGCCAGCGACTCTGTCCATCATCGTCAACGTCTTCAAAGAGGCTGAAAAAGCAAAAGCGATTGCGATCTGGGCAGCCATGGCGGGCGCGGGCGTTGCGCTCGGGCCGATTCTTGGCGGCGTGCTTCTCCAGAACTTTTACTGGGGATCCGTTTTCCTGGTGAACGTTCCAATTGTCGTGATCGCGATTACCGCAAGCCTGTTCCTCGTACCAGACAGCCGTGACCCCGACAGTCGACCGATCGACATCCCCGGCGCACTGCTCTCGATGGGTGCAGTGTCAGCGCTGATCCTGTCGGTCATCGAAGGACCACAGTGGGGGCTCACGTCGGTCGAGCTCGCGATCTCTGTCGCAGCAACACTCGTCCTCGGCGCTGGCTTCGTCATACGGGAAAGGCGCACTGAATACCCGCTCGTCGACTTCTCGATGTTCAGGATTCCGCAGATTTCAACAGGATTCGCAGCGATTGGGCTCGCTTTCTTCGCAATGGTCGGGTTCATCTTCGGACTGACCCAGTACCTCCAGTTCGTTCAGGGCAATGACCCGCTCTCGGCCGGAATTCGCTTCCTGCCAGCAGCGATAGGTGTGGTCTTCGGTGCAATTGCAAGTGAAGAGCTGGCGAAAAGGTTTGGCACTCGCAAGGTCGTTCTCGGCGGACTCGCCCTCCTCACGGGAGCACTCCCGGTCGTGCTTCTGTGGGAAGTGGATAGCAGTTTCTGGCTCATCGGACCTGTCATGGTCGCCATCGGCGTCGGCGTTGGAACCGTGTTTGCGGCCGCAGCCGAATCCGTAATGGGCGCAGTCACGGAAGCAAAAGCCGGGGTCGCCTCGGCCATGAACGATGTCTCGCAAATGCTGGCAGGTGCTCTCAGCATCGCAATCGTCGGGTCGACAATGTATGCGTTCTACAGTGCCAGGTTAGGTGACGCCGTCGCATCACTCCCGGAGGGGTTGGCCGACCTTGCACGTGACTCGATCGGCGCGGCAATCGAGGTCGCAGCGTCGCTTCCTCCCGCAGAGGGGCTGGCACTTGAGACCGCCGCCAAGTCGGCATTCACGGATGCGCTGGGGTTGTCGGTAATCCTCGGAGCAGGCCTCTCGTTTATCGGCGTGTTGCTGCTCGCAAAGTTCATGCCGGCAGGCGCGGTCGCCGGGCACGGCGGGCATGGTGCCGGAGACCCGGTCGAAGAGACAAAAAGTTCAGATTCTCCTGACTTGGCCGGTGTGGCTGTGGCGGGCGACTAGCGGGAAGACGGTTTACCGTCAACAGGTACAAAACGTCATCGGGGCCGTTCGAGTTCTGCGAGCTCGGACGGTCCCGGTAGGTAAGATGTTGCAACCGACAGGGCGCCTGGCCCTGACAGGAGACAGGGACAATGAGCAGCCAACATGGTAAAGGCCCGGCGCTGAGCCACCACCAGCACATGGGCGGCGACGCTCGTGCACTGAAGATTACCGGCTGGCTCACCGGCATTTACTTCGTGATCGAGCTGGGAATCGGCATATACACGGGATCGGTGGCAGTCCTCTCCGACTCGTTCCACACCTTCTCGGCGGTCGGGGGCATTGTCCTCGCCCTGGTGGCGAGCCGAATAGCCGCACGACCTGCCGATAAGCACAGCAGTTTCGGGATGAAGCGTGCTGAGATCATCGGGGCGCTGCTTAACGGGTTTTTCCTGCTGGGAATGGCGGTCCTCGTGATCGTGATGGGAGCCATGAGACTCCAGAATCCGATCGACCTGCCAACGGGCCCGATGTTCGGGGCGGCAATCGGCGGGCTTGTAATTGAAATCTATGCGCTGAGACTGCTTTACAAAAGCGCGAAGGAAAACCTGAACATCAGGGGAGCGTACTGGCACGTTATTCAAACCTTCGTCGGAAGCCTGATCATCATCGTGTCGGCCACGGTGATTCAGTTCACCGACTTCCTCGCAATCGACCCGCTGCTCGGGATTGCGTTCGGTTTCGTGCTGCTATACGCCTCGTGGGGCATCATCAAGGTATCTCTGGGATTCCTCCTGGAACTGGTGCCAGACGGAGTCGACCTCGACTCGATAAGCCAGGAGCTGGAGCAGATCCCCGGCGTCGAGGACGTGCACCACATCCACGCATGGGCATTGACGTCCGGCACGAACATCTTTTCGACGCACGTGAAGATTGTCGGCAATGCAGACGCTCAGTCAGTGCTGAAAGAAGTCCATGCAGCCATCGACGAAAACGGCTCGTTCTACTTCGCCACGGTGCAGGTCGAGAAGGAATGCATCGACACGCCAGGAGCGGACGACATCGACATCATGGCTGGTTCGGCCCCGGGCGGCGCGCATGACTCCATGACCGACCGCGGTTCCATGCCCGATCACAGCTCGCATGACATGCACCACCATTAGGCCGCACCATTACCGCTCCCAAAAATTAGGAGGACGTCAGAGGGTGGGCGCCGCGAGAGTGTTGTTGCGAGGACAATAGAACTGATCTTTAGTGCCGGCAGAATTGTTTCAACTGTTCCAGGAATAATGTGTGACGAACTCGAACGAGCGTGATCCGGAAGAAGACCCGACCCGACATTCGGCAAAGGAGCCCGCGCCCGGGGCCGATCCGGCCGAGCAACAAACGCCCGACCCATCCCCTGCTCCAGGCCAGAAGCGCAAATACGTGCCGTTCGAGCCGTATAACCCATTTATCCGGCGTACTGAAGCGACATTCGTTCCCCACGAACCGAAGATCTACGTCCCGCCCCGATCTGACGATGAAGAAGATGACAAAGACCGGGTTCCCGTTGACACCTGGCGGTTGTTCGTCGCGATCGAACTCCCCCGAACGCTAAAGCGGGAATTCATCGACCTGGCACGGAGCTTCAGGCCGCGTGAGCACGAGCGCGTGCGGTGGATCGGGCAGGAAGCGATGCACCTGACGCTGAAATTCCTCGGCGACACGCCGACAGACAGGGTGCCCGACATCATTACCAGCCTGGAACGGGCGGCTTCCTCGACCGGAAAGTTCTCGATCAAGGTCGGCAGGACCGGTTGTTTTCCGTCGTTCCGCGACCCCCGCATCTGCTGGGTCGGCCTCAGCGGAGAACTTCGCCGACTCGAACAACTCCAGGGCCGGGTCGAGGGCGGGTTGGTCGCGCTCGGGTTCGAGCCTGAAGACCGGAAGTTCAAACCACACGTCACGGTGGGGCGCACTCGGCCCGGAATTCGAGGCAGGTTTGCCGAGGACATCGGCGTTTCGTGGCGACACGCACCGCTGCACTCTACCGGCACCACCATTCCAATATCGGCAATCGCCCTGTACCGCAGCTATCTTGGCGAGGACGACGGAGCACGCTACGAGCAGTTAGCCAACCTGGAGCTGGGCTAGCGGTGATACCGCGTTTCCTGCGAGGTCGCCCGGTGTAGGCCGAGCCGTTTCGTTCTCGCCGCTGGATACTGGCTCGGGCATGCATGGCCCTGCGTTACGAACACCACCTGACACAAAAACTACCCAGCGCATCCAATTCCCCCGCGAGGTAACATTGAGCTGTCACAGGTGACGACGGAGACACGATTGAACCCGTCCACCCCTTTCGAGCGAGCCCGGTATGGTGAGAGCGGGCATGGGGCTGGGATCATTCATCACTCCCGAGCCGTTCACTGAACCCCGGACCGCCCGTCCGGTCATTAGGCTGAACCGTTTTTGCCGAACGTTATATCGGCCCCGGTCCGGTCTAGATCGGACCGACTGAGTGTCCCGAGGAGCCAGTGAGCGAAATCGCCTGGCGAAGCCAACTGGCCAAATCGGGAAACCAGGGTGGTACCGCGGCACCGTTTTATTTCAAAACGCCCGTCCCTGACCATAAGGGGCGGGCTTTGTTTTTAACCTGCGGTAACTTCTGGCCCCGGTGGACATGAACAATAACCAGCGGGTTGATGAATGTGCCGCGAGCGCGATAAAACTCTCAAGCACGTGACAGGAACGATCAACGTGACCAGCCAGTTCGACCAGGTAGACCCCAAAGTCGATTTCGTCGCCAACGAGGAAGCAATTCTCAAGTGGTGGGAAGAAAACGACATTACAGCGCGCTACCTGAAGTTGAACGACGATAAAGAGAAAAAATTCTCGTTCATCGACGGGCCCATCACCGCCAACAACCCCATGGCTGTTCACCACGCATGGGGCCGGACCTACAAGGACCTGTTCCTGCGGTTCCGCAACATGCAGGGCTACCGCCAGCGGTTCCAGAACGGCTTCGACGGTCAGGGGTTGTGGATCGAGGTCGAAGTCGAAAAAGAAAAAGGTTTCAAATCGAAGCGTGACATCGAGAAGTATGGAATCGGCAAGTTCGTCGAAGACTGCAAGGCCCGGGTCGATCACTTCGCCGCACAGATCACCGAGCAGTCGAAGCGGCTCGGCTTTTTCATGGACTGGGACAACTCGTACCACACGAAGTCCGACGAGAACAACTATACGATCTGGCATTTCCTGAAGACCTGTGCCGACAACGGTTGGATCTACAAGGGCCGCGACGTCATGCCGTGGTGCCCCCGCTGCGGGACCGGCCTCTCGCAGCACGAAATCGTCACCGAGGGCTACCGGGACATCACCCACGACAGCCCGTTCCTGAAGTTCCCGCTGATCGACGCCGGCCACGAGGGTGAATCGCTGCTCATCTGGACCACCACGCCGTGGACCCTCGCCGCGAACGTTGCTGCCGCGGTAAACCCCGAAAACGACTACGTGAAGGTCCGAGATGAGGGCGCGGTCATCTACTTCAGCAAGGCACTTTTCGAATCACTGAAGCGCGACCAGGTCCTTACCGATGAAGCAAAAGTCCTGGCTGAACTTAAGGGTTCTGAGCTGGTCGGACTTCGCTACAGAGGGCCGTTCGACGAACTCGAGGCGCAGGCCGAAGCTCGACTCCAGCACCGTGTACTGGCATGGGATCAGGTTGGCGAAAGTGAAGGTACGGGAATCGTCCATACTGCGCCCGGAGCAGGTGCAGAAGATTTCAGGCTCGGCAAGGAGCACGGCCTGACGCCGATCGCACCTCTCGACCAGGCCGGTATTTACCTCGAGGGATTTGGTGAATTCACCGGCAGGGCCGCGGCCGACGTGAACGACATGATTTTCGATTCACTCGAAACCCGGGGGCTGCTGGTAAAGGTGGTGCCGTACACACACCGCTACCCGGTCTGCTGGCGCTGTGGCACCGAGCTGGTATTCCGGCTGGTCGACGAGTGGTTCATTTCGATGGACGAGATTCGACCGAAAATGGAAAGGGCCACGAAAGAGATGCAGTGGTACCCGGAGTTCGGCAAGGCGCGTGAACTCGACTGGCTCAAGAACATGCAGGACTGGATGATCTCGAAGAAGCGCTACTACGGCCTGGCGCTTCCGATCTACGCCTGCGATTGCGGCCACTTCGATGTGATCGGTTCTCTTGAAGAGTTGAAGGAACGAGCGGTCGACGGCTGGGAAGAGTTCGAAGCCAGTGGATCTTCACCTCATCGCCCGTGGATCGACGGGGTGAAGATCGCCTGCTCCGAGTGCGGTAAAACCGTTGAACGAATCGCGGATGTCGGAAACGCCTGGCTCGATGCGGGGATCGTCCCGTTCTCGACGATCAAATACAAGACCGACCCCGATTACTGGAACGAGTGGTTCCCTGCCGACTGGATTTCCGAGAGCTTCCCTGGACAGTTCCGCAACTGGTTCTACTCGCTAATCGTGATGGCCGCCGTGCTCGAAGATTCGATGCCGGCAAAGCAGGTCTTCTCGTACGCGACGATGCGTGACGAGAATGGCGAGGAAATGCACAAATCGAGGGACAACGCCATCTGGTTCGAGGACGCTGCCGACAGGATGGGCGTCGACGTGATGCGCTGGACCTTCTGCCGCCACAACCCGGCGTCCAACCTCAACTTCGGCTACAAGATGGGTGACCAGGTGCGCCGGCAGTTCCTGATCCCGCTGTGGAATATCTACTCGTTCTTCACCACCTACGCGAATCTTGACGGCTGGACACCTGAAGATTGCTCGATTCCACTGTCATATGGCTTCGGTCCAGAAGGCGAGAAGAACACGTATGAGTCGTGGACCATGCCGGTCGAGCTTGAGGGTTTTTCTGAGCTTGACCGCTGGATTCTCTCGGAGCTGAATCAGCTGATCGGGCGAATGACAGAAAACCTTGAAACCTGGCAGCTTCCGTATGCCGCAGGATCAGTCGAGCAGTTCATCGAGGACCTCTCGAACTGGTACGTCAGGCGATCGCGCCGTCGTTTCTGGAAGACAGAGGGCGACAAGGACAAGAACGCCGCCTATTCGACGCTCTACACATGCCTGACTACGCTCTCACGCCTGCTGGCGCCGTTCACGCCTTTCGTGGCCGACATCATGTACCGAAACCTTGTTGCCGAACGAGTAGGGGATGCCCCGGACTCGGTTCACCTGACATCGTGGCCGAAGGCGAACGATTCGCTCATCGACCAGGACGCAATGGACCGAACGCGTCTTGCAATTCGACTCGCCTCGCTGGGTCGTTCAGCACGCGCACAGTCGCGCCTGAAGGTCCGGCAACCCCTCGCCGAATTCGTGGTCGAGGTCCGACACGACTGGGAGCGCAAGGCTCTCAAAGATATCGAGGCTGTCCTGAAGGACGAGCTCAACGTAAAGAGCGTTCGAGACGCAGCCGAAATCGGAGGTCTCCTGGGATTCGCGATCAAGCCGAACCTGCGGTTGCTTGGTCCCAAATACGGCAGGCAGATGGGCGAAATCCGCTCTGCGATCGCGGCGGCTGATCCCGACGAAATCGCCCGTGCTTCCGAAGCAGGAGAAATGATCTCGGTCGGAAGCTTTATGCTCGAACCAGACGAAGTCCTGGTCGAACGTGTCGCCCTCAAAGACTACGCAGTGGCAACCGACGCCGGTTACGCAGGGGCGGTGCTGACAATTGTCTCAGACGAACTGAAAGCGGAAGGAATGGCACGGGAAGTCGTGCGCGTAATACAGAACCTGCGCAAGTCGTCGGGGCTCGAGATCTCGGACCGAATTAACCTGTGGATTTCATCGTCCGCCGAAATCGAGCAGTCACTGATCGTCCATTCCGAATACATCTCGGAGGAAACTCTGACCGAGAGAGTTGAATTCGGCGCCGCTATCAGCGACGATTCGTTGGCCTCAGCCGCGATCGAAACACTCGATCTCGACGATGCCCGGGTAACAATTATCCTCGAAAAAGCGTAGATACAGATGCTCTCACCCCACACCAGATCCCTCCACAGGGGTCGGGAAATCCACGTTCTTCGTGGTCAACATCTCTGTGATTTCCGACGACTCTCAATTGCGTCACCCAACCGCCAACATTTTCAGGTTGCCAGCAAACCCGATTTCCCGACCCCTGTGGAGGGATCTGTGGCGCTGTAAGGGCGATATTGCGTCACCCGACCCCCAACATTTTCAGGTTGCCAGCAAACCCGATTTCCCGACCCCTGTGGAGGGTTCTTGGGCGGGGTGTGGACGTGGGAGTGACTCACCCAACTCGCTCGGAAATATCCTCCCAATTCGGATTTTCGCGCTCGATCAACCAGACCTTTTTCGAACGGCGCCACCGCTTGAGCTGTGCCTCGCGCTCTCTAGCCGATTCGAAGGATTCAGCCACCTCGCACCAAACCAGCTTTTTCGTCTTGTATTTCGAACTGAACCCTCGGATCACTCCGCGTCTGTGCTGTTCCACGCGGGACGCGATGTCGCGAGTCATTCCCGTGTAGAGGGTGCCACTGAAACTGGCCATCATGTAGATGAAAAACGTCTGCTCATGCATCGAGTGGACTATAGACGGCCTTACGTGGAACGCCTAATCGCCCTGACATCGCACCAGATCCCTCCGCAGGGAGCCTGTCTCATAAAGCCATCTTGCCGACGATTCTCGGAATAACACAACGGAATCAGGTGGTATTGATGTGTATGATTACGGAGTACTACTGACATTTGACTTGGATTACGTATTTCGACGGGGTGTCCGACTTATGAGACAGGCTTCGGGGGTCGGGAAATTCGGCTGCTTGTCACGTTCCAGATTAGACGCCCCAACGACAGCCGCCGCTCCGGCCGGGAAATCGGTTCCTTGCCGCGTTTTAGATTAAACGCCCAAATGACAGCTGCCACCCCGGTCGAAAAGCGGCTACTGGCCGTGTTCCAGATTAAACGCCCCTACGGGGCCGCTTCGATGCGGTCCCAGCCGGTGTAGGGAACTATCTCCTCTGGGATGACGACCGAACCGTCGTCCTGAAGGCCGTTTTCAATCACCGCAATCCAGGTTCGTGGCAGCGCCAGCCCTGAACCGTTCAGCGTGTGCGGAAGCCGGGTCGATGCGCCAATCTCAGGACGATAGCGAGTGTTGTTCCGTCGTGCCTGGAAATCTGTGCATGTAGAAATTGAACTAACCTCAAGCCACTCGGCAGAACCGGGTGACCAGACCTCGATGTCGTAGGTCATGGCCGACTGGAACCCGATATCTCCCGCGCAGAGCTTTAGCACCCGGTAGGTCAGGCCGAGCCGCTCGCAAATCGTCGTCGCTTCGCCGAGCATCTCCTCCAGCACGGCTTCCGAATCCTGCGGCTCGACAAACCGGAACATCTCGACCTTCTCGAACTGGTGAACCCGTTTTATCCCGCGGACGTCGCGGCCCGCGGCGGCGTGTTCCTTCCGAAAGCTTGGCGTTTGCGCGACGTACTTCAGGGGCAAAACACCCGGGTCGATGATCTTGCCCTGGTGCAGTGCGTTCAGCGCCACCTCGGCGGTCGGGACCAGCCACAGATCGGTTTCGTCGTCGTGGTACAGGTTCTCCCTGAACTTCGGCAGGTTGCCCGAACCGAGCATTGTCTCGGGCCGCACAAGCAGCGGGGGGTCGATCTCGGTATAGCCGTGCTCGTTGGTGTGGACATCCAGCATCCAGGCCGCCAGGGCGCGCTGGAGCTTTGCGCCCTTGCCCTTCAGCACGAAAAAGCGGGCGCCCGAAATGCTGGCGCCGGCTTCCAGGTCGAGTATGCCGAGCGCGGGCGCGACGTCCCAGTGGGCGTTGCCGTGGCTCTCGGTCGGCCCGTCGGAAGTGTGGATAATCTCGTTGGAATCTTCGTTGAGGCCGTCCGGCACGTCGGAGAGCGGAGTGTTCGGCAGGGGCAGCAAGGCCTCGTTCAGCTCTGTCTGGACGCCATCCAGATCGGCCTCCACCAACTTGATGCGCTCGCCGGTCTCTCGCATCTCCGAAATTTCTTCGGCAGTCGGCTTTCGTTTCTCATCGCCGATCGCCTTGCTCACTGCGTTGCGCCGGGCGCGGTCGGCGTCCACCTGCTGGATCAACTCTCGCCTGCTGGTGTCGAGTTCGAGAATCCGCTCGATCGGCGGGTCTTCGCCGCGGCGAACGAGGGCGGCCCGGATTTTCTCGGGGTCTCGGACTATCTGTTCCAGTGAAAGCATCTGGTGGTTTCTCTTCGGGAATGTTGTCGAATCAGTTCGTTATCTGTAACGCGGCCACTGACCGATTAGATCAGACGTTGCGCATTGCTGGGAACAGCAGAACTTCGCGGATCGACTCCTCGCCCGCGATCAGCATCGTCAGGCGGTCGATGCCGAGTCCCAGCCCGCCCGTCGGTGGCATTCCGTGTTCGATCGCCACCAGAAAATCCTCGTCCAGCCGGTCGGCCTCAACGTCACCAAACTCGTTTCGCATCCGCTCCTGTTGTTCGAAGCGTTCACGCTGGTCGACCGGGTCGTTGAGCTCGGTGAATGCGTTGCAAGTTCAGAACCCACGACAAACGCCTCGAACCGCTCGACTATGCCGTCCGTGCCGGGTTTTCGCTTTGCGAGTGGCGACATTTCGACCGGGTAGTCGACGAGGAAGTGCGGCTGGATAAGATTTGGTTCGATTTCCGACGAAATGACCTTGTCGAGAAGCCGACCCCAGACCGAGCCTTCCTCGACGTGGATCCCGCGCTCGCGCATCGCCTGCGAAAGCGACTCGACATCAGGAGTTTCGACAAAGTCGATGCCCGTGCGCTCCTTGATCTCGGTGCGGAGATCTAACCGGGGCCATGGCGGCGTGAGGTCGATTTCCGGCCTCACACCCTCGACCTCCGGCAGCACCATCGAGCCGGTCGTCTCCCGCGCTATATGGGCCACCATGTTCTCGACCATCTCCATCACGTCGTTGTAGTCGGCGTAAGCCTGGTAGCTCTCGATTGTCGTGAACTCGGGATTATGGTCGTGGTCGAGCCCCTCGTTTCGGAACAGCCGCCCAATCTCGAACACCCGCTCGATTCCCCCGACTATCAGCTTCTTCAAATAAAGCTCGGTGGCGATCCGCAGGTAAAGGTCGCGGTCGAGCTGGTTGTGGTGAGTCTTGAACGGGGTTGCCTGTGCGCCGGCAGCGACCGGCACCAGGATTGGCGTCTCGACCTCGATGAAACCCCGGCCGTGCATGAAATCCCGCATGACCCTGACAACATTTGAGCGCAACAGGGCGTTTTTCATTGCCCGCTCGTTGGTAATCAGGTCGAGGTAGCGCTGCCTGAACCGGACTTCCTGGTCCTGGAGCCCGCCCCATTTATCGGGCAAGGGCCGCATCGACTTCGTCAGCACTGTGATCTCGGTAGCTTCGACGCTGATCTCGCCGCGCCGGGTCCGGATCACCGGGCCCTCGACCCCGATGATGTCGCCAATATCGAGCAGATCGATGATTGCGTAGGCATCGTCGCCCATGGTGTTTTGACGGGCGAAGACCTGCACCGGGCCGTGACCGTCTTTAAGGTCGATGAACGATGCTTTGCCCTGCCCGCGCCGGGCCATTATGCGACCTGCCACCCGGATCGTGGCGGTCCGCAGTTGCTCGCCTTCATCCCTGGCACTGGAGGCACCCTCAAGGTCCTCGAAAAGCTTCACGGCTTCCGCCGTCGTGTGGGTCCGGTCGAAGCGTGGTGGGTACGGGTCGATTCCCCGTGATCTGAGTTGTGCAGTCTTTGCCAGGCGATCGTTAATAAGTTTTTGTTCGCCGATCTGCTGGTCCGGCTGGTTGGGCTGTTCGTGCTGGTCTCGTTGGTCTTCAGGCGTCATATTTTCTGGCGTATTAGCACGCACGTGGTCTGGGAATGCTTACGGGCCCGACGGTGCGCCGGTTCATTCTAAGGCAGCAGGCATTCGATGGCTCTGCATCACCGTTGGGCATTCCCCCTCAACCTGACCTTCTCCCCGGGGAGAAGGAATAAAGCCCGCCTGTCTGAACTGGCGTTTCCGATTGAATCGCTCAAAACCTGTAACGACTCACGATGGTCGAGAATCGGGCCCCTCGTGAATAATCGGTTCTCACCCAAAGAAAATCGGGGGATACGGGAGCGGGTCGAAAGCGCGATGAGTAGCAAGCGCAGAGGATCGTCAGATTTCAGACGAGCATCCAGTGGGAGTTCTCTCCGCCCGACCACATCCAAAGTCCGGTCTGCAATTTTCTCGATGCTCGGCCCGGCAGGTCCGAGCGGTTTTCGAGTTCTCGACATCTACGCCGGGACCGGGGCACTCGGGATTGAAGCACTGCAGCGCGGTGCTGAAAGCGCCGTGTTCGTGGAGCAGAACTCACGACAGTGCAACGAAATTAAAAAGGCTCTGGAACGACACGGATTGGCAATGCAAGGAACTGTTCAAAGAGGCAGCGCGCTCCAGGCAGTCGGAAGGCTGGGGGGCGAGTTCGACCTGATTTTTGCCGACCCGCCGTACGACCTGAACGAATTCGAAGAGTTATTTTCGCGTGTCGACGACGCAGGACTGCTGGCCCCGAATGCCATCGCGTTCCTCGAGCATTCGAAGACGACTCGATTGCCAGACACGCTGCCCGGCCTGAGATTGACCGCACACCGAAAATATGGTGACTCCGCAGTTTCGGTCTATAAAGTCCCGAACCAGGACGCTCCACCAGGGCGGGGGGGCAAATAGATGGCAAAAGCGATCTATCCCGGCACGTTCGATCCCGCAACAAATGGTCACATCGACATCGTGGAAAGAGCATCGAAGACCGTCGATTTCCTGACCGTTGCGGTTGTCGGAGCCCCATCGAAGAGCACGTTGTTTTCGGTCAACGAACGGGTTGAGATGTTTGCCGAAGCAGTGGCGCATGTATCGAACGTTTCGGTGCAGTCGTACTCGGGCCTTACGGTCAACTTTGCCCGCGAAGTCGGCGCAACCGTGATCGTCCGTGGCCTTCGCATCACGAGCGATTTCGAGTACGAAAGTGAAATGGCACTTATGAACCGCAGGATGGCTGAAGACGTCGAGACGATCTGCCTGTTCAGCGCCCTGGAATTCCAGATCCTGAGTTCATCACGAGTGAAGGAAGTGGCAGCGCTCGGCGCAGATGTGTCGGAGCTGGTCCCGAAAAACGTATGGGGGCCTCTGGTTGAGAGGCTCCAGAAAAGTCAGAAAAGTTAGACAGCAAGTAGCAAGTCGACACGCATGGAGGCACCAATGACAATCTTGACGCAACTCGAAGACCTTGAGGCGGTGATCGCCGGAGGCCGAGTACCCGGAACGGCTCGAACGCTGGTGAACCTGGAGAAGGCCACGACATTCATCAACGAGATGAAGGACGAACTGCCATCCCAGATCAACGAGGCCGAGGGAATCGTCCGGCAGAAGGAAGCGATCATCAAGCAGGCCGAACTTGAGGCCCGCAGGATTCGCGCCTACGCCGACGAAGAAGCCACGACCATTCGCCAGCTGGCAGAAGAGCAGTCGAACACGCTGCTGACCGCCTCCCAGGCGGAGGCCCGCAAAATGATCGAGAACACCGAGATTACCCGTGTGGCCCGTGAGAACGCCGGTGAGACCGAGGCCGAAGCCGAAAAGAGCGCCATCAAGATGATCGATGAGGCTGAAAACCGCGTGAACGGCATCTTGAACGAGGCGAACACCCAGGCCGATCAGCGCCGCAAGGGTGCTGACAACTATGCCCGTGAGGTCCTGTTCGCACTGGAAGAACGAGTCGCCGACACACTGGGTCAGGTCCGGGGCGGTATCGACCTCCTCGACGCCCGCCCAACTGCAAACGTCGCCGATTAGGGGCGCACGCGACTTTTCCTCCGACAGGAGTTGCGCTGGCTTAATCGATGAAGACCAGCCGGTGCAAGCTGCAATCTTCCGGTTCGTCCTGTAAGGCGAGCGACTCCAGAAATTTCGCCGGGTACGTTAGGGGGGCGAGTGGCGCGTTTGTTGAGATTGGGCAAAGAGTTTTTCGAAAGATACCGGCGGATACAGCCCGCCAACAATTCAGGTTTCTGAGATGGACGGTTTTTCGACGGAACGGACATTGCTGTGGACGTTCGCGCTGACTACGACGGTCAGTTCGGGCCTGGCTATCTCGTTGATCCTCAGGGAGTCGGCATCTCTCAACGCACTGAATCTGGTGACTTTGATCGGAGCACCGCTCTCGGTACTGGCCGCATTCTACTTCTCTCGCAATCTCGTTTTACTTTTGATGAGCTATGCGCTGTTCGTAATTACCGTTGCACCCGCAACGTTCGGCTGGGTGGCGTTCCTGTACGTCCCCTCGTTCCTTCTGCTGATGGGCGTGGTGATTTTCACGCTGATTAGCAGAGCCGTCACCCTGATTCGCAGATTCGTTCGATAATGCACCGTTGTGGATAAGAGATGCCCATTCCTCGTCTCGAGTCCCGACGCGATCGTGGCTCGGGACGCGTTGTAGCGGTCGAGAGAATTTTCACCCTGAACTCGATTCAGACCCCCTGACCACCGGCCACGCTCAATCGATTCAGCCAGCACTTCTCCAGACGGAGAAAACGTCGCACGCGATCACGAATCCCTCGAATTCGCCCCGGGGCGCGTCGCTTCATGAGATAGCTCGGCTCCGTATACTCGATGCATGTTTATTGGGAATGTCGAAGTAAAAGGGCTGGCACGGCTCGCACCTATGGCCGGGATTTCTAACGCCCCGTACCGTATCGTCGCGCGCGAGTGCGGCAGTGCGTTAACCACCAGCGAGGAAATCGACGCAACAGGGCTCACCCGCGAGAACCCTCACACCCGGTACGACATCGCCAAGTACCTTCCGGAAGAGAAGCCGATTGCCCTGCAAATTCTCGGTCCATCAGCTCAAACGCTCGTTCCGGGAGTCCAGTATCTGCAGGACCAGGGGGCCGATATCATCGACCTGAACATGGGCTGTCCGATGCCAAAGATCACAAAGACCGGTCGCGGCTCGGCTTTGATGAAAGACGTGAAGAAAACCGCAGAGATTTTGCGCGCGATTCGCAAGGTCCTGAGCGTTCCGTTCACCATCAAGATTCGCAGTGGATGGGACGAAAAGCACTTGAACGCCGTAGAAGTCGCGAAGATGGCGGAAGATGTCGGCGTCGACGCAATTACGGTTCACCCGCGCACCCGTGCGCAGCGTTTTGAGGGCCTTTCAAAATGGGACATGATCGCCCAGGTGGTTGACGCCGTGAATATTCCCATTACCGGCAATGGCGATGTGAAGTCGATGTCGGACGCCCGAGATATGCAGGCGGCAACCGGCTGCGAATCGGTGATGATCGGTCGGGCGGCAATGGGCAAGCCGTGGATTTTCGACGAGACGTTTGAGGACCTGTCGCCTGAAGGCAAGTACGAATACCAGAGCCGGGTGATCAACAGGCACATGCCGTTGATCGAGGAACACTTTCCCGAGCACGCAGGGCTCATTCAAATGCAGCGTCACCTGTCGTGGTACGCGGGCGGACGTGACCGTGTACGGGCCTTCCGCGTGGAACTGTTCGCTACCCGCACCTACGTGGAAGCGCAAGACGTGTTCGACCGGTACTGGGAATCGGTGAGACCGGGCGTTGTGGAGCGGGCGGAAGCGGCAGCGGCGGTTTAGGCGAGCGCGCGACCTTAAATCCCTCGGCTTCGGTCGTTACGCGCTCCAATTCCGCCTGTCATCTCGACCACCGCGGAGAGATCTGGCGTTTGCATGCCGCCAGGACTCCTCAAAACCGAATACTTGAGATTCCTCCGCTCCGGTCGGAATGACGAAAGCACACACACCTGTCCCCGGATAACGTCGCATGCGGCCCTACACCGCTGGCAGGGGCATATCGTCGCCTGTCTTGTCCTGCCATATCCGAATACGCGCCGCCATGTCGCGCACGCGGTCGCGGTGCTCGGGCCTGTCGAACAGGTTCTCCAACTCAGCCGGGTCGCTATTCAGGTCGTACAACTCGCACTGATCGCCCGGCGATAGGTTCAGTTTCCAGCGATCGCCAGTAACAACGCCCCGCCACGGCATCGAAACCATGCGGTTGATCTCGGGCGATCCGAGGTTTCTGTCACCCATACCGTTCCACTGTATAAACACATCGTTGCCGGCAAGGTCCTCATCGCCGCGCAGCACCGGCCCCAACGACTTCCCTTCGAGGTGGCCGGGGATTTCGCTTCCAGACAAATCCAGTAAAGTCGGCACGAGGTCGACCTGGCCCACCGAGCCGGGTATTCGCTTCTGCTGGCCATCGTTCAGCCAGGGCACATGCATCAGGAACGGAACGTTCGACGCTTCTTCATACAGCGACCGCTTTTCGAGCATTCCGTGATCTCCGGCCATTTCCCCGTGCTCACTTGTGAACACGATCACCGTGTTGTCGGCCTGGCCGCTCTCTTCGAGAGCATTAAAAATTTTGCCAAGCTGGTTGTCCACCAGCGTCACATTGGCAAAGTACTGGGCACGCAACTTTCTGAAACCTTCTTCGGTGGAAGTGTCGTGGAGGTCGCCACCGGCCTCGCCAAGCGGGTTGTTCCCACCGCCCATGTAGAAATCGGACCTCAACCGGTTCACAAGTGACCCGGAGTCGGGCCGTTTTCGGAAACCGGGCCCGACCTCGATCCCGGCCGGGTCGTACAGGTCGTTGAGGGGTCCCGTGTACGGAGGGTGTGGTTCGAAGAAGTTTACGAACAGCATCCACGGTTGATCGGCGTGCTTGCCGTCCGGATAGTCGCGAATGAAGTTCGATGCGGTATGACCCAGGAACCCGGCCTGTGTCTGCTCCTCGGTCAACCCGGCAACGCCAACCCAGCCTTCGTATGAAACCTTCATGGACGGCGGCTCGACACCGTGATCGCGCAGCCACTGATTGTACGGAGCTTCCTGGTACCGATACTCCTTGCGGGTAGTCCGCACACGCTGGAAGTCTTCGACAGCCACCCAGAGGTCGAAGCCGTGTTGCGCCATCATGTCGTCGCCCAAATGCCACTTGCCCATGTGGGCGTTGTAGTACTCGTCGGAGATCATCTCACCGATAGTCGGGATGTCACGGCTGAGCGGAATGTTGTTGCGCTGCAGGCCCGTTGCGTGCGGGTAGAGGCCGGTCATGATCGACGCACGGGCCGGCGTGCAAACGGGCTGCGTAACGTAGGTATTCTCAAACACAAAGCTCTTTTCGGCGAGCCTGTCGAGGTTTGGGGTCTCAATCCAGGTATTGCCATAGGCGCGCATGGAGTCGCGCCGCTGCTGGTCGGTCAGGATGAAGAGAATGTTGGGCTTTTTGTCGGGCATCGAGTTTTCGTGTTATTGCTCGTACTGGTGTTCGATTCCTGGCATGGGTGTTACCAGCCACCGGAAGGGTACGGCATCCCCGCTCGCGCGCGGCGACGAGCAAAGCTAATCTCGCAATATGAGCCTGTTGCTGCACCGGCAGCTGGAAACCGAACTGACCAGCCTGACACCCATTACGGCCGAGATCGCCGATGGGATGCTGGCCCGGTCACGCGCGGCACTGGAGTCATCGTCTCGCCTCAGGTTTCCGCACCCGTTTCGGCTTCCTCCAATGATGGCCGACTTTCTTCCGGCAGCAGCACAGAGATTGCGGTACGAGCCGCAACAGGCAGGCTGGTGGGGATGGCTGTTTGCCGAGAAAGACACGCGCATGTTGCTCGGCTCAGTTGGCGTGAGTGGTCCGCCCGACGAGACCGGTGCAGTGGGAATCGCCTTCTCGATATACCCGAGCGCCGAGAACCGGGGTTACACGAAGGAAGCGGTTAAAGCCGTTGCCGACTGGGTGATCGCCCAGCCGGGCGTGAAGTCGCTCCGGATGACGATTCACCCGCAGAACTTCGCCGCGGTTCGAATTGCGCAGCACGCCAGGTTCGAGCTGAAGGGGACGGTTGTCGACGCGGTGGTTGGCGAGGTGCACCTTTACGAGGCGAAGGAGCGAATAATCGTTCCGCCCCCCTCGTCGCTGGTTTGAGCGCGTGATCGCGGGCGCCTTGCACCCAAAACGACCGTGACGTCGCGTAGTGAAGGCAATAGAATCGCCATGTCGTTCTGCAAGAATGCCGTCATCCCGGGAGATTCACGTGGCCGAGCAGTCGGAAATCAAGTTCGAAGCCAGCACGAAGAGAAAGCGCGAGACGCGCCCGTGGGGCACTTACGAAATCCTGACAAGCGGCCCAGGGTTCCAGACCAAGCGACTGACGGTGAAGACGGAATCCCGGCTTTCGCTGCAGTGGCACCGGCACCGTGATGAAACGTGGGTCGTGGCCCGCGGCACGGCGAAAGTGACCGTTGGCGATGAAGAGCACACACTGGGTCGGGGCCAGTCGATGTTCGTCGCCCGGAACGTCCACCACCGCATCGAGAACATCTCATCGGTCGAACCGCTGGAGATCATCGAGATCCAGACCGGCGACTATCTTGGCGAAGACGACATTGTGCGGGTCGAGGACGACTACGGGCGGGTTGAGTAGGGGGTTATAGCCTCTTTATTGTCATCTCGACCGGAATGGAGAGATCTGCCGTTGGCGTGTCGACGGGACTCCTCAAGTTCGTCAAAATGAGATTCCTCCGCTCCGGTCGGAATGACGGA
>JADFLG010000032.1 GCA_022564545.1 Chloroflexota bacterium | reverse complement strand
AACGCCCTGGTGTGCCCCGCGGAGCTTCCTGAGGTCGCCCAAGTGCGGCCTCGGCACGCCCGGCGACTAACGCCCTGGTGTGCCCCGCGGAGCTTCCTGAGGTCGCCCAAGTGCGGCCTCGGCACGCCCGGCGACTAACGAACAGCCGCCACGAGCACCTCTACGTGTACTTCGTCTGTTACGACGAACAGGCCGCTAACCGGCGCAGTCATGCCGAAGTCGGCCCATACGAAATCACCTGTGATCAACACGAACAGTCGATCAGGATCGAGTCGCGCTTCGATTTCGAATTCGATATCAGCATCGGTCCCGTTGACGTTCACGGTCGCAATTACGGTGGAAGTAAACGACTCTCCGCTGGCGAAAGAATCCGGAATCTCCGGAAATTCGCCAATCGAAATCGTCGCTTCAGGCTGACCTGGGAACATCCTGTCCCTTACATAGCCGTCCCGACGGGTTGAGTCGCTTCTCAATGCGTGCAGGTTGATTACCAGTGATGCAGTCCCGCCGGACAGGTCGATCTCGCCCGAGATGTCGCCGGTGCGGAGTACGGCGTCGCTGGGGAGTGGGAGTCTCGACAGTTTTTCGTTGACCGTGAACGTCGCCTCGGAGCCCGAGCCGACCGTGTAGACACCGCTGACCGAACGATCTGCAGTTCCCGCGGTGGGTGGCGGAGCCGTGGCCAACGCGGTGTCATCCGTCGCGGGTTCGGTTTCGCCGCACGCAGCAACAACAAGCGCTGTCAACGCGAGGAGCGCTGAAATGAAGAAGACGCGATTTCGTGGGCCTGATTGAATTTGGATCATGGGATCATCGGTTCTTTCGTTTTGGGCGTTCGGTCGATTCGATCATGGCGGTGGCGGAAGGGACAACGAGCCAGACTCCTGATCGCCCTGCCCTGCCAGCGCCAGGCTGAGGGCGACGGCAACTACTATCAGCACTGCGCTCGTCCAGGGTTTGGCGAACCAGAGCCCGGCCCTCCGGTTTATCGCTACAAACGGAGTGGCAACCACGGTAATCAGAACGGCCAAAAGCGCCAGGGGGACCGTGAACGCAACCGCACTGTCGAACTGCGTCTGCGCTCCAGCCGCAACTGCCAGGGCAACGGTCAGAAGACCCAGAGAAGTGAATACATATCGTCTATTCAACGGGAGATTAACCGCCGACCAATGCCACAGCAGGCCGTTCACCGCCCCGATCCCCAGGGTTGCAATACCAACGGATGCAGTGTTGAAAAGAATATCGTCGGGCGATTTGAGAGGCAGCGAAATCAAAATTGCCACGATCGCGGCCACGGCACCCGCGCCGAGTCCCGCGATTACGTTTCTGTAGAGCAAATTCGACATCGAAATTTGGGTGTGGCCGGCCCCGCTAAACAGATGGAGCGCCGGCGCACCAACGAGTATGCCGCCGCAGCCCTGGCAAATCCTCAAGGAATCTTGAAGACCAACGGACAACTGCCATGAAAGCCAAACAAACTAGTGCCCGCGCCTCAATGCACGGCCCGGCGTAGCGCCGGTGTTCGTTCCGTTCTCGATCACGACCACACCATTCACGATGACGTAGTCGATGCCCACCGGGTAGTGCTTGGGGTCGTCTTTTGTCGCGTCAGTGCGAACCGTGTCTGGATTGAAGATCACGATGTCGGCCCTGAAGCCGTCCCGCAGCACTCCCCGATCGGGCAGGCCGAGTCTCTGGGCGGGGAACGAGGTCATCTTCCGGATGGCCTCGGGTAGTTTGAGGTGCTTTTCGGCCCGCACAAACTCTGCAAGAACAACCGGGAAGCAGCCGTAGGTCCTGGGATTCGGGTATTCGCCGAACAGGATCGCATCGGAAGCGATCATCCCGTATGGGTGGGAAACGAACGCGGGCAGCGTGTGGGCATTGGTGCCAAGGCCAACTTCGCTTATGCCCAGCCGCTCTTCCAGCAGCAGGTCGAACATCGCGTCGGCCGGGTCCTGTTCCCGCATCTCGGCTATCTGCCAGAGTGTCTTGCCGTCGTATTTTACGTTCTGTGGCTGCCGAAAATTGTGGAGCCAGAGATGATTCCATATCGACTGGATGTCAGACCGCGAATTGAGTTCGGCCTTCATCTTCTTGCGATCATGAGGATCGGCCAGGGCTGCCATCGTCCGTTCAGGGCCACCGTCCTTCGCCCAGAACGGCAGGTTGATAGTCAGCGAGGTCCCTGAGTATGGATAGGTGTAGCAATCGAATGTTACGTCGATCCCCTCGGCCCGTGCATCCTCCACCAACGCGAGGTAACCGTGGTGCGATCCCACGCCCTGCTTCGGCTGTCGGTAATGGGTCAGGTGAATCGGGATTCCAGACTTGCGACCGATCTCGACCGCCTCTTCCCACGGCGCGTAGGTGCCCTTCGCTTTGAGCGATGCACGGGTGTGGGTGTGGTAGAAACCGCCCATCGCCGCAGCCTGTTCGGAGATTGCGATCAGTTCCTCGGTCGATGCGTACGCGCCAGGAGGATAGTCGAGACCGGTCGACAGCCCCCACGCACCTTCTTCCATCGATTCCCGTATGACAGCCTTCATATTGGCGATTTCGGCTTCGGTGGCGGGCCGGTCGTTCCAGCCGGTCGCCCAGATTCGCACCGGCGAGTTGCCGAGAATATAGGCGATGTTTATGGCGACGGTGCCGTCGTATTTATTGAGGAGTTCCTGCGTAGTGAGCCAGTCTGGTTCCGGCGGATACCAGTTCAGTCCGGCGTCAAACCAGATATAGCGCTCAAGTTCTTCGCGCGACTTGAATGGCGCGTGCGATATGCCGTCGATGCCGATAAGTTCAGTCGTCACACCCTGCCGGACCTTCGGGTCGTGGTGCGGCTCGCCAAGAATGGTCAGACCGGCGTGGGAGTGGAGGTCGACAAAGCCGGGGCAGACGACGTTGTCTTCGGCGTCGATCAGTCGCTCGGTCTCGAATTCTGAAAGGTTTATCTCGCCGCGCTTGATGGTCAGCGTGTTGTTGTCGACGAGAACCGCGCCACGAAACCACGGCGAGCCTGTGCCGTCGATGATCCTGGCGTTGTGAATCAGCAGTTGAAGCATGTGCGGGATGATACCGGTTGTGCGGGTGGGGGCGGCGAGTCCTGGTGTGATATACGTGACTGGGTATTTTCGAATTACTGATTTTCATTCGAAACGGCTTGCAAAACGTCGAAAGTAGCGGTATTGAGCAGTAGCAAAATTACAGTGGCAGTCGTGGGAGCAGGTGGCACCGGCGGTTACTACGGAGGGGCGCTGGCCCGGGCCGGAAACCATGTGACGATGATCGCCCGGGGACCACACCTGGCGGCGATAAGGGCGAACGGACTCCAGGTGAATTCGGTGCTGCTGGGCGATTTCCATCTTGATGTCGATGCCACCGACAACATGTCGACGGTCGGGCCGGTCGACCTCGTGATATTTGCGGTCAAGAGTTGGGCGACCGGTGCTGCGATCAGGGATATGGGCCCGCTGGTTGGAGATGGCACGATGATCGTCTCGACTCAGAACGGTATCGATAGCGAGCGGTTGCTTGGCGAAGCGCTTGGATCAGAACACGTTCTTGGCTGCGCTGCAACGGTGTCGTCGATGATCGAGTCTCCCGGTGTTGTTACACAGGGCGGCGGTCCAGGCTCGCTTGTGATTGGTGAGATGGCCTGGGATCAAAACGCCGCCACGCATGACACCGCAGGCACGCCGTCGCAACGTGTCGAAGAGTTGGTTGAGCGGTGCAAGGCTGCGGGACTGGCCGCAGAAACTCACGACAACATCGTGCTGGCGATCTGGCAGAAGTTCATCTTCATTTGCGCGCTCAGCGGCATGACCGCACTTACCCGCAAGCCGATCGGCGAAATTTTCGCCCAGGAATCGACGACAGCCATGTATTTGCAGGTGCTATCCGAAGTTGCGGATGTCGGCAGGGCTGAAGGCGTGCCGCTGCCCGAGTCGACGGCCGCCGACACGCTGCGCACGACCCAGGCCCGGGAGCCGTTCATCATCGGCTCGATGGGCCATGACCTGATCGCCGGAAACCCGATCGAGATCGGGCTGCTGAACGGTCGAGTTGTCGAACTCGGCGAAAAACACGGAATCCCGACTCCCGCCAACTTCGCCATTGCCGCGGCACTGAAGCCGCACGAGTTGGGCGGCGGGTAGGGGGACATATCCGCCGGCACGGACTTCAAGTAGGTAGACATCGGCGGTCACCGCCGGTGCCTGGCGTACCTGCCGTCCTTCGATGAACTCAGGATGGCACCGGGGCTGGCACACCATGGCACTGAGCGAACTCAGGATGGCACCGGGCAAACCTCCGTGGGGCTAATTTCATTCAAATGTCATCCTGAGGTTCTCGAAGGATCGACAAACTCGCGTACGACTTTGCCAGGCTGGGCAACGCATCCCAATCGCCGCGTATTAGCGCTGCCTTTTTTTCCCGTCGCCAACCCTTAAGCTGCCGCTCAGCTTCAAACGCCTCACGCAGCGACGGAAACTCCTGGACGTACACTACGCGAACCGGCCGTCGGGACGCAGTCCATTTCGAGCCGATACCCCGATGATGTTGAGCGATTCTTCGTTCGAGATCGGGCGTGGAGCCGACGTAGTATCCGCCACCACGGACTTGAAGTATGTAAACACACGGGGCCATCGCGGAAGGTTAGCCTCCCTGCCGTCCTTCGATGAACTCAGGATGGCACTGTGAACTCAGGATGGCACTGTGAACTCAGGATGGCACCGGGTTGGCACACGATGGCACTGAGCGAACTCAGGCGCGGTAGAACTCAGGCGCGGTATCCTCCGGGCGCCCTACCCTACCCCTGCTTCGTCACTGCTTCGATCATGGCCTGGATGTAGCCGTTGGCGAAGGCCCGGCCCCGGTGTCCCCACGCCGTGTCCTGGTGCGTGTGCGGCACGTGGTCGTCGATGAAGAAGCTGTCGTAGCCGTTGTCGTAGTACGCCTTCATCGCCCGGTACATATCGACGTGGCCCGTGTTGATGAACTCCTCGTGGAAGTCCTCGGGGTTCGGGGCCGAAACGTTGCGGAAGTGGACGTACAGGACCTTCTTCTTCTGCACCATTTCCGCAATGAAATCGTAGAGCGCGTCGCCCTCCGAATCGAACATTTCGGAAATGGTCCCCTGGCAGAACTCGATAGCGCAGGCGTCAGACGGATAAATGTCGAGGTACCGCCGGTAGTTGTCGTATGACCTGAACAACTGCGGGATGCCGCCAAGCTGTTCTACCGGCGGGTCGCACGGGTGAATGCCGAGCCGGATGCCTTCCTCTTCGGCGACCGGCGTGATGATCTTGATCCAGTATTCGAGGTTCTCCCACATCTCCTCGTCGGTGTAGACCCGGCCGTGGGTGAGGGGCATCTTGTTGGCTTCTTCGTAGTTGAAGGCCGTTGCAACTGCCCCGCCCCGAATCAACTTCGGCGGTGTGCGCCACACATGCGAGGGCATCCAGTTGTAGCCAAAGATCGGGATGCCGGCCCGGGCGATGTTGCGCACCGTGGTGATCATGTTGTCGATCTGCTCGTCGCGCTTTGGACCGTTCAGCATGATGTGGTCGTAAAACTGTGTCGGCACATTCTCCAGCGCCGAGAGCTTCATGCCATAACTCTCGACCATCGTGCGCATCTTCACCAGGTCGTGCAGCGACCACGTTCCGTCGTAACTTGGCAGTTGTGGAGTATTGAGCAAAATGTCGGTCACGCCGTACTGCTGCGCAAACCTGAGGTACTCGGGCGTGGCCTCGTTGAACTGTCCAAATCCTGCTCGCATTGATCCTGTCTTTCCTGGTCATTTCGTATAACGCGCGTTGGTCACAGGCCCAGGGCGTGTGTTTTGAGCCCGTAGTGGGTCCCGGCATTTATCACGAGTCTGGCCAATATTTATGTGGCTGCACGGGCCAACTTACACCCGTGGGGTCGGGAGCGGAAGCCGGTCCATCGCTTGCAGCTTTAGTGCCACGTGTCATAGGCTACGGTCGAACCGACCAACAGCTACTGGAAGGACGCGCCCGGGAACCCGGGTGTCAGGAGCAAAATGACCACCGAAGCGCAACCGCAGTCGACCTATCCGGCCCGCCTGAGCGTCGATTACGCTGGCGCTAATCGAAATCGTCTCACCACGCTATTCAGGGTTATCACCGTCGTACCCATCCTGATAGTGATCATGGCATTGAATTACAGTGCGGGATCGGTGCTTGTATTGCCGGTCTTGCTGATGATCCTGTTCCGCCAGAAATACCCCCGTTGGTGGTTCGACTTCAACGTTCAATACCAACGGTTCTCGACGCGATTTGGTCTGTATTTGGGCTTGGTGACCG
Source organism: Chloroflexota bacterium (assembly GCA_022564545.1). Classification (GTDB taxonomy): domain Bacteria; phylum Chloroflexota; class Dehalococcoidia; order Lucifugimonadales; family Lucifugimonadaceae; genus Lucifugimonas. The sequence goes on along the minus strand of JADFLG010000032.1, from coordinate 18,104 downwards.
ACGACTATCCGTCGACCGACGAGGAACAGGGGGTACACCTCGAGATCGATTACCCGGACGCCATGCAACTGAACCGGTGGCTGCCGCTCGTCAAGTGGATCCTGGCCATCCCACATTACGTCGCTCTCTTCGTGCTCACAATAATTTCAATCATCGTTATCGTGATCGGCTGGTTCGTCATCCTGTTCACGGGCAACTTCCCGAGAGGGTTCCATGACTTCATCGTCGGGGTAACCCGGTGGACACTGAGGGTCACGGCATATGCGTTCCTGCTGACTACCGACGAATACCCGCCGTTCTCGCTCGACTGAGCGGCGTTCCGTGTATCCATCGAGCCGTAATTGACACGAGTCCTTATCGCATATGCCACGCGCTTCGGCTCGACCCACGAGATTGCATCGGCCATAGCCCATGAACTCAACGCCGCTGGTCTGAACGCCCATGCCGCTGAAACCAGCAGCGGCCTGGTTCCCGAGGATTACGACGCCTTTGTGATCGGATCACCGCTGTACGGGGGCACCTGGCTTCCGAGTGCCGGTATGTTCGCCGCAATAATGGCCGAGCGGATGAAAGGCAAACCGGTCGCCCTGTTTTCTGTCGGCACGCTAATGCTGAAAAGTCCCGCACGCGGGCAGGCCGAACACAGGGAATTCATCGGCGGCCTTGTCGAAGTCGCACCCGGCCCGAACGTCGTTGCCGATATCGTGTTTTCCGGCTATTTCGATCGCTCCAACCTGCCCTGGTGGCTGCGGATCATCGACCGGTTCGCGCCAACCCCGCAGGGCGACCACCGGAACTGGCCCGAGATTCAGGCGTGGGCAAAGTCGCTGGTGCCGAAGTTCGAATCGCCATAGTCCATGTTCATCGATACTCACACCCACATACACCAGCACGATTCAAGCGAAATCGCCGATATCGTGTCTCGCGCAGTTGCCGCTAATGTAGGAGCGATCATCACTGCAGGTGTGACTGTCGAAGATTCCCGCCGGGCTATCGCGGTTGCCCGGAAACATGAGCGGATTTTCGCAGGCGTCGGCGTGCATCCGACCGACCTGACGGCTCCGCTCAACGACGAGGACATCGCGATTCTCAACGACCTGGCCGCACTGCCCGAGGTTGTTGTAATGAGCGAGACCGGCATCGATCACCAGGACAGGTCACCTGACAGGCAGTGGCAGGAAGATGCGTTCCGGGCCCAGATAAACATTGCACGGCGCCACGGCCTGCCAATCGTGTTCCACATCCGGGAACAGGGCGACGATTACGATGCGCACTCGGCAAGAGATGTGGCGCTGGCGGTCCTTCGAGAAACCAACGCGGGCGAGCTTGGCGGGACCGCCCACTACTTCCAGGGCAGGTGGAAACACGCGGCGCGGTTCCTGGACCTCGGCTTCCATATCTCGTTCGCAAAAACCCTCACCCGCATTTCCGATCTTGAAGAGACCGCCAGGAAAACACCTGCCAACCGGATCCTTGTCGAGACCGATGCTTATCCCCAGCCATTCAAGAAAAATCGCGACAGGTGGACCGAGCCACGGGACATACCCGCGATAGCCGAGAAGCTGGCGATCATAAGGGGCACAACCGCCGACGATATTCAGCGAACGACTACCGAAAACGCACTGAACATGCTCGGTACCCGATCGGCGAAGGTCAGGGCCGTGCTCAAAAGTTCCTCATCAGCGCAAACGCATGCTGGCAGGTAAACGCACGCGGGTGATTCCACTATAAAATTGCGTCGCCCGTATATCTTTGCCCGCAAGCACAATCACAGGCACGGGCGCCGGATTTGACCTCATACTGACCACCACCAGGGCAACGGGACCACCAATGCTTCCACACCATACATATATCGGCCTGAAAGAGTGGGCAGTCACGTCGGGCGCACTGGGTCGGGGTGATCAAATCATCATGTTGCGAAAGGGCGGCATCCGGGAAGACGGGCGCCATTTCAAGATCGAGCACGAGGCTTTCCTCCTCTACCCCGGTCTCTATCACGAAGGCGAACTGCTGCTGAAACCCGAGCACCGTGGACTGCTCAAAGAATCGGTCAGCGCAGATTTCGGCCAGGAAATCACGTTTTCGGTTTTTTGCGAACTCGTCGAAACCATTGAAATTTCCGAGGACCACCAGGTGAGGGCGCTCGATGCGTTCCACATCTGGTCGCCAGAGTTTCCGGTCAAACGGTTCAACTGGAAGCCACGGCATCCCCTCAAGTTGATGATTGTCCGGGCCTACAAACTCGACCCGCCGGTGACGGTCCCGGTCGAAGCATCGTATGCAGGCTGTAAGTCGTGGGTAGACCTGGCCGACGCCATCGATCTCACCGATCTCACACCCGCTCTTAGCGACTCTGAATTTACCGCTCGTCGGGCCGAAATTCACGGTGCACTTGCAGCCGAACACGCGAACGTATAGCTGACTGGTCGAACGACCTGTTAGTGGGATCAGGTGCGACTACTCAAAAACGTCAAACCACGCAGACAGGAACACAGCCTTGAAATACCGCCAGATTCAGTCGACCGACCTGACCGTGTCCGAAGTCGGGTTCGGCGTATGGAGCGTCAGCATGAACTGGTGGGGTGAGGTCAGCGAACCGGACGCGATCAAACTACTTCAAAGGGCAGCGGACCTTGGAATCACGTTCTTCGATACCGCCGACACATATGGCTCCGGATATGGCGAAGAGATCGTGTCGAAAGCACTTGCCGGCCGACGAAGCGACATCGTTATCGGCACCAAGTTCGGGTACGACATCGAGGCCCCGCGAGAAGGCCACCGCGAACGTCCACAATGTTGGGACCCGGACTTCGTGAAGCGCGCCTGCGAGAGCAGTTTAAAGCGACTGCAGACAGACTACATCGACCTTTACCAGTACCACAACGCCCGGCTCGACGTGATCCAGCGCGAGGACACGCTTGGCGCGCTGGAGGACCTGAAGGCCGAGGGCAAGATTCGCCACTACGCAGTTGCGGTCGGGCCCGACATTGGCTGGCGCGAGGAAGGTCTTTACACGATCAACGAACGCGGGATCCCGGCACAGCTGATCTACTCGATCCTCGAGCAGGGCCCCGCGGACGTCATGATCGAAGCGGCCGAACAGGCCGGGGTCGGCGTGTATGCCCGGGTGCCGCACGCTTCCGGCATGCTCGATGGCAAGTACACAAAGGACACCGTGCTCGATGAGATGCCGTTCGACGCATCCGACCATCGGGCCTACCGGCGCATGCACTGGATGAAGCAGTCGATCGAAAAACTGAAGCAGATCGACTTCATGATCGCCGGAAAACCCGCCACGGTTGGGCAAATTGCGATCAAGTTCGTGCTTGCGCCGCAGATCATGGCTTCGTGCCTCCCGACAATGACGACGGTCGAGCAGATCGAGGAGTATGCCGCGATTTCAGAGATCGACGATATTCCACAGGACGAACTCGACCGCCTGGCGTCGATCTATGCCGACAATTTCGGCGTGGGACCGCCAGACCCCCAGAAGTCGAGCACCTCGGACACCGGCTGGGTCGACCACAACGGTGATCCTGTCGACCGCGAGATGGTCGTGCCAGGGGCCTCGTAGGTTCGGGGCTTGCCCCCCTGCTTTGGAGGGGGACGGTTGGGGTGTGGGTGATACTTGCTGAAGAATTAATCTGCCAGTCTGAGTCGAACAGCCCGACCCACCCACTTCGACAGGCTCAGCACATGCTCTAACTCCCTCCCTGGATAAGGAAGGAGGATTACACCTGCGCTACCGGCGCTTCTTCATCCGCCTGCGGTGAGAACTCTTGCGGCTTTTGCTTGTGACTGTCGACCGTTTTTTCGCGACCACTAATGAACCAGGCGGCACGGGTAGTTCCGATAACGATTCTTCTGACAGCGATTCAGTGATCTGCGAGTCCACTATTTGCGGTTCGGTCGCTTCGGCCTTTGCAACGTCCGGTTGCTTAAGCGAACCGCCGGCCCGCCTTAGCTCATCCTCGATGTAGTTGAAGTCGCGCTGCGGAATGATGTGCAACATCCCTAAGAAGGCCAGAGGCCAGCGATCAGGCGGCCATTTCCTGACGTATTCGAGGGACGGACCAACCTGGTATCCGTCGACGTAGTCCTTTTCATCGAGCACCACGTTGGGTTCAATCTCGACCCTGTGTGGAAAAGTCTCGTGTTCGCGGTGGTGCTTCCAGATGGGTTCGTGGTCCTCAAAGCTTTCCGACGTAACAGTCGCGGTCGCCGCAAATCCCTTTTTATCGGAAACGTAGTACAGCACCCGGTCCTCCGGCCCCATCCGCACGGCCTTGCGACGGTTTCGCGTATCCACGCCCTGCAGTCCAAAACCCCGGGCGCGGGTGATGTCCAGGTTCTCCTGGGTCGTCACGAGCATCCAGTAGGTCTTGCCCAACTTATCTGGCCTCTCTTCATGGCAGTTTCAGCGTCACATGCAGTCACAATGATATTTCACGAGACAATGAGCGGGGGCGTTTTCGCTAAACTGCGACACGGTTCGGCATCAAACGACCGTCTGCCATGCCAAACGACCCAAAAAACGACGAGCGGAAAACAGCGTGAAAAAATCTCCCGAAACAAGCGCTGCCGAATTGCGTGTGACCTCGTTCCTCGATTCGACCGGCATCCCGTACGAGGTAGTCGAAATCGACCCTGACTTTGCAGACACTGCAGCGTTCTGCGAGAAATACGGATTCCCGCTGGAAAAGTCTGCCAATACGATCATCGTTGCTTCCAAGAAAAAGCCGAAGACGTTTATTGCTGCCGTAGTGAGGGCCACCCGGCGGATCGATGTGAACCACACCGTGAAGCAGATGATGAATGCCGGGCGCGTTTCTTTCGCAAGGGCTGAAGAGACAGCTGAACTTACTGGCATGATGATCGGCGGGGTGACGGTTCTTGCCCTGCCGACAGAGTTGCCAATTTATGTAGACCCCGGCCTTACGCACCTCGACTACGTCATTCTGGGGGGCGGGAGCCGGTCGATCAAGATCAAGGTTTCACCAGATATCTTCGGCGCTATCCCCAACGCCCGTGTGGTCGAAGGACTTACGGGTAACTAGACCGACCGCTTACTGTTCTGGGCGGACCTGGTACTTGCTACGAATCCAGATTGCAACGCCGTTCATGCTGAGTAATACGGCGAGCAAAACGATGATCGCGGCGGCGGCGATCCCCCGGAAGTCATGCTGTGGCTGACTGATCCAGTTAAAGATTTGAAGCGGCAGGACCGTGAATTTCGAATCAGGGGAAACAGGCACGAAAGTCACCCAGACCAGCGAAGAAATGATCAGGATGGGGGCTGATTCGCCGATTGCCCTTGAGAGCGCAAGGATAATCCCGCTCATCATCCCGGGCAGCGCCTGCGGCAGGACAACGGTTTTCACTACCTGCCACCTGTTTGCGCCCATTGCGAAGGCGGCATCACGATAGCTCGACGGAACTGCCCTTATCGCTTCCTGCGACGCGATGACCACGATTGGCAAAACGAGCAGGGTCATCGTCAGGGCGCCCGCTGTGACATTCCGAGAACCGTTAAACAGGAACTGCACGAAGACCGCCAGCCCCAGCAGACCGTAAATTACGCTCGGTACGCCTGCGAGGTTGGCGATGTTCAGTTCGACCAGGCGGTTGAGCCTGTTTTTACTGGCGAATTCTTCGAGATAGATCGCCGTTCCGACACCGATTGGGATGGTGAGTAACGCAGTGAGTCCAACAATCCAGATCGTTCCTGCAAGGGGAGCCAGGATACCCGATTCCAGTGGGTGTCTTGAGGCGTAGCTGCTCAGGAAATTCAAGTTGAGGAAAGGCAGGCCGTCGATCAGTACGTCGAACAGTAACGCCGCCAGCCCCAGAATCCCAACCACTATCGCCATCACGAAACCGAAAACGAACAGCCGGTCGCGCCACACACGCCAAAAACGAACGTTATGTGATCGCTGACGATTCTGCGTGGTGATTTTTGAACTGCTCATATCTACTCGTACACCTGCCTGAACCTGGATATCACCCAGCGACCGACTATGTTCATCACCAACGTCATCACGAACAACAACAGGCCCACAGCGAATATGGTTTTGTATTCAAGCGATCCCTGCGGCGTTTCGCCAAGGCTGACCTGCACGATGTAGGCGGTCATCGTCTGGATGCTTTCGAGAGGGTTGAGCGTGAGGTTCGGCGTGGCACCGGCGGCGATCTTCACGATCATCGTTTCGCCAACGGCGCGGGAGATCGCGAGGATGAACGAAGCGACGATTCCCGACAGTGCCGCCGGAATTACCACCCTGGTCGCCACTTCGAACCGTGTCGCTCCCAGGGCGTAAGCGGCATCACGCAGTGAACGAGGGACCGCGACCATAGCGTCTTCGCTCAGGGTCGAGACCATCGGCATGATCATCAGGCCCATGACAAGTCCAGCTGAGAGAGCGTTGAACACGATTACGCGGTCGGCGCCGAAGACGTTCTGCAATATCGGCGTGATGAAAGTCAGTGCGAAGTAGCCGTAGACGACCGTTGGGATTCCTGCCAGCACTTCGAGTATCGGCTTCAACACCCTGCGGAGTTTCTCAGGCGCGTATTCAGAAAGGAAGATTGCGGCACCGAGTCCCAGTGTGAGCGAAACAATGCCGGCTATTCCGGCCACCAGCAACGTGCCGCCCACGAGCGACAACACACCAAATTTCTGCGGTTTGAACAGAGGTGCCCACTCGGTGCCGGTCAGGAAATCCCAAACGGAAACTTCCGCGAAGAACCCCACGCTCTGGGCTACGAGAATGATTACGATCCCGATAGTCGTGAGAATCGAGATCAGGGCGGCTACGCGCAGCAGCCAGGTGACTATTGCCTGCTCGATGCGCTGGCGGCGGCGGCGGCGCGCAACTCGATCGAGTAAAACCTGGTTGGATTCGAGTCCGGTGGTCGTTGACATCCTGCCCGATGCAGCTAGCACAAACTGGCAAACCGTGAGTGCGACTCGAAGTCACACAAAAACCCGGTGCGTTTTACGCGCACCGGAACTCAAGATTGCACACGAATTGTTAACTGAGCGTTATTGTTGAGAACCAACGCACTCAGTTCAATTCGTCAAGCTGTGACTGGTACTCGCTGTCGGGGAGGCCGACGAAGCCGACCTCTTCAGCAAGTTCGGCAGCATTTTTCAGGTAGAACGTTACGAATGCCAGTACGTGCTCGCGCTGGAGTGCGGCATTGTTCACGTAGATGAACATCGGCCTTGAGAGTGGACTGTAGGTCCCATCGTTGATACTCGAAACGGTCGGTTTGACACATCCAGAGCCCCCATCGACCCCGAGGACGTTCAATATCTCCCGGTTTTCGGTGTAGTAGGCAAAGCCAAAGTAACCCATTCCGCCCGGATCGCCGGACACACCCTGTACCAGTACGTTGTCGTCTGACGACGCGGTATAGTCCGACCGGCTGGCGTCTTCTTCGCCATTGATCACCCTGGTGAAATAGTCGAACGTCCCCGAATCGGTATCCGGTCCGTAAAGTCGGAGCGGTTTGTCGGGGAATCCATCGCGCACCTGACTCCATTTCTTAATATTTGAACCTGGCTCCCAGATCCTCTTCAACTCATCGACGGTAAGGCATGAAACAAAGTCGTTGGACGAGTTGACGACCACTGACAGCCCGTCGTAGGCGATAGTGAATTCGGTGAACTCTATCCCATTAGCTGCAGCCTCTTCGCGCTCTGAGTCCTTGATCCGGCGCGAGGCGTCGGCAACATCGATGCCCCCGGTTACGAATCGCTTCATACCACCGCCAGTGCCTGAAATTCCGACCGGGACCTGTATGTCGGGCCGTTCCTTGCGAAACTCTTCTGCAACTGCCTGTGAAATGGGAAACACGGTGGACGACCCGTCGACCAGTATTTCTTTCCCAGCCCCACTGCCGCACGCGGAGACCGCCCCCAGCACAAGCAGTGTTACCGCGACCAGCGCGCGCCGTGACCGGCTATCGAACAGAATATGAAGCAATTTGGTCAGATCTCCCCCGCGTAGATGCCCCGGGTTTGCGTCGTTTCCGCGGATCATGGGTTCCCATACGTCATTTATACAGGCTCGTGACCCAGCATTAACTGGACGTTAAAGACAGCATTCCCATCGTTAACATCGGGTTAAATGCGGGCGCATCTGGCCGTGTGCGGAAGGCGGAGGGCGCCTGTGCGCCCGGGATGACCTCCTGGTCATACGGTGCTCGGCCTAACCGGCCTTAGGCACCGTGAAAGTGAATTCACTGCCCGCACCAGACGTGCTCGTCGCGGAGATCGCCCCGTGGTGCGCATCGATGATGTGGCGGGCAATCGAAAGCCCCAGGCCCGTACCCGGTTGCGAGCGGGCCGCGTCGATCTTGAAGAACCGCTCGAAGATGTGGGGCAAGTGTTCCGGCTCGATGCCCTGCCCGGTGTCGGTAACGCTGAACCAGACCATAGCGTCGTCCTGCCAGCTGTTGATGGTTATCTTTCCGCCCGGCGGGGTCCACTTGATCGCGTTGCTTATGAGGTTGGAAAACACGTGACCGATCTTCTCGGAATCGACAAACACCATTGGAAGGTCATCAGAGACGATCGACCGCAGTTCCAGAGAAGATTCCCGAGCGATGGCAGAGAACACCTTGACCGCTGATTCTGCCAGCGCTTTCGGTGCCGCGTTTTTGAATTCGAGAGACGACTCGCCGGTTTCCAGCCTGGAAAGTTCGAGCATTTCTCCGATCAGTGCGTCCATCCGATCGACGTCTTCACTTATCATTTGAAGGAACTTCGCGCGTCCCTGCGGGTCGTCGATCGCACCCCGCTCAAGCGTTTCTGCCGACGCACGTATTCCCGCCAACGGTGTACGCAGCTCGTGTGATGCGTTGGAAACGAACTCTCGTCGCGTTGTGTCGAGCCTGCGAATGTCGGTTAAATCAGTCAACAACAGAAGCGCGCGTACCGGCGGCGATTCTGGCTGGGCGCCGGGTCGAGGGAATGGCGTTGCCAACGCCATGAGCGTGCGCTGGTTGTCAAACAGTTCGATCTCGGCGGTCGTAGGCCGTCCGCTCTCGATTGCCTCAACGACGACCCTGTTCACGTCGGGATGGTTTGTCAGCGATGTCAACTGCATTCCTGATTCAACTGCAACTACTGTGCCAAGCATCTCGCTTGCAGCCGGATTTGCCGACTCGATCAAACCCTGATCGTCGACGACCACGACCCCCTCACGCATGGAGTCCAGGATCGAAGCGAGACGGGTCCTCTCTTCTGCTTCTTCGGCTATTTCGGCACCGACCCGGTCGACAAGCCTGTTTACAGCCCGCGCCATTCGGGCCAGTTCGGCAGGGCCAGTCGAGTCGAGTCGATGAGACCGGTCTATCGACATTGTCCGGATAATGTCTTCAGTCAGATCACGGAACTGGCGTGTGAGCCGCAGCGATAGGAAGAGCACTGCGACTGTTGCGAGAAACCCGGCGAAAATCGTTCCAACAACACCGAACAGCAGGGTTCCGGTGGCGACGAGCGTCACCAACGCGGCCGTTTCGGCCAACATTCGCCATCTCAGAGAAACGCTACCCAATTACGATTCCCAACTCCAGGCCCGTTACTCCAGACCTAGTTCCCATCGACGTTGCCGGTTGGTGCTGGAATCCTCGCCGCAAAGACAATTGTCCTGGCTGGTCACGTTCGTGACCCCGATCTGTCCCGAGAGTACAACGGCATCAACGGGCAGCGCTCGCCTCAAAAACATCAGTAGCATCCGTGGGAATTACATCTTGATCCTTATCGTTGTTGCAATCCTCAGAGGTTTATTCGATAGCCAACACCGCGGACAGTGCCCAGCAAAGTCGGCTGCGCCGGGTTTTTCTCGATCTTGAGACGGAGCCACCTTACGTGCACGTCGACGGTACGGGTGTCGCCAGAGTACTCGAATCCCCACACGTCCTGCAGCAACTGGTCACGTGTGTAGACCCGTCCCGGGTTCGCTGCCAGGTGGGCGAGCAGATCGAACTCGCGGGGTCGCAGGTCCAGCGCCTTTCCGTTCAATGTCACAGCCCGCGAAGAACGGTTTATCACCAGGTCGCCCAGGTCCAGGACTTGATCAGCACCGGACTGTGAAACCGATTTGAGCATATCCATGCGACGAATCTGTGCGCCAACCCGCGCGATAAGTTCGCGCATGCTGAAAGGCTTGGTCACATAGTCGTCGGCACCCGATTCGAGTCCGCCAACGCGATCGATCTCGGCGTCCCGGGCGGTCAGCATGATCACGGGGACAATCGAGCCATCACGCCGCAGCGCCTTGCAAACTTCGACACCGCTCAGGCCTGGAAGCATCAAGTCGAGCACAACCACATCCGGGTTTTCCTGGCGGGCGCACACGAGACCTTCGCCGCCATCGCTGGCTATCAGGACATCAAACCCTTCAGCAACCAGGTTATAGCGCAATGTTTCCCGCAGGGTGCGGTCGTCCTCAACGACGAGGACCTTTTTTTTGCGGCCGGGGTTATTTCGATCGGGTAAACGCGTAGTCGACAAGCGCGGGATCTCCGGAGAATTCACGAAATGTGAGCCGGAGACGAGTATACGTTCCCAACGTAGTGAGTCAGCAGGGGTTGTGAGGATTCAGCCTGCCCGGTTGAAACGGATCAGTGTCGGCGAAGATCAGGCTGCGGGCTACGCCAGGTCCGGTCGATGTATTACCGAACTTCACCGATTCATACGGTCTCTGATTTGCCCGACTCAACCGACCGGTATGCGGCATCAATCATTTCCACCGCCCGCATACCTGCCCAGCCGGGAGCCCAGTTCGTTGTGGTCTTGCCAGCGACTATGTCGGCGAAGTTGGTCGTTGGGCCACCTCCGAAATACTCTCCTGCATCTGTCGGCAGGTCCATCGAGAAATTGTCGCCATCATGCCTGAGCACCTCGAGCCGGGCCCGGTCGCAATCCACTGTCATGATCCCATCAGAGCCGAAAATTCGCACGTCCAGCTGGAATGGCTGGTTATCCGGGAGCGCTCCGGCTCCGCTGAATGAGCCGATCGCCCCACCTGCGAACCGAACGGAGAACGAGTCGTACAGTTCGACTTTGCTGGTGGGAGCGGAGGTAAGGGCGACCACCGATTCTGCGGCGAGCCCGGTCAGCCAGAACGCCAGACCTGCGGAGTGAGACATCTGGGCCAGTGCGTAGCCGCCCCCGGCAACTATCGGGTCGGCCCATGTATCGGCAGCCGGCTCGAACATGATTTCACCTGCCCCGCCGCCCGTGGAAAGGAACGGCTTGCCTTCCAGGAGTGAGCGGACCGGCGAGGCCATGTGGCACATCACAAATTCGATTTCGCCGACTGCTCCTTCTTCCATTCGGCGTTTTGCCTCCTGGATGAACTCGCTGTAATGCCAACCGTAAGGGATCATGAGCTCGACACCCTGCCGTTCCGCCTCTTTGACCAGTTCACGGGCTTGATCGGCCCTGGTTGCGAGTGGTTTTTCGCACAACACGTGGAGGCCTTTTTTCAGGGCCGCGAGTGCGTGTTCGTAATGCAGTGTGTGCGGCGAAGCAACGACCACGCCCTTCAAACCGGGTGTTTCGAGCAGTTCCATGTAATCGTGGGTTGCGTGGGTGAACCCGAATTTTTCTTTAACCTGCTGCAACTCGTCAGCACCCAGGCGACACACGCTCGCCAGTTCGATGTCGTCCCGCTCGACGAGTACCGGCAGATGATTTGCTGTCGCCCACCAACCGGCGCCAATCAACCCGATTTTTGCTTTCGATAAATTTGTCATTTCTGTTGCTCGACATCGCAGACACTCGCCATTTCAACTGCATGTGTCTTCGCTGCTAATGGTCAATCGCATCGATTCAAGAATTACCTGTCGCCCGAGAGCCCCAGCATATCCATCACGTCGGATATTGCCGATTCCGCAACCTGCTCCTTCGAGCCCCTGCCACGCTGTGATTTCGGTTTTCGCTTCTTTTTCGTTTTCGTTGCTGCGGCCACGATGCGCTTCTCCTGGCACGTTGTACATGTGCACGTTCGCGGGTGCTTGCTTTCCGTCCTGTGATGGCGTTCTCTCATGCCTTAAATCCTCACAAGGATTCTAGTGGAACGCCGGGTGGTGCTTGCCTGCGTCACGCTCGATCATCTGCCTCACGTCGGAAACGGAAAGCGGATTCTCTGGCCATTCGTCAGGCGCCACATGCGACAGCCGAAGCAGCAAGCGCGCCAGCTGACCCGCGTATTCCTTTAGTTCCCGGACATTCAGCTTGTTCGCGGCGTCGGCGGGTTCGTGGTGGAAGTTCGCGCCTTCATGCCGCCCCCAGAACCGCCACCGCCACAGTATCGACGACTCTATCGCCGCTTCGGCAAACGGGAAATGGTCCGAATAGGCGTCCATATGGTCAAGCACGTGACACTTCAGCCCGTCGTTCATCGTGTCGAGTTGTTCCTGCACGAAATCCCGCAGGTGAGGGAAATGCAGCACCACGCCTTTCATGTGACCGGTCGACAGCTCATCCAGGTTTACGTTCAACAGCGGCTTCGCTTCCCGTTCCGGAGCATCCTCGGCGTAGTGGCGCGCAACATACGCCCTGGCACCCTGCAGACGCTGCTCCTCGCCGCTCCACGTAGCAAACCGGATGGACATTCCCGGTCGCACGCCCAGCTCTCGACTCAACGCGGCCATCACCCGGGCAGTCTCCATCACGCCTATCGTCCCCGAAGCGTTGTCATTGCCCCCCGGGGCCCTCGGTACCGTGTCGTGGTGCCCTGCCAGTATCAGGTGACGCTCGGGGTGTATCGCGCCCTTGAGTTCGGCTACGGTGTTATAGGCATCGGAATCGAAGTACCTGGCGTCGACTGAAACGCGAACTGTCGGAGTTGTGGGCGCTACTCTCTGCAAGTAGGCCCCATCCTCGGAGCTCGTCTTTACGACCGCCACCGAGTCCTTCCGGGGGCCGACGTTCAACCATTCATCGGAGCTGGAGTACTCCATCCGCCCACCTGTTTTAGGCTCGATGGCGATAACACAGGCAGCCCCCGCATCGGACAGGCCCGACAATCTCTTAGAGAGCGGCTCGGCTGACGTGAATGGCTCCGGTGAAATCGAAGTAAGTGCCACTGCGCCTTTTACGCGCTCGCCAAGTGATTCGATTTCGTGCGCAGAGGCATGGCCAGCGTCGACAAGTGGAGCTGTCACGTCGACGGGTTGGCACCTGAGAAACGGGAGTGAGGCGATCACACGGTTACTTTTTGTGAGCGTTATCGAGACGGCGCCGTGGTCCCACGTTTCGATCGTGAACCGCTCGATCTCTGCTCGGTCCAGACCGGCCTGTTCCATCTGGCCCCGGATGTACTCGGCCGTCAGGCGGTCCTCCGGCGATCCTCCCCACCTGGGCCCGATCACATCGCATAGCTCGGTGACATGTTGCCCGATCAGGGACCCGGCCCAGGCCTCGCCCATCAAGAAACGGTCTATTTCGTGCCAGTCCATTGCCAAATGTGTCCTCTGTAAGTTCAGTAAAGTCGATGCGGGCGTAAACGTAAATATTGGGGCGCATGTTACCTGCGCCCGACAGATCCTGCGCCGCTGAAACCCTTGTTCACAATTCGCGCCTCTGGAGTTCCCGGCTGGCAGTTGCCGCATTTCTGTCAACCGCGTAGAAATCGAACCAACGGGTCGAAAACTGGAGTCCATACGGACCGATCAGAAGGAGCGCTTCTACGATCGTGTCGACAACCCGGGACGTTCCGGGGCGAGAGATAACTGACCCAGAACACATTAATAGGAAAAAGAAATTCCTTCTCCCCGGGGAGAGGGAGTTTTGGGATAGTCAATTCGCAATATCGTGGGTGGCGAAATTCCCGAATACGCCCAACTCCAGGCAGAGTCTCGAGACGTGGCCAACCGGCGGACGATCCGATCAGGCCCAATCGCTGGGTGCCGACGCCGTGGTCACAATCCGTTAGACCACGTCAATGATCGCCTCTGGCGCGTCGGAGATCCTCGCGGACGGTGCGGCTGTGAAACTCAGTTAGAAGCCTCTGAGACGGTGTGCCGCGGCCCTGGCATGCCCCGCGGAGCTCGCTCGTGCGCCCAAGTGCGCCTCGTACGCCCGGCGCATAAAGCTCAGTTCTTATATGTCGTTTCGACGTACCGCTCGACCATGTCGACGAACTCGCCCGCGATATTCGGGCCAGACAGGAACTTGACGCGCTCTCCGTCGACGAACACCGGCGCTCGCGGCTGCTCACCCGAACCGGGCAGGGAAATGCCGATGTTTGCCGCCCTCGATTCGCCGGGGCCGTTCACCACGCACCCCATGACCGCCACCTGGAGGGACTCAGAGCCGGTGTAGCGCGTGCGCCACTCAGGCAGTCGCTCGTCGATGTGTGTCTGGATATTCTGGGCTAGCTCGCGAAACAGCGTGGAGGTCGTACGGCCGCAGCCCGGGCATGCAGTCACCGCCGGCCGAAAACGGCGCAGTCCGACAGACTGGAGGATGTCCTGGCACAGCCGAACTTCTTCCGCCCTGTCACCGCCAACCTCCGGCGTTAGTGAAGCACGTATCGTGTCGCCTATGCCCTGCTCAAGGAGCACGCTGAGCGCCGACGTAGTTGCCACGACACCCTTTTGACCCATGCCGGCTTCGGTAAGGCCAAGGTGGAGCGCAAAGTCTGACTTCTCCGACAACTCCCGGTATACGGCGATCATCTGTGGGAACCGCGATACTTTGCATGAAATAATGATCTGGTTTGCCGCAAGCCCGATATCCAGCGCAGCCTCGGCGCTCGAAAGCGCACTTTCGACCATCGCACGGTTTTCCACGAACTCCGATGCAAGTGGCTCGGCGCGGCGCGAGTTTTCGTCCATCTTGACGGCCATCACGTCGGGGTCGAGGCTCCCCGCGTTCACGCCAATGCGGACCGGCTTCCCGAGTTCCTTCGCGATCTCGATAAACGTGGTGAAATTCTCGTCATGGCGAGCTCCTCGACCGACGTTCCCCGGATTAATTCTGAATTTCGCAAGAGTGCTGGCAAGATCGGGATAATCGCGAAGGAGCCGGTGGCCGATAAAGTGAAAATCTCCGACCAGCGGGACGTTGCAGCCAAGATCGGTGAGCCGTTTGCTGACCTCCGGCACGGCCTCGGCTGCCGCAGAGTTGTTCACCGTGATCCGGACAATCTCGCTGCCAGTTTCGGCGAGCAGTTTCACCTGGGCAACGGTCTTTTCGACATCTGCGGTATCAGTGTCGGTCATCGACTGGACCACGACAGGGTTGCCGCCACCAATCAACACGCCGCCCACGTTCACGGGATGAGTGTTGTCTCTCGCCGTCAGTTCGCTTGCTCCGCTTGATATTGCCTAACGAGTTTGGATCGTAACGATTTTACCGGTCAAATGCACGAACAACGGAGCAATCTGAGCAAATGTGACCTGTCACCCGGTCAATTGCTTGTATGACGCATCGGTCTGAACAGAAGTGACTCGTCGACCTGAATGCCTGTTATTCGTGACTCACCCTCTGCCGATCAGCCACACGACTCTCACAATTGTCGAAATAACCGCAATGCCCAGCACGCCGAAGAACAGATTCCAGGCGAGCGAACCCTGGAGCTGCTTGCGGACCAGCAGGGCCGGGATCCACAGGCCCGCAATTATGAACGGCAGGGTGTAGTACATCGATCGCGGGAGATCGCTGACTGTCCACAACATTGCAAGTAATATCGTGGAAATCCCAGCGATAATCAGCTGGTTCCTGCGTGCGTCGTACAGAGTCATAACTGAATCACTTCGCCGGTGCCCCCTAGAAAAACGACTCGCCCCGAATAATGCGGGCAATGTCCTGCACCGATATGACAGCTATCAGTCCAATCAATATCGCGAATCCCACGAGGTGAACCATTCCCTCTCGCTCTGGTGAAATACGTTTCCCGCGCCGCACAATTTCGATAAGCACGAAGAAAATTCTCCCACCGTCCAGGGCTGGGATGGGAAGGATATTCAAGATCGCGAGTGACAGGCTCAAGGTGGCGGCAATGGTCACAAAGGTGATGATCTTGGCTTCGAGGCTGGCATCGGCAACCGCGATTTCGCCGGTCAGCTGGCCGATACCCACAGGGCCCACCGTGGCAGGTCCTTCAAACTGCGGGTTAGAGCTTCCGATGAGGGTGGTCGTGAGCGCATTACGTGTGAGCACCACTGTGTCGATCACCTGCCGCCAGCCCCGCGGGAACGCCTTGAGCGGGTTCAGTCCCTCACGCACTGTCAGGCTATTTTCGGTCGATATCTGAACTCCGGTAGCGCCTTCCTGGATCGACGTGATCGTTCCGAGCCCGTTGTCGTGTGCTCGTGCGTCGGCAAGAGAAATCTCTTTACCCGCCTTTTCGGCGACATCGACCACCCTTAAGAAATCACCAACAGACGCGGGTGGGTCGAGCCTCGCCGCATCCGCGGCCGAGATCTCGAACAGTGTGTCGGTGGGACTTTCAACGACCTCAAGCAGGGTGTTGAGGCCAACGCGCGTGTCGTAAACCCGCGCACGGCCCAGCGTCATTTCATTTTCGGGATCTGAGACCTCGGCGACGACCTGCCGCCTCGGCGGTTTCCACCGTGGGACCAGTGTCACTTTTCTGATGTCACCGGAGTACTGGTACTGCGGCTCGGCCGGGCGGGCGAATATATTCGGGACGCCGGACTCGACCTCCCACGTGCTCTCCGCACCCAACTTCACGGTCACGGCCTGCTGCAGGTCGGGGATTCTCCTGATCTCCCTCCCGTCTACTTTCACAATCCTGTCCCCGGGTCGTATCCCGGCCTCATCGGCGGGAGACCCGGGGAACACGGTCCCGATCGTGACATCGCCGACGAACTGTTCGGTCGGCCACATCAACACGAGGGGAAGCAGGATGAACGGAATGACGAGATTCACTGCCGCACCAGCGCTCATCACAACGATCCGCTGCCAGCGCGGCTTGCTGCCGAGCGCACCTGCAGTTGTGCCGCTTTCCTCGCCGACCATCCGAACGAAACCGCCGAGGGGGAGCCAGTTGAACGACCAGAGCATGTCAGCGACGATGAGTTGACTTCCTTCGTCGGCCTTGACTTTGCCGATCGTGATCATGCCGCCTCCGGAAGCCTCGACATCGTCGCCTTTGCCCCGCTCCCTGACACTCACGGCGACCTGGTTGCCGTCGCTGTACCTTCTTGGACCTCAAATGCAAGGATGTTCGTCATAGTTCCCTCCAATCGTCGGACCTGGGTCGCCGAGTCGTGATCTCAGGGAGATCGTGATTGTAGGGAGGTATAGAAGGCGGGGACCTTTTGTTGCTCCTCTACTGAGCCACATCGCTCCTCCTTTTGGAGGCTGGCTGTGGCACCTTGGCGGCTTAGGCCAGGTTGCCGTCGCGGTCAAAGGGCCAGTCCCTCACGCGACTCTTGATGCAGGCGGAAGTATAGCACAGCGTCCAGGAATCTGTGCGCGAAAGGGGAAACTCATGAATTGGCGACATCAGTCGCCCGGCCTTATTCTGAGGCCGAGGCGCAGTCTGAGAGTTGCTCCGGGGACAGAAACAACGTCTCAGCGAGTGATGCATTCAGGCCGCTCATGATCCGAAACGTCGTCTCGTCTCTTTCAAAGATACCTTGCAGGACGTCTTCTTCAATCTCAGAGAAGTCAGGCGGGATGAGTCGCAGGCTATCATCAGAGTAGATAGTCGCGTCTCCATCCAGGAGAGTAACGGTGAAGTTGGTTAAACCAGCGACTTCACCTCTCACCTGCCAGCGGTCCCTGCCACCCTCAACGTTGGCTATGTTAACTTCACCAGTCCCAGTGAAAGTGCCCGACCAGAAACTCAGCGCTGGGTCATCCCAGTTGAAGGACCAACTCTGGACCAGACCATCGTAGTGGCCAAATCCTGGGTCTTGGCTGGGATCCACCGGCAATATTGAGTTATCCAGTTCAACAGTTAGCGTGAAGCCGCTGGTGACTTGAAATGTGGGGTCACAAGACTGCTCAACGGTAGCTGTGCCGGTGAAACTTACGGTGTCTGATCCGAGCGCAGGTGTGATACTCACCAGAACCAAAACTAATAGTCTCAATGTTATGGCCTACCCTCCTC
>JADFLG010000139.1 GCA_022564545.1 Chloroflexota bacterium | reverse complement strand
CCGAACAGTTCGCCAACTTCGACCCGCTTGCCGTGGCTGGCTTCGACGCAGAGCAGTTCGCCAACTTCGACCCGCTTGCTGTGGCTGGGTTCGACGCCGAACAGTTCGCCAACTTCGACCCGCTTGCCGTGGCTGGCTTCGACGCCGCCCAGTTCGCCAACTTCGACCCGCTTGCCGTGGCTGGCTTCGACGCAGACCAGTTCGCCAATTTCGACCCTCTTGCTATGGCTGGGTTCGACGCTACCCAGGTCGCTAATTTCGACCCGAACGCAATCAGCGGCTTCGACGCTGCCCAGTTCGCCAACTTCGACCCCGAGGCGTTTGGTGGTTTCAACGCAGAGCATTTCGAGAACTTCGATCCTGCACTGATGGCAATATTCGATGCCGAGCGCATACAGAACTTCGACCCTCTCGCCATGGGCGGCTTCGACGCCGACCAGTTCGCCAACTTCGACCCCGCTGCGTTTGCAGGGTTCGACGCCGACCAGGTCGATAACTTCGACCCGGCAGCTGTGGCGGCATTCAACGCCGACCAGTTCGCTAACTTCGACCCCGCTGCGTTTGCCGGGTTCGACAGAGAGCATTTCGAGAACTTCGACCCTGCGCTGATGGCAATATTCGATGTCGAACGCATACAGAACTTCGACCCCCTCGCCATGGGCGGCTTCGACGCCGACCAGTTCGCTAATTTCGACCCCGCTGCGTTTGCAGGGTTCGACGCCGACCAGGTTGAGCACTTCGACCCGGCCGCGATGGCAGGGTTCGACCAGGAGAAGTTCGCCAACTTTGATCCGGCTGCGATGGCCGGGTTCGTTGCAGACCAGGTCGCAAATTTCGACCCCAGCGCCATGGCTGGATTCAACGCAGCACAGTTTGCTAACTTCGACCCGGCTGCCATGGCCGGATTCGGTGCAGCCCAGGTCGTGTTCTTCAATGTTGAGGCTGTTGCGGGCTTCGGCCGAGACCAGGTCACCGGAATGGACCTGGGTGCGCTGGTCGGCTTCGATATCGAACAGGTCCGAAACCTGAACGCCGAGGCGATCCGCGGTATCGGCGACACGGTGCTGTCGTTTGACGACTTCGACCTGGCAGTCCGGAATGAACTCGTCGTTGAATCGGCTCAACTGCTTGGCGGCGTAGGCTCGTTCGAAGACCTGCTCGCGCAGCTGGCCGGTGGCGACGACGGATCCTTCCCGGCACCTGACAAGCTCGAAGAGTTGGGATGGGACCCGTCACTGGGTGATCTCGCCAACCTGGAATTTGGTACCGGCGCAGACGTCGATGACGCAGCACTTGCTGCCGCACTTGCTGCGTTCGGAACGGCAGAGCTCGACACGACCGCTCCGTAAAACAAAAAAAGGAATTACGAAAAGGCCGAGCCGGAAATAATC
This sequence comes from Chloroflexota bacterium, assembly GCA_022564545.1. Lineage (GTDB taxonomy): Bacteria > Chloroflexota > Dehalococcoidia > Lucifugimonadales > Lucifugimonadaceae > Lucifugimonas. The sequence continues at coordinate 5,438 of JADFLG010000139.1, read as the reverse complement.
CAACTCGGCCTTTTCATTTAATTCGGAAGGTAGTGGGAATTTGCTTCATAACCCATCTCCCCCGGGGAGTAGGCCAAATTGCGGGGGAATGCTCGCCACCAGCTTAACTTCTGGCGATGACACGCTCATATCTCCCCATCGACAGGCCCAACCTACCCTCTGACCGACTCCCTGCAAGAGAGGGAGAACTGGCCCCGTATCCCACGCCCGCTAAACCGCAGGCAACGGCGCGGTGTCGGCAAACTCCGCCTGCCACAGGTGCAACCGCGCTGCCATCGCTCGAACACGGTCCCTGTGCTCCGGCTTATCGAACAGGTTCCTCGTTTCACCTGGGTCCGTGTTCAGGTCGTACAACTCGCCGTTATCGACCGCGCAAAGGTTTAACTTCCATCGATCAGCGGTAATCACCGATCTCCACGGCATCGCGTTTAAAAAGTTGAGATCGCGAAGTTTCTCATCGCTCATCGCCCAGTTTTCGCACTCCATCGCCATGTCCCTGTCGCCGATCCCGTTGTGCTGCACGACCACATCGTTGCCGAGCAGGTCGTCCTCGCCCCTGAGCACCCCTGCCCTGCTCACCCCCTGCAAATGATCGGGGACTGGCTGACCTAACAAATCCAGCAGCGTCGGGACAAAATCGATCTGGCTGAAGTTGCCCGGCACCCGGGTTTCCTCGCTGGTCAGCCACGGAATCCGGATGAAAAGCGGGACCTGCACTGCCTCCTCGTACGGCGTGCGCATTTCGAGCATGCGGTGGGTGCCGACCATGTCGCCGTGCTCGCTGGTGAACACGACTATTGTGTCGTCGTCCAGCCCGGCGTCAGTGAGCGCCCCGAGGATAGTCCCCAGCATGTCGTCGACCAGCTTCACGTTTCCGTAGTAGTTGGCACGTAGCTGCCGCCAACCCTCCTCGGTTGCGGTCGAAATTCCGTCTCGCACGCAGTCTTCAAAAAGCTCGGCACGCATCCGGTTGAACAGTGAACTCTCGGCCGGCGACTGCATGAACGTCTCGTCTACTGGCAATGTCGCAGCGTCGTACAAATCGTTGAACGGACCCGTGAACGGTGGGTGCGGCTCGATCGTGCTGACGTAGAGAACGAACGGGTCGTCCCGGTGGTCAGCAATAAACTGAGCAGCTCTGTCGGCAAGGAACGATGCCATCTGCTTATCCGACGGCATTGCGGCCCTTTGCTCCTGAGAAAACGTCTTACCGCCAGGGTGGTCCTGCTCGGGCTCATACCCCTCGGCCACCAGGTTTTCGTGGTAGTCGGAAAACCGTTTTTGGTCCTCGGGATTCGTGTATTCCGGCCACCAGTAGTCGTTGGCGCTCACCCACTCATCGAACCCCCGCTGTTTGATGATCTCGTCGCCCAGGTGCCACTTGCCGATATAGCCTTTCGCATAGTCGTCCGAAACCATTTGCGCGATGGTTTGCACATCGGGGGGCATGACCAGCCGGTTGCGCGGCATACCGGCCGCTGGCGGGTATAGCCCAGTCATTATGGAAGCACGCGCCGGAGCACAAACGGGCTGCGTCACGTAGCAGTGCTCGAAGACAAAACTCCCCGACGCCATGGCGTCCATGTGGGGAGACTGAATCCAGTCGTTGCCGTAAGCCGCCGACGTGTCCTGCCGCAGCCTGTCGGGCAGGATGAAAACCAGGTTCGGTTTGGTTGGTGCTTCTGTAACGGCCAAGTTCGACCTTCTTAATCGCAGGCTCGCGCCATGTCTGAATTTTGGGCAACGCTAACTGTACTGCCCGCGGGCACTGTCTACATCCGCGTGGCGCCTGCCATCCCTCTTCAACCCGATCGTGACGGGTCAGTGCGATGTTTCCGCCCCAGCGTACCCCGCGGAGCCTCCTGGGCACCCAAGCGCGCCTCGCACCCCCGGCGCCAAACGCCGCTCAACCAGGCGGCTTACGGAGGGCCGGGTATTTCACCCAAATTAGTATCAGCAACACCATTCCAGCGGCAGCAAACAACCGCACGGCCTGCCCCAGGCCAATAGCGTCGGCTGTCAGCCCGATAGCAAGGCTGCCAAGCGGGAATAGTCCCATCATCAGGATCTGGAAGCCCATGATCCGGCCGCGGATACTCGGTGGGGATGCCAGCAGGATAAGCACTGTGTGCGTGATAGCGAAGATCAGGCTGACAAGTCCCAGGCCAGCGATGGCCAGGAACCCGATTCCGATCGTCCGGGTAAACGAGAACCCGATGCTGCCAATCGACTGGATTATCGCCGAGCCAATTAATAGCAGGCCCGGATTCTTCATGCGCCGCCCCCTGAACGTCATGAAGGCGGCCGCCACGAGAGCGCCCAGTCCCTGCGCCGACATCAGCAGGCCAAACCCGGTTGGCCCGGCCCTGTAGATGTCTCTTGCGAAGGCCGGGGCCATCGACTCGAACGCGTATCCGAAAAAGTTGTTGACGCCCACGACGAGTAGTCCGGCAAATATGGCGTTGTTCGCTCTGGCGAACCGGTAGCCTTCGGCCATCGACCCTGTCAGGGCTTTCAGCGCACCCCCGGCAGCCAGGCTGGCACCGGGATGAAACATCGTCGGCAGTCCGCGCAGCATCCGGTAGTTCAATGCGAACACCGCACCGATCACTATGTAAGCAATCGACGGATCGACTAGCTTTGCGATGACGCCGCCCAGGTTCGAACCGACGAACCAGGCGACATTCAGCGAAAGCATTTCCAGGGCAAGCGCCGAGCCGAGGGCGGCCGGGCCGACGATGCCCGATATGTACGCCCGCTTCGACGGAATTTCCGCCATGAGCAGGGTGCCCACGATGGTCGTGTAGGCGTAGATCACCGGCAACGATGAGAACCCGTTCGCGATCGCCACGCCAAATCCGAGAGATGCTGCCGCCATCCCGATCTGGGTCAAGCGAAATACGCGGATTCTCGGGAACCGGTCGATCAGCGTGCCTACGACCGGCCCAAAAATAAGGAACGGGATGACTCGAAAAAATACCAGGAGACCGACCGCCAGTGAACTGTTAGTCTGCTGCACTACCAGCCATGCCACGAGGGTGAAATCGACGAACCGGACAAAGTGCCCGGTTATGCTGACGTTCCAGATCCGCCTGAAAACAGGGTGCTGCAAAGGTCGCGGACCACGTCGAAACCGACGGTGTTTAGAGGGTGTAGACCCCGGCAATGTATTGATCTCGCGGAACCGTTTTTACGGCCCACCTATGCCCACATACGCCACGGACAATCAGGCCGGGCGAGGGTGTCAACGCTCCCCGGGCCCAACGAGATCGACCATCGAAATATCCAACGTACCAATCAAACATCCCACGTCGTAGATTTGCAATACATTTGTTGAACGGTTGTTACGGGCAGTTTTGAAGGCAATCGCATCTACTTGAGTTCCTGGTCTTCCGGCCTGTTGGCCGCAGGGCCAAATCGTTACAGTCCACGACACTGGCTCACCCGGTTCTTTGCTACATTCGCCCCGGTCCTCCGGCATGCAGTGCCATGAGCAAATTGCCCGCTCGCGCGCACACAAGACGTTCCGATCGAGCGCCAGAGGCACACAGGACCCGCGATTTGCCCCACTGGAAATGGAGCGGAATGTACAGTCGCTTTCCAACGACCGGCTCCACTTTGAATCCTGGAAGTATGTGCAGGACACTGGACCGACCGCGGTCCTCAAATCCGGTAACCTGACGCTGGTTGTGACCAGTTACGCGGTGATCCTTGTCGATCGCGCGCTGTTCTTCCAGAAAGGGCCTGACCCGAAGGATTTCCACTCGAAAATCGTGAAGTCGCCGCACTGCGAAACGCAGTTTTCGACGACTGGGTCGAGGCGAACTTCAACGTAGACGCTCCGGTGGCGACAAGCGCAAATTTGAAATCACCTGGCCACACAGTCTGCCCCCAACCCATGTACCCGCCGAAAGAAGACGCCGGGTTCCATCCGAAAACCGAGGTCTTCATCAGGGGATAGCCAGTTCTCCCTTCAGGCCCGGGAAGGTGTTCAAGGGTGTTCGGCCGGGCCATGGGTGGGAGCGAGGATTGGATGAACACCGCGTCGCCACCGCTCTGATCTGACCGCAGGTTCGATCCACGCCCAGTCCTCCCCATTCCCGCCCAGGTCTGACCCGCGGAGCTCGCGCATGCACCCAGGTGCGCTTCGTTCGCCCGGCGAATAACGAAAACCCGCCACGCCGGCGGCACAAACTACACCTGCGCGTTGACCCCAGTCGGAATCCAGAATCTGGCGGTTGCCCCGCCGCCTTCACGAGGTGCGATCGTGATCTCGCCACCGTGCTCGTCGATAATCCGTTTTGCAATATGCAGACCGATACCCGTGCCAGGCACTCTTCGGGTCAACTCATCATCGGCCCGGTGGAACATCTCGAATAATTCCTCGGGCCTGTCATCGGGAATACCCGGCCCCCTGTCCCTGACCTCAACGGTTAGCGCTTCCTCGTCAGCGGTAATTTCGATTTCGATCTCTGTGCCGTTTGGCGAGTACTTGGATGCGTTGTTCAGCAGAATGCTCACCACCTGCAACAGCCGTTCCCGATCTCCGTTGATCGGCAGCACTTCGGTGACCATTTTCAACTTCACAGTCTGCGACAAGGCCTCGAACTGTAATTCCGAGCTTTCGAGTGATTCGGCAATCATCGAGGCAAAATCGAACGTCGACCGCACGATTTCGAACTGGCCCGACTCCATTGTCGAAAGGTCCAGCAACTCGTTGATAAGTCCTTCCAGGCGGCGTGCGTTTCGCTGGATCACCTTTACCTGTTGCAACTGACGTTCATCGAGGTCCTTATCTCCCCGTCGGTTCAAAATGTCGGCAAATGCGATGATGCTCGTGAGAGGAGTTCTCAACTCGTGCGACACGGCGCTAACAAAATTGCTTTTTGTCTCGCTTATCTCGGCCAGTGCTTCAGCCCTGAGCTCTGCTGCTTCTCTCTTTCGTCGCTCCTCTGCCAGCTCAACCTCTCGTTGCCTTGCGGTCCATCCAGCGACAGGACCAGCAATTTGCGCGGCGATCCGCTCCGCCAGGGCCAAATCATGCTCGGTGAACATATTTTCCCCGTCGCGTTTTAACCAAAATGCTGCGGTAACTTCATCACCCCAGATGAGAGGCACCATTACCCCTGACCTGGGCTCCTCGTTTGGCCCGGGCGTTGGTGGCAGGGGGGGGGTAATTCTTTGTCGGTCTTTTCTGAACTTCCGGAATGTCGCAGCACTCCCTGACGCGAAGTGCTCACTTTTTCGACCCAGGTCCCGGCCAGCGAAAACTCACTCGGATCAAGTCGGCGAGAGCGGCTCGCCCTCTTATCCTGAAATATGTGTTCGCGCTTGACGACCTGCCTGTCATGGTCGATCTCGAGGAACGCCATTTCATCAAACGGCACAAGTTTCAGGATCTGTTTGGTAAATTCTTCGAAAACCGACCCCAAGTCTGG
>JADFLG010000138.1 GCA_022564545.1 Chloroflexota bacterium | reverse complement strand
GGGCGAGCGTTGTGTCGTCGGCATACTCGATGTCGGAACCGCTCGGAAGACCCCGTGCGAGACGAGTGACCGATACTCCCAGCGGGCCAATCAACTGCTGGATGTACATCGCGGTCGCTTCACCCTCGAGGTTCGGGTTCGTGGCGACGATCACCTCGGTTACCGAACCGTCACGAAGCCGTTCGAGCAACTCTCGCAGCTTGAGGTCGTTGGGTCCGATGCCGTTCACCGGCGAAATGACGCCGTGCAGAACGTGGTACAGGCCCGAGTAGACGCGCGCCCTTTCGATTGCGACCACATCGAGCGGTTCTTCGACCACGCAGATTTTAGTCCGGTCTCGCTGCAGGTCGCTGCAGATTACACATTCCTGCGATTCGCTGAGGTTCGCGCAGGTTTCGCAAAGTACGATTTTTTCTTTCACACCGAGGATCGCGGCTGCGAACTCTTCGGCTTCTTCCTGCGGCATGCGAATCAGGTGGTAAGTCAGGCGCTGCGCGCTTTTCGGGCCGATTCCGGGCAGCCTGTGAAACGCCTCTATCAGGCGGGTCACCGGCGGCGCGGCGGATGGTGCAATTTCGGAAGAGGCCATGGAATCCGTACTTATTGAACCACATCAGACCGAACTACATCGGCCTGAGCTACATCAGGCCCGGGATGTTCATCCCGCCCGTTATTTCGCCCATCTTGTCGGCGGCCAGCTTCTGTGCCGAGTCCATTGCTTCGTTGACGGCTGCGAGAATCAGGTCCTCGAGCATTTCCACATCGTCCGGGTCGACCACTTCAGGGTCGATCTCAATTGATTCGATTTTCGAGCCGCCGATCACCGCCACTTTCACGACCCCGCCACCCGAGGTCGCTTCGGTGCGGGCCTGCGCAATCTCGTCCTGCACGGCAGCAAGCCGGACCTGCATCTGCTGTGCCTTCTTGAGCATGTTGCGGTTCATCATGAAGATTAATTCATGATCGAGCGGTTCGCCGGGGTAGTGACCAATCTGTGGCGAAAATGATTTCGACAATCATACTTGCTCACTGCTCGTTCGCGAAAACCAAAACGACTCTCCGGTCGGTCGAGAGTAATGAGTCCACATGACGGTGTCGGGGTTAGCTGCGAAATTGTGCTGAGCCATCATTACTGACTATTGAGATATCCGCCCAGCAGACCGAGGATACAAAGATGATGACTTCCGACAGTTACTTTGATTCATACGCGTCGTTGTACGACCAGTTACAGCCTGTATTGATTGAGAACTACCGCACATACCATTCGCTTGCACTGGACTTCGTGCCCGGCGATTCCGGTTCAGGTCTCAGAATTCTCGACCTGGGATGCGGAACCGGAACATTTCTCAATTCGGTGTTCATGGCAAGACCGGGTTCCACGGCTCTGGCACTGGACTATTCTCAGGAGATGCTTGATCGGGCCGCAGAGAAACCGTCGCTGAGGCAGCCTGATGTCGAGTTCGTACAGCGAGATCTAAACGATGGTCTGCCGACCGATATCGGAAAATTCGACCTCGTCCTGGCTTTCTCGGCGATTCATCACCTGGGCACCGCAGCGAAAAAGTCGCTCATTCAACAGGTTTTCGACTCGCTGGTGCCGGGCGGGTGGTTCTTCCTGGTCGATGCCATGGTCGATCAGTTTGACGATGACGTGTTTGCGATGGGACGCGGCAGGGAACTGCGGCTGCGATCAGAGAGGATAGATGCTTCATCGCATCCATCTGAGGTTTTCGATAAATTCGACGAGATAAAGGGTCGGCTGGCAGAGGGCTCGCCGGAGCGTGATCGAATTGCTTCGGTCCAGAATCACGTTGGCTGGATGGAAGGAGCGGGCTTCACGTCCATCGATCATATCTGGCACCACTGGTTCGAGCACTTTTTTATCGCTCGTCGGTGACGATTCGCTGGCAGCAATGAAGGCCAAGAAGCCGGTTGGCTCTGTCGACATGACCGAGAAAGGACCGCGACCCCACCCGAGGTCCCTCCAGGGGTCGGGAAATCAGCTATCGCCGTGATCGGCACTCCTCACGACCTGTATGTGACGCACGTGTATTCACGCCATGTCAACGGGGCCAAGCCGGTTCAGGAGCCGGTATCCGATGTGTCGGGAGGCGTGCCCTCGCTGCCATCGGCATCTTCTTCGGCGATTACTGTTGCGCCCATCGCCAGTGCGGCGCGCACCATGGCGCTCCCCTCCGCAGCCGTTTTGGGCTGGCCGGTATCTGAAGAAGGACCGTTCCCCAGGGGACCCTCTCGGTCGTCCGTCTCGTGGGGCGACCTGACCTGCAGGTCCAGCTCCGAGCCGTAAGCCTCGGTGATGGCCGCTTTTAGTGCATCTTTAGATCGCTGGTCCTGCATCTCCTCCATGAAGTTGTTTTTCAGGGCGTTGCTCTTGAAGCGCAGCGCAATCTTGCCGTCAACCGGCTCTGGCGCCTCGATATTCCGCAACAGAGACCCCACCACGAAGCGGCGGTTCTTCGTGCGCCGCATCGCCCAGACAACCTTTCCCCACTGCTCTTCACGCGGGGTGCGCTCGCGGCGTGGGGCAGGTTGTGCCGGCTCTGACCTCTGTGCAGTTGAGGGCGCGTACGCTTCCTGCCGGGGCGCCTGTGGTCTCGCAGGTACGGCACCGGAAGAAGCAGGTGCCTCTGAACCCGACGCCGCAACCGGTCGCGTTGTTGCCTTCAACACTGCCAGTTCGAGCGGAAGTGGCGACGACGAATTGGCCTTCATATCGGCCTGGCCCAGCGATGTCAGAATATGCAGGATCTGGTTCAGCCTGGCAGGTTTCGCTGCTGTCGCCATCACCTCCGCAAACTCAGATCCCTGACTGATCGAATCCTCGACACCTGCCTTCAAAAGCAGAGCGACCCGAAGCGCATCGACCGTGCCCGACCGCAAAGCCCGCAGGTCGACGCCACGCTGGGCCTCGCGGTTGATGACCGTCAAAGCCAGCCCGGCGTCCTTCGCCAGCAAAGCCGAAGCCAGCTCGGTGCTGGTAGCCGTATCGCCAAGCCCCAGCAACTCCCGCGCCTGGTCCTCTGTGATCTCAGTCGGCTCGCCGTCATCGCCCGCCTGCCCATACGATATGAAAAGCTGCTCCAGCAGGTTCTCGGCGTCGCGCAGGCTGCCCCACGCGATTCTTGCGATCATTTCGAGGACCCCGGGCTCTGCCTCGATGCCCTCTGCCTCGCAAACCTCGATCAGTCGCTCGATCACGTCGTCATTAGACAACCGCTTGAAGTCGAAACGCTGGCAGCGACTTATGACTGTCGCAGGCAGTTTTTGCGCGTCTGTGGTCGCCAGGATCATCACGATATTGGGCGGCGGCTCCTCAAGCGTCTTCAGCAGCGCGTTGAACGCGGGCTCGGTGAGCATGTGCACCTCGTCGATGATGTAGACCTTGTACTTGCCCGAAACCGGCCTGAACTGAACGTTTTCGCGCAGTTTACGGATATCGTCGATGCCGCGGTTCGAGGCAGCATCGATCTCGATGAGGTCCATGTAGCGACCCTCGTCGATCGCTATCGAAACCTCGGAGTCCGCTATCGGCTCGCCGTCTTCTGTGACTTCAGAATTCAGCGCCTTCGCAAGAATTCTTGCGGTCGATGTCTTGCCGACGCCGCGGGGTCCGGTGAAAAGGTACGCGTGAGCGACACGACCCGACGTGATGGCCCGCTTGAGGGTTTGGGTGACGTGCTGCTGCCCGGCCACCTCGTCAAATCGAGTAGGCCGCCATTTTCTGTAAAAAACCTGGTTAGTCGTCACTTCAAGACCAGTCCCAATAAAATCCGCGCAGTGGACTATTCCCCGAATATTCCGGCCAGCACAGCGTCGGTCTTGCCGAACATTATCTTCTCTTCGTCAGGCCCGGCATGATCGTACCCGAGCAGGTGAAGCACCCCGTGGACGGTGATCATGGCGAGTTCTCGGTCCGCCGGCTTTCCGTTTTCCGCCGCCTGACGCTCAACCTGCGGCAGCGAAATCGCAATGTCTCCGAGCCTGTGCGATTCGATGTCGCCCGGCCCGTTGATTTCTGGGACCTCCGGCCACACGTCGTCGTTCCCATCACTGAACGCGGCGTCCGCCGCTTCGCTAAACGACAGGACGTCGGTCACCTCGTCCTCGCCCTTGAACACATTGTTCAGTTCCCTGATCCGTTCGTCGCCGGTGATCATCACAGTCAGGTGATCCGGTCCATCTATGCGCTCGGCATCGAGTGCCGCCACCGCAGCACTTATTATCAGCCGGAATTTCGATTGCGTGATTTTTGAATTTGGGATTTCATCAAGATCGAAAACTAACTCGACACGGCCATCGTCCGAGCGGAACGAATCAGGGTCGGTGGGAGTTGTCAAAGTGAGGCAATCGTAGCACGCTGGCAACGGTCGCAAACCGGCGCCAAAGTGAGGCAATCGTAGCACGCTGGCAGGCCGATCCAGAGTGAACCGTCAGATCGTTCGGGAGGCGATTGCAACTTCTTCGGCCAGCACGCGAATCTTCGAGTAGAGCGGAGCATATCGAGAGTCGACATCGGCCAGCTCGCCGGCCTCTAACGCCGCCCGTGAAATTCCGAGTCGAATCTCGGGCGATCCAAGCTGTCCAACTTCGATATAAGTCCGCGCCTCGTACAGGCTCGGGATCAATTTTTCGCTGATCGTCCGGGCGACCCACCGTTCGGCCGGAGGCGCGCTCATCTCCTCGGCCATCTGCACCGCTTCTTCGAGCGTTATGAGAACTTCAGGACCCGTGGGCCAGAGCTCTTCTGCTTCTTTAATTGCCACTTCGTTTTCCCGACCACGTACGCCACAAACGTTTAAGGCCGAACCAAAATACCACTGCCAGCACCGCTCCGAAAACATCTGCAACTACGTCTGCGACCTCGGATGACCTGCCAGCAACGTTCGACTGGTGTAACTCGTCGAGCGCGCCATACACGAGTGCTGCAAGCAGGGTCAGGTACACGCTCATCCCGAGCGCGAGGCGTTTCGTTGCGACGATGGTGCGGAACACGAAAACGCTGAGCACGAAGTACAACCCGATGTGAGCAATCGTGCCTGCGAACGGCAGCCATGAAAGGAATCCGCCCACGCGTTCGTAATCGCTGCCTGGCCTGTCTGACAGCCCGTAGATCACCGCCATCCACGCGACCGACAATAGCCCCCAAAACCACGGGCGGTCTAGCTTGCTCACGACACGACCAATCGAGAACGGTCGTTCAAAGCATCAGTCTCACAACGTTCGCGTTCGACGTGCTCCTTGCGAATATTCGTTAACCAAAAGAGACTAAGCCTCATCAGACCACTCCGAGTCGAACGACAGCGACATCGGATGCCACCAGTCGTCTTCTTCCGCCTCGGGTACTTTCTGCTGATACGTCATCATCAGGTCGTTCCACTCCTCGGCCCGCTTCGAAGCCGTGTAGCCCTGGAAGTCCTTTCGGGGGTCGAAATCGTCGGGGACTGTGCAGTACATGAACAGGTGGTTTCCGCTGCGGAAAATCTCCATCCGCTCGATCCCGATGCCCTTGAGCGCCTCCAGCACTTCGGGCCACACGTTGCGGTGGTACTCCTCGTACTTTGCGATGAGTTCCGGATCGTTTTTCAGGTCCAGGACCTGCGCAATCGACTTTGACATTGATTTTCACTCCATCGTTCTGCGAGCCCGATTAACTGATTTTGGTGGCCGCATAGCCTACACTCTGCCGCATTCAAGCAACCCGTATTTCGCAGCCTGGAGGCCCGTCATGAAGCGAATCGGATTCGAAATGAGAATAAAGCCGGAAATGGCCGATGAGTACAGGGAATGGCATACGAAAGTATGGCCCGAGTTGCTCGACGCACTGCGAAAACACGGCTGGCGCAACTACTCGATATTCCTTCGACCCGACGGTCAACTGTTCGGCTACGTCGAGGTCGAGGAATCGTTCCAGGCGTCACTCGACGGCATGGCAGGCGAAGAGATCAACCAGAAGTGGCAGGACATGATGTCGCCCTACTTCCAACTCCCAGAAGGCGCGCACGCCGACGAGAACATGATCGAATGGGAAGAAGTCTTCCACACGGATTGAGTGGTCTGGCGGCGGTGAGCGTCGTCCTCAAACCCCGGCGAGGCGCTCCGGTACCGCTGATTGCGCCGTCGGCATTCACATACGACCTGCCTGCCGAGAGCTGATATGCTGTGCCAGCATAAAACGTTATTTGTGCAATAAATAGCTGTGCTTCGCGTGGACATTAGATAAAGCACCCGGTTGATCAATATTCGCCAGCTTCCGGCAGCTCGACTGTTGTCCACCAGCCCGTTCCGTGCGTTGATAGTCAGCAACCTCGCCAATTACATGGGCGTCAAGTTGCGCGTCATGGCCCAATCGCGGCTAATCCTCGAACTCGGAGCCTCCCAGATCTGGGTCGGTGCCGCTATAGGTCTTCGCGTTGTCCCAGCAATCATTCTCGGCCTTTTTGCCGGGGGGATGGTCGACGGCTCGGCGGACGCATCGTGCTTCTCTGGGAGCGCTTCCTCCTGCTGGTGCTTGCCGTGATTACCGCGGCGGTCGTGGTTACCGGCGCGGTCACGCTGTGGCAGATCGTAGTCCTGTCAATCGTGTCGAGCGCCGTACTGGCGATTGGAGTGCCGCCAACGCAGACGTTGGTATTGGACTAGGTGCCGAAGGGTTCTCTCCAAGCCGGCATTTCGATGAACGCGCTGACCCATAGCATGGGCCTAGAGCCTGGGCCGATGTCAGCCGGGTTCCTGATCGCCGTTCCTCGTCCTGATCGGTTCTGTCAGCGGTGTTGTTGTCGGGCACGGCCTTGCTCCTTCAACTGGAATCTACC
>JADFLG010000031.1 GCA_022564545.1 Chloroflexota bacterium | reverse complement strand
TGCTATCGGCATCTTGCGGGCCGGGTAGCGCAGCGATCTTGTGTCGTCCCTTCTCCCTGTGGAGAAGATCAGGTTTTAGGTTGAGGGGATGCCTCGACACGGCCAACTACCGGCGTTCGAACGAATACAGGTGACCGACCACGTTCCCCCTCACCCGTGCCCCGATTGCATCGGAGCACGGGCCTTCCGAGGACGGGGAGTTACAAAGCACATTGTGATCAAACTCAATTGACCTGCCGCGGGGCGGATACCTATACTGGAAGGCGGGCCATCTGCGATTCAGATGAGACCTCGATTGGCCGTGGGTACTGTGCGGTCGCAAGTACGAACCAGGAAAACTGTTGGTAGAAATTAGAATCAACGACGGTGAAAGTTTTGAGGGTTTCCTCAGACGTTTCACCAAGCGTGTGCAGCAGGAGTCGATCATTTCGGAAGCCCGGCGGCGACAGCACTTCGAGCCACCCAGTATCACTCGAAAGAAGACTGCCGCAGCGAAGCGGCGCAAGAGCATTAAAGCAACGCTGAAGAATATGTAGTCACGGGCAGCGGCCCATCGCTCACGCGTGTGCCTCCGTTTTCCACTACAGGTTCTCGACTGACACCTCGGATATCCCGGGGTGTTTTTGATTGCCGCAGGCCCTGTGGCCCGGTTCAGAAATTCGCCAGACAATTTCACGATCTTGCTCGTGATTTAACTCCGGGCAGGGGTGACAATAGACCGGTAGTTCGCGCGGTTGCTGCCGATCATTCAGATCTCGGTCTCTGGAGGCCACTAAATTGAAATTCGGGATTGTCGTGTTCCCGGGTACCTGGAGCGATCGCGATACGCATCATGCTGTTTCGGGTGTGCTGGGACAGGACGCCGACTACATCTGGCACGGCGACGCAAATCTCGACCAGTTCGACGCAATCGTGCTTCCCGGCGGCTTTTCTTACGGAGATTTCCTGAGGTGCGGTGCGATTGCCCGTTTCTCGCCCGTGATGGAGGCCGTCATTGCATTCGCTGACCGCGGCGGACCAGTACTCGGGATATGCAACGGTTTCCAGGTACTGTGCGAGGCAGGACTACTCCCGGGCGTGCTGATGCGCAACGACCACCTCGAATTCCGCTGCATCTGGACTGATCTCAGGGTCGAGAACGCCTCGACAATGTTCACTTCTGCTGCCACGGAAGGACAAACGCTCCACATCCCGATGTCGCACGGCGAGGGCAACTACCAGGCCGACGAAGCCACCATCGAACGGCTCGAAGGCAACGGGCAGGTCGTATTCCGTTATGCGGACGCAAACGGCAACGTAACGCCAGAGATCAACCCCAACGGCTCGATCAACAACATCGCCGGAATAGTGAACGAACGCGGCAACGTGCTCGGGTTAATGCCGCACCCGGAGAAAGCCTGCGAAAAGCTGATTGGCGGCGAAGACGGCAACGTTATTTTCACCTCGATGATCGAGAGCGCCGTCCAAACACTGGCATAGCCGCTGCTGCAACGATATCTGGCCCACCAACTACTCTCCAGGCAACTTATTTCGGCGAACGGAACGACACAGCAAGATGACGGCAAGCCAGGAAACGCTCGACGAAATCGCCCTCAGCCGGGCTGAGTACGAGGCGATCGTAGATCGGCTCGGCAGAGAGCCCGGCCCATTGGAACTGGGACTGTTCGGGGCGTTGTGGTCGGAGCATTGCGGCTACAAACACACTAAAGCTCTTCTTCGGACGCTCCCCTCCTCTTCCGAGCGGATGCTGGTGGCGCCGGGTGCTGAGAACGCCGGCGTGATCGACCTTGGCGACGGCCTCGCGATCGCGATGAAGATCGAATCGCACAACCACCCGTCCGCAGTTGAGCCGTTCGAGGGCGCGGCGACGGGGGTTGGCGGGATCATCCGCGATATTTTCGCCATGGGCGCCCGGCCGATCGCGCTGCTCAACTCATTGAGGTTCGGTCAGCCCACCGACGCCCGGACCCGGTATCTGCTAAACGGGGTAATCGGTGGTATCTCTTCCTATGGCAACTGCATCGGCATCCCCGATGTCGGTGGCGAAATCTTCTTTTCCGATACCTATAAAGGCAATCCGCTGGTCAACGCCATGTGCGTGGGCCTGATCGAAAACGGGAAAATGGCGAGCGCGTCGGCCAAAGAACCGGGGGACCTGCTGTTGCTGGTGGGCGCAGATACCGGCCGTGACGGGATTCATGGCGCATCGGGGCTGGCTTCACGCACCTTCGAAGAACATGCCGAGTTGCGTTCAGCGGTCCAGGTCGGCAACCCATTCCTGGAAAAGGTGCTGATCGAGGCCTGTCTCGAAGCCCTTGACCTCCCCGGCGTAGTTGGCCTGCAGGACTGTGGTGCCGCCGGGATAACGTCCGCCGCCATCGAGATGGCGGAACGCTCCGGGATGGGCCTGCAACTGCACGTCGACCGTGTGCCGAGGCGCGAGGAAGGCATGACCCCTTACGAGGTCATGCTGTCGGAGTCGCAGGAACGTATGCTCCTGGCGGTCACACACGGAAAAGAGGGGCCTGTATTTGCACTGTTCGAAAAATGGGACCTCGACGCGACTGTAATCGGTGAGTTCGAAAACGGCAGGGACGTCAGGATTTTCGACAACGGAAGCGCGGTCAGTTCGACCCCGATTGTCACGCTGACCGATGCACCCGAATACAGGTTCACGGCAACGAAACCCGACTGGCTGAAGACCCTTCAAAACGCTGACATGACGGCGACGCCAATGCCCGAAGCAACGCCAGAAGACGTGTTATTGAAGATGCTCGCGGCCCCGAACATCGCTTCGAAATTCCCTGTATACCGCCAGTACGACTACCACGTGCAGACCAATACCGTGATTGAGCCGGGAGGCGACGCGGCGGTGCTCCGGTTGAAGGGCACGAAACGTGGCATCGCCTTATCGACCGACTGCAACGGCAGGATCTGCTATCTCGATCCGAACGTCGGCACGGCAATTGCAGTGGCCGAGGCCTGCCGCAACCTTTCGGTCACCGGGGCCGAACCGATCGCTCTCACCGACGGTCTTAACTTTGGAAACCCGGAAACTCCCGACGTGCAATTCCAACTGACCGAAGTCATCGCAGGGATGACGAGGGCTGCCAACGCGTTCGGAATCCCGATCGTGAGCGGGAACGCCAGCCTGTACAACGAGACGGCAGGCACTTCGATCTACCCGACACCGATTATTGGGGCGCTCGGAGTGCTCGACGATGTCGAAAAACACTCCACGATTGGGTTCAAGTCCGAGGGCGATGTCATCGTCCTGCTGGGTTCGGACTCGGCATGGGACACAATCGACGGATTGGCGGGAAGCGAATACCTGGAACTGGTTCACGGCAGGGTCGAGGGGCAGCCTGTGCTCGATCTGGACCTCGAAGTCCGTGTCCAGGCCGTCTGCCGTGACGCAGTGAGGGCCGGACTCGTCGCATCGGCGCACGACCTTTCGGAAGGCGGGATGGCGGTCGCGATTGCTGAGAGCGCGATCACCGGCGGCATCGGCGCCTCGATCAGTGAATCGCCCGGAGACGGAAATCGTTGGGATGCGGCGATGTTCGGCGAGTCTCAGTCCCGGATACTACTTAGCGTGTCATCCGAGAATCTGGTCGAAATAGAGACGCTTGCAGCCGCCCAAGATGTGCCGACGGCTGTTATTGGGGCCGTTGGCGGCGATTCTCTGTCATTTGGCGATTCGATCTCAGTGCCGCTGAATGACGCTTCCGACGCATGGAAAAACGGCTTTAGCGCGGCAACGTCCGACCAGCCTCAGAAATAATGTGGCAACTGTCGTTACGATCGGGATTAACTTGCGTACTCAGCCCGCGGAGTTCGATGAAGTTCCTGATGTGCTCACTCCGGGGTATATCCCTTCCCTGTCCTTGCTAATATAAGATCAGTGGTTAGTTAATCAATTTGATATCCGCGCGAGTGCTGTGTGCACTCGCGTTTGCATGTGGTGCCGGAACAGAGATGCCGACTTACGTTTACAAGTGTGCTGACAACGGACATGTTTTCGACCTGGTCCAGGGGTTTAGTGACGAGCCGGGTGCAAACTGCCCGACCTGCGGCAGCGCGTCGACGCGCCAGATCACGGTGCCCACGGTTATCTACAAGGGCTCGGGTTTTTACACAACTGACTACGGCTCCGGATCGCGCTCCAGGAATGGAAGCTCCTCAGACAGCAAGTCGGCATCGGAGTCAGAATCAAAATCTGGATCAAAGTCCAAGTCCAAAACCGGCTCTTCTTCATCTTCCGGTTCTTCTTCTGAAACCAAGTCGTCAGGCAGTGGGAGCAGCGGGGATCGGCATTCGGGCGGCGGTTCTTCCCACTCTCACGGCGCAGGCAGTCACACCCATTAGCCCCAGCTCCGGCCCCGGTACCACATGCGCGCCGTAATCCAGCGGGTCAATCGGGCTTCCGTCAGTGTCGACGGCAACGTTATTGGCGAGATCGGACCCGGTCTCTGTCTCCTGATCGGAATTACCCACGAGGATTCCGACAACGACCTGAAGTACATCGTCGAAAAGACGCTGAACATGAGGATTTTCCCCCCTGAAGCACCTGAACCGGGCGATTCGGGGTTTGACCGGTCTGTGCAGGACATCGGCGGCGGACTACTACTGGTCAGCCAGTTCACGCTCTACGCGTCGACCCGAAAAGGCCGCCGGCCCGGGTTCACCGACGCCGCGCGACCGGAAATGGCCGGGCCGATGTTCGATCGGGTGGTCGCGGCGTTCAGGTCCAGCGGTCTGCGGGTAGAGACGGGCGTGTTCGGCGCATTGATGAACGTTGCGATCGAAAACGCGGGCCCGGTCACGATCGTTCTCGATTCAGCCGACCGCAACACGCCCCGCAGGGGGTAGGCGGGCATGTGCAATTAGTTCCGTCTCCGCGGGGAAAAGGTGTTTTTGAGACGGTCCCAAAAGGCCACCAATCGCCCCACAGGCTAACGTGGCGACCAGCTGGCGATTGTCCCCCGGCCAATGCTGACCGGCTCTTCCACCCCGGCTGCGTCGAGCACCCAGACCTGGGAGTCGAACGTTTCTGGCAGGTCTGCCGCGCCGCCAGGCTGAACTACCCTGTCGACGTCGAGCAGCGCACCCGTGATCACAAGTCGAGAGCTATCCGGTGCCCAGATGTGGTGCGATTCTGCGTACTGGTCAAAAAATACCTGCACGAACAGGAACTCATCCGACAGGACCTGCGTTACCAGCGGGATCGCTTCACCGGATTCAACGTCCAGCACCGACCACATGTGGGCAAGGTCGATCACCGGAGAGTCTTCGACAATCGCCAACCGGGAGCTGTCGGGTGACCACCAGAACGCCCTGATATCGCCCTCGTAGACGGTCCGCTCACTGGAATCGGCAGGCGAATAGATGGAAAGGGTATGGAATGCTGTTCCAGAAGACCGTGCGATAGCCAGATGTTTGCCGTCGGGCGACCATCCCAGCCCAACTCGTACGTCCGCATCCGCGATGACTTCGTAATTATCGAGATCACTCTTTTGCGTGAGCACGACAGAGGTCTTTCCACCAAACGAATCGACGTAGGCAAATGACTGGCTGTCGGGCGACCAGGAAGGCGAATTGAACGAAATAGATCCATTGCCAATGGCGACCGGTGCCCCGCTGCCGGAACCGGTTACGGGGATCAAGTGCAGTCCTTCAGCCTGGTGGACCAGTATGGCAGTGCCATCCGGGGCCCAGTTGACGTAAAGCGGCGCACCAAGCGCAATGCCCTTCGGCGCCTCGCCGGAATACGAACCGAGCAGTATCGTGCCTATCCCGAATTCACCGCTCGTTGTCAGCGCGATTCGCTCCCCATCCGGCGACCATGACGAAAAATGCGGTACGCCGGGGCCCACACCGCTCTGAGAAGTGTCATCGACCGCAAGCGTAATGATTGCGCCGTTGCCATCAGCATCCGCCCTGTGCAGGGCACTCTGGACGACCGAATTGGCCACGATCAAGAACGACGAGAACACCAGGCTGCCGCCGTCTGGCGACCAGACCGGGAACGTGTAGTGGAACTGGCCTGCAAGCAGCGAACCACTTGCGACGGTTGCGAGGTCGGCACCATCCGGGTTAACCGTGTGAACTGAGCCCCGACCATCGGAAAATGCGATGCGGTCAACCTCACCTGTAGCGATTGCCCTTGCCGGGGGCAGAAGTGGGGCCGGGGTTGCTGCGGGGGTGGGGGTCAACTCGGAACCCGTGCCGGCAATCACGTCTCTTTCTGTGATGAACGCTTCTACAGTTGGCGTAGCGGCGGCCGCGAGGTTGGCCTCCTCCTCCGCAAACGCGGCAGCTGCGGTGATCGTTGCCTGCACGATCTGCCGTTCGCGTGATTCGGCGGCCAACCGGTCCAACTCTGGCTTGAATGCGACCCAGGTGGCGGTGGCGTCGGCAGGTGAGAAAGTTGCGGTCGGTCCGGGCTGTGCGTCCCGCTCGGTCGACCCGGTGCACGACACGATGGCCATGGCACCGAGGGCACCAAGGACGAGCGCTGCAAGCTGGAGTCGGTAGGCAAACAATTTAGTTCGATTCAAGAACCAGAACCCGTAGGAGCGGTTCACATGCGCTACTACGTGATTACACGTTAGTTGGGTTTACCGGAAATTATCATGCCACCCGAAGGCCCAGCGGTACATCTGATGCCGATAGGAATGGAATACTCCATAGAGTAGACAGACCAGCGACTATCGTGGCGACCAGCTTGCGATGGTCCCTGTGCCGACGCTGACTGGATCGTCGACCCCTGCAGCATCGACCACCCAGATCTGGGAATCGAACCCTTGCGGCGGCCGTGGCTCGCCGCCAGGCCGGACTACCTCTGAGAGGTCCAAAATTGCCCCTGCGATCACGATGCGAGAGCTGTCCGGAGCCCAGATACTGTGCGATTCCACGTATTGATCAAAGAAGGTCTGTACAAAAAAGAAGTCATCTGAGGCGAACTGCGTGACGAGTGGCGTCACCTCGCCAGATTCAACATCTATGACGGACCAGACGTGAGCAAATTCGATCACCGGGGAATCTTCGACGATTGCCAGTCTCGTACTGTCTGGCGACCACCAGAATGCCCTGATCTCGCCTCCAAATATCGTCTGCAACAGGCCGTCATCCGTAGAAAAAACCGACAGCGTCTCAAAGGCGTTTCCAGACGATTTTGAGATTGCGAGGCGCTTGCCGTCCGGCGACCACCCGAGACCCACCCTGATGTCTGCCTCCGTGATGACGACCTGGTCGTTCGTGTCGCCCTTCTGTGTGAGCACAACGGAGTTGGTGCCATCGACAAACTCAACGTGTGCGAACGAGCCACTGTCAGGAGCCCAGGATGGCGAGAAGTACGACATGGACCCGGTCCCGATCAGGGTCGGGAGACCAGCTCCAAGATCGGTCACGGCAATCATGTGCAGGCCCACCAACTGGTGGACAAGTAACGCCGTGCCGTCTGGCGCCCAGTTGACATACAGGGGAGCGCCGAGTGCGATGGCCTGAGGCGATTGTCCGGAATACGAACCCAGGACCATCGTCCCGATGCCAAATTCGCCGGATGTCGTCAGGGCAATTCGATTGCCGTCTGGAGACCAGGAAGAGAAATGCGGAATCCCGGGCCCAACCCCACGGCCGGTGGAGTTGTCGAACGCCAGTGTGATCACGCCGCCACTGCCGTCTGCGTCGGCCCTGTGATAGGCACTCCGGGTCACGGCACCGCCGACTACGAAGATAGATGAGAACGCCAGGCTCCCGCCATCGGGCGACCATACAGGGAAGGTGTAGAGGAGTTCTCCTCCAGCCGTCGTGCCGCTGGCTATAGTCACCAGGCCGGAACCATCGGGATTTACTGTGAAAATCGAGCCAAGGCCGTCGGCGAACGCGATTCTGTTTACCGGGCCTGTTGCGATCGCCCTTTGGGGAGGCGGGGGTGGAGTCGGGCTTGGCACCGGGGTAGGCGTAGGCGCCGGGGCCAGAGTTGGCTCGATAGTCGGTACAACAGTGGGAGTAGCTTCCCGTGCAATTGAAGTCGCTGGCGTGACTGTCGCCTGCGCGGTTGGCTGTTCACCGATATCGCCGGATATACGAGTTTTTTCGGCCCCGGACAACCCGGGGGTGACCGTGGCGGTTACTGGTGCGGAGGTAGAGGCAGGTCCGGATCGTGTGTCCTGTTCGGCAGGCCGGGTGCACGACGCTATCGCGATGACCGCGAGAGCGCCCAGGAGAAGCGCTGCGAGCTTGGCTCGGCTGGCAGGTAGAGTAACGCGGTTCATAAACGAGAAATTATCAGCGTGGCACGCATGCGCTGCTGCTTGACAGCGTGTTAATCAGGTCTTCCGGTGTTTATTTGGGGTCACCTGAACTTGTTTGGCTGAACCGTGCCGTGACAGTGTATGCCAGGGCTCACGCCAGCTCTGGTCAGGCGCTTTTAGATTCGAATTCGAGCGAGATGTCCATTGCCCTGGGCGAATGGGTCAGCGCACCGACCGAGATTATATCCACGCCACTTTTCGCAACATCAGCAACATTTTCGAGTGTGATGCCACCAGAGGCTTCGACAGTACAATCGGCACCAATCTGGTCGACCGCGCGGCGCATGTCCAATGGCGACATGTTGTCGAGCATCACGATATCCGCGCCGGCGGAAGAAGCTGCAATGGCCGCTTCGACAGATTCGACTTCCACTTCGATCTTGACAGTGTGCGGCGCCCGTAACCTGGCCTGTTTGATCACCTGTGCAAGGCTGATCCCCTCGGCCTGTAGTGCAGCGAGGTGGTTGTCCTTGATAAGCACGCCGTCGGCCAGGCTCATCCGATGATTGCGCCCTCCCCCGACCGACACGGCGTACTTGTCGAGCAAGCGAAGCCCCGGCGCTGTCTTCCTCGTGTCAACGATCGACGCTGTCGTGCCTTCGACCGCTTTCACGTACTCACTGGTGAGCGTTGCGATTCCGCTCATCCTTTGCAGAAAATTCAGCGCTGTCCGCTCTGCGCTGAGAATAGAGGCCATGGAGCCGGAGATTGTAGCGACAGATTCACCACCTTCCACACGGTCGCCGTCGAGGAGTCGCTGCACGAACACCAGATCGGGGTCAACGCGACGAAAAACTGCGGCGGCGACGTCGAGACCGGCAAGGACTCCGGCTTCTTCAGGCACCAGCGAAGCACGGGCTTCCAGGTGGGGCGGGATCAGCGCGGCTGTGGTGACATCGGCCCCAACCGAATCTTCCGCCAGTGCACGGTCAATTGTGGCATCAAGTTCGCCGCGACCTGGGAGCATGCGTCTACTTTCGAATCTGGCGAATCTGGCGAATCTGGCGAATCGTGAACTCGGAGGGCGAATAAACCTGGAACCCTTGATAGCCGGAGCGGTGTTAACCTCCGACTTCGAGCATCCGCTCAAGCGCGATCAGTGCGTTGCGCCTGGTCTCCGGTTCGACCTCAATGCGGTTTATCGCCAGTCCGGCCATGATGCCCTCCAGGACCCAGAGCAGATATGCCGGATGAATGCGGTACATGGTCGAGCACGGGCAGACGACGGGATCGAGGCAGAAGACGTCCTTGTCGGGATTATTGGCGGCAAGCCTGCGGACCATGCTGATCTCAGTGCCAATTCCCCATGAACTACCGGCCGGGGCCCCTGCGACCGTGTTCAGAATAAACTCGGTCGAGCCGTTCATGTCGGCGGCCGCAACAGTTTCCTGTGTGCACTCAGGATGAACGATGATGTTCGTTTCCGGGTTGCGCTCTCGCGCAGCGTTTATCTGGTCGACCGTGAACCGGGTATGGACCGAGCAGTGGCCCTGCCAGAGCAAGACCTTCGCCTGCCTGATCTCGGCATCAGAGAGTCCGCCCATCGGCAGGTGGGGGTTCCAGACGGCCATGTCGCCGGGCGATATTCCCATGGCGATGCCGGTGTTACGGCCAAGGTGCTGATCGGGGAGGAACAGGATCTTGTCGCCCCGCTCGAACGCCCACTCGAACGCCTTGTCAGCGTTGGACGATGTGCAGACGAGGCCGCCGTTTTTGCCGCAATGTGCCTTTATCGCCGCGGCTGAATTCATATAGGTGATCGGGATAACCCGGTCGGCCGTGCCGAGGACCGACTCAAGCTCATCCCAGCAATCCACGAGGTCGCTGGGCTTCGCCATATCAGACATCGAACACCCGGCGGCCATGTTCGGGAGCAGTACGTTCTGGTCGGGCGATGTGAGTATGTCGGCTGTCTCGGCCATGAAATGGACACCACAGAAGATAATCCACTTGGCGTCTTTTGCCGCGGCAGCCATTTTCGACAGCTTGTACGAATCGCCGGTGAAGTCGGCAAACTGGAACACGTCGTCGCGCTGGTAGTGGTGAGCAAGCACGACGGCCTTTTCGCCAATTTCCTTGCGGGCGAAGGCGATGCCCTCGGTGATTTCCTCGGGAGCGAGCTTCAGGTAGCGGGTCGGCACCTTCTGCCAGCGCACGCCGGCCTCGAATTCCTCTTCAAGGGTCTTGGTCCGCAGATTGCCGTCAGTCTGGCAAAACGCCGACTGCTCCAACTCAGTGATCGGAACGATGGTCTGCTTGCTGAGTGCAGTGGTCATGCGACCGGTACCTTTTCCCTGTTTACCCCGTTTACGTGATTTACTTCGTTTGAATAACCTGCCGGCGCCAACTTCGCTTCGAGCGACCAGGGCGAACTGGAAGTAATTTCAACCAGAACGGTCTGACCTGGTTGCGGGTATGGCGACATCCCGGACTCGTCAGTTATCGGGTTGTTCAGATATATAAGTTTATCGCCTCGGTTGCGCCCCTGCAGTCTACCCCTTTTGCGCCCCTCTACCAGTACGTGGTAGGTGTTTCCTACAAGCGACGCATTGTTGCGGGTTTGAATTTCCTTCTGGAGTTCGTCTACCGCGGCCAGGCGGGCCTTTTTAACGCCACGGTCAACATCGTCTGGCATCTTTCGGGAAGCGAAAGTCCCTTCTCTGTTTGAATAGGCTGCGACGTGGACCTTGTCAAACTCGACCGTGCGCAATACATCAAGCGATCGTTCGAACTGATCGTCGGTCTCGCCTGAAAAACCAACGATGAGGTCCGTCGTCAGGTTGACTCCCGGGATCATCTCTTTCACCTGCGAAATCTTTTCGAGGTACTGACTGCGGGTGTAGCCGCGCCGCATGTTCACGAGTACGGCGTCGTCGCCTGCCTGGAACGGCAGGTTGACGTTTTCACAAACTTTCGGCAGGTCCCGCACCGCTTCGAGAATGCGTACCGACATGTCGTTCGGATGTGATGTCAGGAACCTGAGTCGCTCAAGACCTCCGATTTCATGCACCTGCTCCAGCAGGTCGGCAAGGTCGATCCTCGGGCGGAGGTCGTGACCATATGAGTCGACGTTCTGGCCGAGCAGCGTAATGTCTTTCACCCCGCGACCGACCATCAGCTCAATTTCGTGAACGATCTCGGATGCTGACCGACTGATCTCGCGACCCCGGCGGTAGGGAATGATGCAGAAAGTGCAGAACTTGTCGCAGCCGTGGACGATCGGGATGAAGGATGCAACGTGAGGGTTCGTCGGGACCGCACCACTGAGACACCCTTCAGGATCGAGCCCGTACCGGATGCCTGCGGTTTCAAGAATCGGAGCGAACTGCTGTGGGCGGGCCCAGATGTCGACATGCGGGAAACGCCGCCTGAGTTCCGAATGGTCGGGCCCGACCATGCAACCCATCACCGCGATTACCTGTTCTGGCCGGCTGGACCGTCCGGGGTCCCGGCGCTTTATCTTTGCGAGTCGACCCAGCATCCCCGTTGCGGTATCTTCAGCCGACTGGCGAACGACGCAGGTGTTCAGCACGACGACATCGGCGGTGATCGGGTCGTCTGACGAGTCGAACCCCATTTGTTCGAATCCGCTGGACAAGCGCTCAGAGTCAGATGCGTTCATCTGGCAGCCGACGGTCCAAACGTGGTAACTGGGCAATTTAGAAGGGGGGAGCTGCTTGGGTTGCGGTTCTCGGTCGAGTTAGTTCGACTGGCCGACAACAACTCTACTTTGTGAATGAATTAACAAGCGGTCAGTTACTAAGGATATCGCGCTCCGGGCGCTCGCACCACAAATCGAATCGGCGTGGCGCACGATTACGCTGTCGACCGTTATCATTCGTCGTCGAATTGGGGTCGTCGCAATTGTCCCCCGGTCAATCGTCGGGGAGCATACCGATCAAAGAATTGCCAGAACAAGTATCGAACCAAACAAACGTCGGCCTCATCGGCTGCGGTTCCATGGGATCCGAGCTGGCACGGGCCGTACAGCGGGGTGAAGCAGGTCCGGCGAGGATCATCGGGCTGTTCGACGAGTACGTCCCCGGCCGGAGCGCACTGGCGAAGGAGCTGGGCCTGAACCAGGAGCCTGCGCCCGCCGAAGTGGACAGCGTCTCGGAGCTGATCGCCCTCCCCGGCCTGGACCTGGTCGTTGAGTGCGCCTCGCAGGCGGCGGTGATCGCACACGCTGAAGCCGTGTTGAGCGCTGGCAAATCGATGCTGGTGATGAGTTCGGGCGCATTGATTTCGCCTGGCTTCATGCAGACGGTGCTGGCCGCGGCCGAAGCGTCGGGCGCCTCGATCTACGTGCCGTCCGGCGCAGTTGGCGGCATCGACGCGCTGCGGGCATCGAAGGCTTTGCTTGAAGAAGTGACGATCGTTTCGACGAAGAGACCGATTGCACTCAGCGGCGCTCCGGGATTTGCCGAGTGGGAAAACGTCGAAATCACCGGACCGACCGTGATTTTCGAGGGGTCGGCAACTGAAGCCGTTGGCCTGTTCCCGGCAAACGTAAACGTTGCGGCCACGGTGAGCATGGCGGGCATCGGCCCGGACGCTACTAAAGTTCGCATCGTCGCCGACCCCGATTCACCGGGCAACGTTCACGAAATCTATGCTGTCAGCAGGGCGGGCAAGTTCTCGCTCCGGTTCGAGAACATGCCCCACGAGACGAACCCGAAGACCAGTTTCCTGGCTGTCCTTGCAGCGATAGAGACACTTCGGTCGATCTGCGAGCCGGGCCTGCGGATCGGGACTTGATCCAGTCCCCTTTCCCCCGCCCCGGCGTGCCCCGCGGAGCTGCATACGCGACCAGGTCCCGATTCGATCGGGACGCGTTGTTTCGGCAGATGACTTAGCTGCGAAACCGAGAGGCCCTGGCGTGCCCCGCGGAGCTGCATACGCGACCAAGTCCCGATTCGATCGGGACGCCCGGAGCTAAAGATGGCGGAGGGTGCGGGATTCGAACCCGCGAGGGGGCTCAACACCCCCAACCCGCTTAGCAGGCGGGCGCACTAGGCCACTATGCGAACCCTCCGCGGAGTCGTATTCCAGCGTGCGCACTTCCAATATAGCTTCGCGCATGCCGCCCGGCAAAGGAGTTCGAAGGGCAGATGGTGTGTTATTGATTCGCAACGTGGGCTACGGGTACCGGGCAACTATCTCAAAAATCCGTTTGCAGGCGAAGGATAAATTCCTTCTCGCCGGGAGTCGAAGTGTTCGAGATAGCCACTCTGGCTACCTGATCAGGCGTCGCCGCAGAAGGTAAATCGCCACCGGCCACATCACCGCGGTCAGCGCCACCATGTAGATTGCAGCCCACAGATGGGTGATATCAAAGCTTCCCAGTGCGAACCCACGAGCAACGTGAACCCCGGGGGTAAGCGGCATTGCCCAGGCAATCGGCTCGACCCAGTCGGGCAATATCGAAATCGGGAAGAACGCGCCCGAGAAGAAGTACAGGGGCGTTGCGACAAGCGTGAAGACCAGGGTCAGGAACGTTGTGTGCGGCGCTACTGCGGAAAACAGGAACCCCATTGTTCCGAACACCGCGCCGACCATCACGGCCGGGATCATAATTCCGACGGCCGACCAGCCGTTGAGCCACCCGAGAATGACCGCAAACACCGCGACTCCGACGGTAGTCATCAAGGATCGAGTCACGGCCCAGAGAATGTCCCCGAGAGTGATCTCAGTCACCGTAATCGGGGTGGTCAGGGCAGTTTCGTAAACGTCGTTTTCGATGCGGTTGTAGGCGTTCCATGACGTTTCGAACAGGGCGTGAAACATCGCCGAGCCCATGATCAGACCCGGCGTCACGAACTCCGCATAGCTATCTGCGCCTTCGACCTCGGTAACGAGTTTGCCAATACCCATGCCGACCGCGACAAGCACGACGACCGGTTCGATAATGACCCAGGTAATTACGAATTTCCAGTAGCGTAAAAACGAAACGGCGTGACGCAGCCAGATTCCGCTGACGCTCCTGCGCCGGATGCCTAATGTGGGAATCAAGGCGGGGATGGAAATATTCATTATCCGTCCCTCAGCTCTCGACCTGTAATCGCCAGGAAAACGTCTTCAAGATTGCCCGCCCGGTACGATGTCCGCACGCCTTCTACGCCTTCAAGACCCGAAAGATCGGGACGGTCGCCATTCGCACCGGTAACGCTAACGAGAGCACCAACTTCACGATACGAGATGTTGCGCCCGGTCAAATATTCACGGACGGACCTGAGCGCGGCCGGGACCACCCGGAGCTGGGCGACTTCTTTTGGCGCGTGGCGCTCGATCATTTGATCCGGTGTGCCTTCATCCAGTATTTTGCCGTGATCCATTATCGACAGCCGGTCGCACAGAATCGTTGCTTCCTCCATGTAGTGCGTCGAAAGCAAAATGGTCACGCCAGAGTCCTTGAGGACGGCCATTTCTTCCCAGACCCGGTTGCGACTCTGCGGGTCCAATCCCGTCGTTGGCTCGTCCATGACGATCACCTTCGGACTGGTCATCATCGAGCGGGCAATGGCCAGCCGGCGTTTCATGCCGCCCGACAGTTCGTACACGTTGGCCTTCGAACGGTCGCGCAGGCTGAAAAATTCGAGCACCTCATGGGCGCGCTCTTTTGCTCTCGCCCTGGATAAACCCGCAAGGAACCCGTACAGAAAGAGGTTCTGGAAAACCGTTAATCCGCCGTCGAGACCGTCATGCTGGGTCACAACGCCCATCAATTCTCGAACCGCCCTGTTGTCCTTGATCACGTCGATTCCGGCGACCGCTATGCTTCCGGATGTCGCTGGAGACAGGCCGCTCAGCAAGCGCATAGTCGTGGTCTTGCCGGCTCCGTTAGGGCCCAGAAGCCCATAGGTTTCGCCCGGGTTGACCGAAAACGTGATGCCGTCGACGGCCGCGATATCGCCGTAGTCCTTGTGAAGGTTCTCGACCTCGATGACGGTGCCGTTTGCGTTGCGCGCGAAATCGGTTTCCAAATGCTGGTCTTCGGTCAATTTCGATCTTCCCCGCCGTGCTCGGCTGGTCTATCGGATTCAATAAGAAACTAACTCAAAACCCCCTCTCCCGCGGGAGACGGGTGCCCCGATAGAATCGGGGCGCAGGTGAGGGGGAGAGTTACTCAGCAGACGGCTCGCTTTCGATTGCATCTGCACCTCTCTCGAAAACTTTCCCCACAACCTGGCCTTCTCGCCGGGGAGAAGGAACCGGTCACATGCGCTCGTCTACCTGACCCCCACCACCCGGAGTTTCGCCGATCCACACTTCTCCACCCTCAAAGAACTCCCTCTTCCAGATCGGGACGATCTCCTTTAGCCGGTCGACAAAATAAAGTGACGCCTCGAATGCAGGCCTGCGGTGAGCGGCGCCGACTGCCACTACCATGCTCGTCTCGCCTATATCGACCCGGCCGGTGCGGTGAGCGATGGCGACCTTGCCAAGCTCCCATTTGCTCCTCATTTCGCCGATGATCTCGACGATCTTGTTCTCGGCCATCGGCTGGTATGCCTCGTATTCCAGTTGCAGCACCCTGCGGCCCTCGTTGTGGTCCCTGGTCACCCCCAGAAAAATCACCACCGCCCCATCGACCCCGGTGGTGACGTAATTAGTCAAGGGTGCCGGGTCAAGCTCGTCAGCGGTTACGAACACCCAGTTGGCTTCGGTTTTGATCGCGTCCGAGCCACCACTGACCGGGGGTATGAGCGCCAGTTCGTCGCCTGCGGCAACGGGCCGATCGCCTTTCACGTACTCGCCGTTCAGGGCGAGCATGATGCTGGACCCCGGCTCCGGGTCACGCGGGGCCACTTTCCGGGCCGCCTGGACTGCGTCGTCGACCGTCATGCCGTCGGTGACAGCGACGTTCACCCGCCGCGTGCCGGCCCTATCGTGGAGCGCGGCGAAGAACAGCACAGTGAGATCTGTCGTTGGGTTTTGTGATTCGCGTCGGGTCACGGTGCCAGCGCATCCAGGGTGATCAACCAGAGCAGGCAAATATCGAACGAACTTCGGTACAGGGCCCAACGATCAGGTTACCGCTGAACTGGTCCGAAGGGTTGCCGGGCGTGTCACCAGAACTTGTGAGGATTACGGGAGTTTTGGGAAGTTCGAGTATCGATTCAATCAACGAGATCAGACCGACGGAGATCGCTTCAAAAATCTTCTGAGTAGAACTCAGGGTCGGCTGCGCTGGAACTTCCGCCGGCAACTGGCTGAGCGAGCGCGTCCATCGCTTCGTCGAACGATAACGAATTCAGGGAAACTGGATTACCCGTGTGCCCCCATGTGAGTTTTCTTGGGAAGTGCATGGGATGCCAACTCAATTATGGCGGCGATCGTGAGGTCGGTGATAATCTCGCCCAGATAATGGCGAACAACGAATTTGGAGCAATTGGAACCGACGGACATTTTTATACATCGGCACATGTCGCTGATCCGTGCGGTGGCTCCTATCGTTCTGACTTTGATATCGGGCTTAGCACGATGGAGGTTGTACATTTATGCCTGAAGTGAAACAGTCAGAGCCCCCGGCTTGGCTACGCAGACTGTATTTGCCTTCGTACCGAATTGCAGACGCTGCAAGATACGCTGGCACCTCATCCCAGCGAGTGTCTTATTGGCACTACGGTGGCGGGAAACTCGGCCCGGCCCTTGAGGGCAAGGGGCAACTTGCCCCTTTGTCTTATTTCCAGCTGATTGAGGTTGCTTTCGTCGCCACATTCCGAGACGCGGGGCTTTCTCTCCAGAAATTGCGCCGAACCCGTGAATACGTCGCACAAGTGTTCAAGATCGACTATCCGTTTGCGCGTCTCCAGTTCAAAACCGACGGATTGGACGTATTCCTCGACCTCGCAACACAATTACCTGAGCTAGGGCTGGATGCAGTCGTCACAGCTTCGCGACACGGACAGCAGATGTGGCGAGAAGTTGTCCTAGATCGATTCGCTCAGTTCGAATACGACGACACACACGGCCTTGCAACTGTTTGGCATCCGAGTCCAAGCCACCCATTAGTCACGATTGACCCTCGAAAACAGTTCGGAGCACCCGCGATCAGAGGCATACCCACCTGGACGCTCGCCGGCAGAAGGAACGCTGGCGAATCGGTCGCTGAGATCGGCTACGATTTTGGACTTGAAGAGCACGAAGTAGAGCAGGGATTGGACTGGGAACGGTTCGACGTTGCTTCGTGATTTTCTTCTTCGACAGAGCCATAGGTAAGAGCATCCCGCGTGCGCTGCGCGAGTTGCGCTTACCAGAAGAAATCCGGATTCACGATGAACTATTTGCGATCGACGCTGACGACGATGTTTGGCTGAACGATATTGGCGCAAAAGGTTGGACAGTTATCAGCCAAGATGTTCATTTTCACTCAAATGAGGCGGAATGGGATGCAATACTCCGCCAAAATATCGGCGTATTCTATTTTCCGGGACAGAACAGCCCGCGCTGGAGTACGTTCAAGTTGCTGGTCCGCTGCTACGACCAAATCGTGAAACTAGCCGCAGCGACGCCAAGACCATACATATATCAAGTCCAGCGAAACGGGAGGATCGTTCCGTTCAAGATTCCGAGTGGGGTTCAGATTCGAATGACTCTGTAGGACATCCCTTTTCGCGCGCCAACTTATTGAAGTCGCGAATTTCGTTCTGGAGCCTGTTGAACTCATTGGCACGGGGCGCTGGCTTTTCTGACATCGGTCGCGACTCTTCTTCAATTTTCGCGACAGTTACCGTGCGATCGGCAATGGCGCGTGCGACGATCTCACACGTCATGTCCGATTGCCTACTCGCCCCGAGGAGGTACAGTGCGTACTTTGCCTGCCCATCCCATTGAAGCAGCGTGTCGTTCAATGAACGCTCTTTTTCCGAACTCGCGAGGTTTTCTACTCCATTTATTATGAACGACCCTACGATAAGCAGTCGACTCGGATTGCCAAATATTTAATCTCCCAATGCCTTTGACACTTCCCGTTCGGGGACAATACAATTTCAGGTCGATTATGTTGAACTCTGGCGGATGGTCAGGGTTCGACGCAGCCCGGTATATTTTTCGCCGAGAATCTCGTCGGCGCACGGAGTTATTTCCCGAATGGTCCGAATCCGTCTCAAACGTGTTGGGGGCAAGAAGCACCCCTTCTATCGAATAGTAGTTGCCGACCAGCGCGCCGCCCGCGACGGCGCGTTTATCGAGCAGGTCGGCACTTACGATCCCTTCCCGGACCCACCGGAAATCAAGATCGATGAAGAGAAGGTCGCCAGGTGGATGAAGAACGGCGCACAGCCGTCTGACTCAGTTGTCAGCCTGTTCCGGTCGACCGGCATCCTCCCGAAGGTCACCACAACAGCAACCACAGAAGAGTCCGCTAAGGCAACCACGAAGGCCGCCCCAAAGGCAACCGCGAAGGCAGCTCCGAAGGCAACCGTGAAGGCAGCCCCGAAAGCAGCCGCGCATGCAGCTCCGAAAGCAGCCGCCACCGCTACGGCCGTTGCGGAACCTCCTGTAGAGGCCAAGGCCGAGGAAGCTGAGAAAGCCCCCGTAGAGGCCAGGGCCGAGGAAGCTGAGAAAGCCCCTGCGGAGGCCGCGACCGATGCAGCCGAGGAAACTCCCACCGAGGACGCAGTTGAGGCTCCTGAGGAGGACACAGCGAAAGCCCCCGTAGAGGCCAAGGCCGAGGTCGCTGAGGAAGCTCCCACCGAGGATGCCAAAGAGGAAACCCCAAGTGACTGAGCGTAACGACGACGGTATCGTCGACGAACAGGAAGCTGATGTGCGGGACGAAGATGCCCAGGATGTCGACGATCAGGACGCCGATGCGCAAGATGACGACCGGCAGAGCGAGGACGACCGTGACGCCGACGAGGCAAATGGCGACGGGTCGGAACACGACGAGCCTGACGACGACGAAATGTCGGCGGTCGATTCCATGCGGGAGATGATCGAGTACATCGCCCGTGCGCTTGCCTCGAACCCGGACGCCGTTTCCGTTACCGAAGAAGACGGTGGCGACCGCATCTACCTCCACCTCTCTGTCGATGACCAGGACAAGGGCAAAGTGATCGGCCGCGATGGCCGCGTCGCCCAGTCGATGCGGTCTCTGCTCAGGGTCGCCGCGGTCAAGGCCAACACTCGGATCAGCCTGGAAATCGACTGACCTCATAGCATTACGATTGGCTCAGGCATGACCGGTTCACATGATCGGTCCGAGCATTCGGTCCCCGAACCGCCGGATTTAGAAGATCTCGTCGTGGTGGGTCGCGTCAGGCGTCCAACCGGAATCGACGGCACCCTGCTGATCGAGGTGTATTCCGGTGACCCGAAGCGTTTCTCGGTCGGTGACCGGGTATTCATCGATGGCTCTGAACACGAAATCGTCAGGACGGGCGCATCGGGGAAGTCCGCCAAGATAAAACTGGCGGGGATCGACTCGATTGAAAAAGCTGGCCCGTTTCGTGGCGAGGAACTGGCGGTCACAATCGATTCTCTGCCGGACAATCCTCCGGGGGTCTACTACCACTACGAGATTCTCGGAATCGACGTGGTGACCCTGGATGGACAACGGCTCGGCACCCTCACCGAGGTGATCGAAACAGGTAGCAACGACGTTTTTGTCGTGTCGCCTGATGGGGACGCGACCAGGCGGGAAGCGGCCAATGAGGATTCGGGTAAGGGACCAAATAATTCTGGCGAAATCCTCATTCCAGTCCTTGATGGCGTGATCGTCGCCGTCGACAAAGAGAACGGCGTCATGACTATCGACCCACCCGCTGGTTCGATCTGACGAACAGCCCGCTGGTTGGTTCTGACGAACAGCCCGCTGGTTGGTTCTGACGAACAGCCCGCTGGTTGGTTCTGACGAACAGCCCGCTGGTTGGTTCTGACGAACAGCCCGCTGGTTTGATCTGACGAACAGCCCGCTGGTTTGATCTGACGAACGTAATCTTCGTAAAATGGCTTCGTAAACTGATTCGCGCCAATCCCATACAGTGAAGCACGTACGATCGCAGGCACGTTGCAGGATGGAAATCTAAATGTCGGGTCACTCTAAGTGGAGCAAGATCAAGCACAAGAAGGGCGCGACCGACGCCAGGCGCGGCCAGCTCTTCACAAAGCTCTCGCGGGAAATCGTGGTCGCGGCACGCGAGGGTGACTCCGATCCGGACATGAACTTCCGGCTTCGGCTGGCCATCGACAACGCGAAATCGATGAACATGCCAAAGGACAACATCGACCGGGCCGTTGCCCGCGGGTCGGGAATCGGCGGCGATGCCGTTGTTCTTGAGGAGATCAGTTACGAAGCCTACGGACCCGGTGGCGCCGGGATCATTGTCCAGGCGCTGACCGACAACAAGAACCGTACCGCCGCGGAAGTGCGTGCACAGATAACCCGTGGGGGCGGAAACCTCGCCGGAGCAGGTGCCGTGTCCTGGAATTTCGAGAGCAAGGGGCTTATCACCGTAGAGGTAAACGAAGGAAATCCCGACGACACTGCGCTTGAGATCGTCGACGCCGGTGCAGAGGACGTAGACGTAGATGGCTCGACCGTCGAAGTTACAGCTCCGTACGAGGAGTTCGCGCAGGTCAAAGCGGCCGTCGAAAAGTTGCCAGGAATTACGATCGAGCGTGCCGAACTTGCACTCGTACCGACCAGCCTGGTTTCGCTCGACGACAAGGCGTCGATGCAAACCCTGCGCCTGCTTGATGCTCTCGAGGAAGTCGATGATGTTTCCAGGGTCTACTCGAACGCCGACTTCCCCGACGAAGTGCTCGCCAGGTACGCTGATGAATAGTTTCACCGGAAGCTATTCGCATGCCGGGGGCGTCGAGAAAGAGCCTGCAGATTGACCGAAGCAATCAGCACCGCGGGGCTGACCAAGTTCTATGGCGAGCACCGCGGTGTAATCGATGTGAACCTCGAAATCAGGGAAGGCGAGGTTTTCGGACTCCTCGGCCCCAATGGCGCAGGCAAGACCACCTGTATACGGTTGTTCCTCGATTTCATTCACCCGACATCGGGTTCGGCGACCATTCTTGGATTGGACTCTCGTGCCGACTCGGTCCGGATTCGACAGGACACCGGTTACCTGCCGGGCGAATTTGTGACTTACGAGAAGCTGACTGTTCTCGACTTGCTCACCTACTTCGCCAATCTTCGTGGAGGCAACCTGGGCAGGGCAAAAACACTCGCTGACCGGTTCAATCTGGACCTCACGCGAAAAATCGGGGAACTTTCACGGGGCAACCGCCAGAAAGTCGGCCTGGTCCAGGCGTTCATGAGCGATCCGCGTTTGCTGATCCTGGACGAACCAACGAGCGCTCTCGACCCTCTGCTCCAGCAGGAATTTCACAGGCTCGTACTGGAAGAGGCGGCAGCGGGCAAGACGCTTTTCATCTCGTCGCACATGCTGTCTGAAGTGGAGATCATCTGTGACCGTGTGGGCATCATCCGGGAGGGTTCGCTCGTAACGGTCGAAGAGGTTTCCGCCCTGCGGGAACGAGCTCTCACTCGAGTAGAAATCGAGTTCAACGACCCTGTGTCACCTGCCGACTTCGAGGCGCTGGAGGGCGTGACCGACGTCGTGGTGAGTGATCACAGGCTCACATGCAGCGTTACGGGGAGCGTCGACTCGCTGATCAAGGCCGCTGCCAGGCACACGGTCAACAGGATCGAGTCGGCCCAGCCCGGTCTCGAGGAAGTTTTCCTCGCCTACTACAGCGATGAGACCGGAAAGGAGAGCTCAGGTGCTGCGTAACGTATACCTGAAGACTCTCAGGGATTCTCGAAAATCAATTCTGTTCTATTCGATTGGCGTGGTGGCCCTGGGGCTTTACGTCACGCTGTTCTACCCGACGATTAGAGATGCGACGGGATTTACGGACTTCCTCGAAGATCTGCCCGAGGTGTTCCAGTCGATCGTTGGCGACGCCGAGACCTACACCACAGCCGAGGGCTTTTTGAATGTCGAAGTGTTCAGTTTCATGGGACCGATGATCGTTTCGATATTTGCGATTATTGCCGGAACGTCGGCGATCGCCGGGGAAGAGGAATCACACACTCTCGATCAACTTCTGGCCAATCCGATTTCGCGGGCCAGTATTCTCTTGCAGAAGGCAGCCGGGCTGTTGACGGGGCTCCTGGCCTTATCGGTCGCACTGGGGATCGGGCTGATCGCAGGTTCCAGGATCGCAGGATTCGATCTGGCGATTACAGGCACAATCCAGGCTATCGCAAGCCTGTACGTGCTGGGAGCGACCCTGGGGCTGCTGGCCCTGTCTGTCGGAGCCGCAACGGGTCGCAAGGGGCTTGCCGGCGGGGTGGCCGCGGGGGTGGGGGTCGTTGGATTCCTGCTCGACACGTTCCTGTCGGTCGTCGAGATACTCGAACCGGCGCGGTTCGTCTCGGTCTTCTACTACTTCAACAGCAACGATGTGATCCTGAACGGCATCAACGCAGCGCACCTCGCAACCCTGATTGGAATAACGGCAGTCGCAGTTGCGGTGGCTGTGTGGCGGTTCGAACAAAGAGACGTTGCGGTCTAGTTCCGTTTGGACTGCAGCGACAGTACAATTTCACGGTTGCGTCACCGCTTTTTCTGGAACAGAACGGACTCGATTTATCAATGTGCAGGTCCACTGCAGGCCCTTTGCTGGCAATGGTTGGAGTGGCCGGAACGGCCGCGGGTGTTGTTTTAGCGATAGTGCGCGAAAGAGTCGACCGACGCGCCGACGCACGCGCCGCAAGGCTGGCCGCTGAGGGGCAGAACGCGCCGGACGTTGTCAGGCCAGATTCTGTCGAGGACGAGTCTGGTAAATCTAAGTCAGGCGACGTTTAGCCTGGTGTCGACGCAATGATGCGGCTCTCGGTCCAGTGATATCCAGGTAAAAATAATCACCTCAGTTGGCCGGCAAATTCCGATGTCGAAGCAAACGGCAATCGGCAGACGCAGTTCTCAAACGTTTACGAAACTCACGCTCGGTGGCCGGTCAGTTGAAACCCGAGTCCCGGCATGCAGGCCCACATTTTTCTCTGGTCTGTGGCATGCCTCTATTGCCGCGCGAGCGTGAAATTTGTTCCGTCGCAGCTGTTGGCCTGCTTACGGGCAAGGGGGGCGGCAGCCGAACGGGTAGCTAAATTGTTCAGCCTGTAATAGTCTCCACCCGTTAACTCCCGGTTTTCGTCGAAAGCGCGCTCAAACCACATCGGGCAAGTCAGCGGGACCGTCTCTTGCCCCGCCCAAATTGCGGGCTGCCGGGGTCACGAGACCATCGGGGCTGCCGGGATGACTCCACGGATGATTCCGAAACCAAAGCCAGAGAAAATAGGGGCCGATTTATGAGAGCTGTCGTTTACAAGAAGCCGTTCGAGGTTGCCGTAGAGGACGTTGACGATCCCAAAATTCTGCACCCGGCCGACGTCATTGTCAGGATCACCTCCTCGTGCATTTGCGGCTCAGACCTCCACATGTACGAGGGCCGGACTGCTGCCGAGCCCGGCATCGTGTTCGGCCACGAAAACATGGGCATCATCGAAGAGGTCGGCTCGTCGGTCACGGAGCGCAAGGTGGGCGACCGGGTGGTGCTGCCCTTCAACGTCGCCTGCGGGTTCTGCAAGAACTGCCTGGGCGGGTTCACTGGCTTCTGCACAACTGTGAACCCCGGGTTCGCCGGCGGTGCCTACGGATATGTGTCGATGGGGCCGTGGGTCGGCGGCCAGGCCGAGTACCTGCAGGTGCCTTTCGCAGACTTCAACTGTTTGCCCCTTCCGGCAGGGACCGAGCACGAGGCCAACTTCGCCCTGCTGGCCGACATCTTCCCCACCGGCTATCACGGTGCGGAACTGGCCGACGTTCAACCCGGCGAGAGTGTGGCGGTCTACGGTGCGGGGCCGGTCGGGCTGATGGCGGCATACAGCTGCGTCATCCGCGGAGCGGCCGAGGTGTACGTCGTCGACCACGTCAAGGAACGGCTCGACAAGGCGGCGTCCATCGGCGCAATTCCAATCAACTACGACGAAGCCGACCCGGTCGAACAAATCAAGGACAAGCGCGGTGGCCAGGGGACCGACAAGGGCATCGACGCCGTCGGATACCAGGCGACCGCGGCGGGCTCGTCTGCGGTGGGTGGAGAGCAGGACGAGGTCCCCAACATCGTCCTCAACAACCTGATCGAGACCGTCAATCCCACCGGAGCCCTGGGGATTCCCGGCCTGTACGTGCCGTCGGACCCGGGTGGGGTTAGCGATGCCGCCAAACGCGGAGTGCTGTCGAT